>SHXM01000146.1 GCA_009693325.1 Rhodoferax sp.
GTGCTGCAGGAAATCCGTATCCGTGTTGACAAACACGAGCGGGTGCTGATCACCACACTGACCAAGCGTATGGCTGAGCAGCTGACCGATTATTTGACCGACAACGGCGTCAAGGTGCGCTATTTGCACAGCGATGTTGACACGGTGGAGCGGGTGGAAATCTTGCGCGATTTGCGCCTTGGCACGTTCGATGTCTTGGTCGGCATCAACCTTCTGCGCGAGGGACTGGACATTCCAGAGGTGAGCCTGGTGGCGATTCTGGATGCCGACAAAGAGGGCTTTTTGCGCTCTGAGCGCTCTCTGATACAGACCATCGGCCGGGCCGCCCGCAACCTGCATGGCCGAGCAATTTTGTATGCCGATCGGGTTACCGACTCCATGCACCGGGCGATCAGCGAGACCGAGCGCCGCCGCGCCCGGCAGATTACGCACAACGAGTTGCACGGCATCACGCCGCGCAGCATCGTCAAAGAGGTGCGGGATCTGATTGATGGTGTTTACAGCGAAAAAGCTGGCAAAGAGGCTGAAAGGCTAGAGCGTGAAGCGATGCAGCGCGCCCAGATCGGGGACATGAGCGAGAAAGACATCTCAAGGGAAATCAAACGCCTCGAGAAGCTCATGATGGAACACGCACGCAACCTGGAGTTCGAAAAAGCTGCTGGGGTTCGGGACCAGCTCAGTGTTTTGAAGCAGCAGGCTTTTGGCGCGCCCGGGGGTGATAACCTGTTGCCTTTGGCCCTGCTTGGCAAAAGCCCTGGTCCATGAGGGCCGCAATTGGATACCCGACTAATTCGGTCGGCTTAAGGCTATACTTGAGCATCTTAGTCAACTTTCTCTGATTTAAGGAGTCATCATGCGCCTCACCACCAAAGGTCGTTTTGCCGTTACCGCGATGATCGATTTGGGTCTGCGTCAAAACAGCGGGCCGGTTACTTTGGCTGCCATCAGCCAGCGGCAGCAAATTTCCTTGTCTTACCTTGAGCAATTATTCGGCAAGCTGCGCCGCCATGAACTGGTGGAGTCAACCCGAGGGCCGGGCGGTGGCTATAGCTTGGCACGCAGCCCGGCGCAGATCACGGTAGCCGACATCATTCTGTCGGTTGACGAGCCCATCGACGCCACCCAATGCGGCGGTAAGGAAAACTGCCTGGGCAAAGGCTCTCGCTGCATGACCCATGACTTGTGGGCATCGCTGAATGTGCGCATGGTTGAGTTTCTGGACTCGGTCAGTCTGCAAAAACTGGTGGAAGACCAATTGGCCAAGGGTTTGCAAATTGAAGAAAAACCCAACCTCAGGCGAGCGATCTCCAGCATGCCAGCGGCCAAGCCGATTCGCATCAACGTACCCAACTCGGTGTTTGCCCTGGGCAAAGCCTTTAACAAAACCTGATTTTCTACACTGGCATTTTTTCATGGACACGACCCCGCATTTCCCTATTTACATGGACTACAGCGCCACCAACCCTTGCGACGACCGGGTGGTGGACGCCATGGTTCCCTGGCTGCGGCAGCATTTTGGTAACCCGGCCTCGCGCAGCCACGCCTGGGGCTGGGAGGCAGAAGCTGCCGTAGAAAAAGCACGTGAGCAGGTTGCCGCCCTGATCGGCGCTGATCCGCGCGAGATTGTCTGGACCTCCGGTGCAACCGAGTCCAACAACCTGGCGATCAAGGGATCGGCGGGTTTTTACAAAGGCAAGGGTAAACACATCATCACCGTCAAGACCGAGCACAAGGCGGTGCTCGACACCTGCCGCGAGCTCGAGCGTCAGGGCTTTGAGGTGAGCTACCTCGATGTGCAGGCCGACGGCCTGCTTGACCTCGCGGTGTTCAAAGCCGCCATTCGGCCCGACACCATTTTGGCCAGCGTGATGTTCGTCAACAATGAGATCGGCGTGATCCAGGACATTGCGGCGATAGGGGCTATCTGCCGCGCCAACAGCGTGGTGTTTCATGTTGACGCAGCCCAGGCGACTGGACGGATTGACATCGACATGAGCCAGTTGCCGGTAGATTTGATGAGCCTGACGGCACACAAAACCTATGGTCCGAAAGGTATTGGCGCTCTGTTTGTCCGGCGTAAGCCGCGGGTTCGTATCGAGGCACAAATGCACGGCGGCGGCCATGAGCGCGGCATGCGCTCGGGCACCCTGCCGACCCACCAGATTGTGGGCATGGGCGAGGCCTACCGTATCGCCCGCGCTGAGATGGCCACCGAGAACCAGCGCATCCAAGCCCTGCACCAGCGCATGCTCGATGGCCTCAAGGATGTAGAGCAGGTTTTCATCAATGGGCATCTTGAACAGCGCGTGCCGCACAACCTCAACATGAGCTTCAATTATGTCGAGGGTGAGTCGCTCATCATGGGCATCAAGGGCCTGGCGGTCTCAAGCGGCTCGGCTTGCACCTCGGCCAGCCTGGAGCCCAGCTATGTATTGCGTGCCCTGGGTCGCAGCGACGAGTTGGCGCACAGCAGCCTGCGCATGACCATTGGCCGCTACACCACCGAGGTCGAAATCGATTACGCCATCGAAACCATCAAACTCAACGTCGCCAAGCTGCGCGATCTGAGCCCCCTGTGGGAGATGTTCAAAGACGGCATTGACATCAGCACCATCCAGTGGGCCGCCCACTAAAACAATTGAGGTAATACACCATGGCTTATTCTGAAAAAGTGGTTGACCACTACGAAAACCCCCGCAATGTGGGCTCATTTGACAAGGGCGATGAATCGGTGGGCACCGGAATGGTGGGTGCGCCTGCCTGCGGCGATGTCATGAAGTTGCAAATCAGGGTCAACCCCGAGACTGGCATCATTGAGGACGCCCGCTTCAAGACCTATGGCTGCGGCTCGGCTATCGCTTCGTCGTCGCTGGTCACCGAATGGGTCAAGGGCAAGACCCTGGAGCAGGCCGCAGCCCTGAAGAACAGCGAGATCGCCGAAGAACTGGCCTTGCCGCCGGTGAAAATTCACTGCTCGATCCTGGCTGAAGACGCCATCAAGGCCGCTGTCAATGACTACCGGCAAAAGCACAAGCTGGCGTCGGCCCACTGACATGGCGGTTACCCTCACCGAAGCTGCCGCCAGGCACGTGAAGCGCTATCTGGGCAAGCGCGGAAAAGGCGTAGGTGTGCGCTTGGGTGTCAAGACCACAGGATGCTCTGGCCTGGCCTATAAGCTGGAGTATGTTGACGAGTTCAATCCCGAGGACCTGGTGTTTGAAGGCCATAGCGTCAAGGTGCTGATCGACCCGAAAAGCTTTCCCTACCTGGACGGTACCGAGCTTGACTTCGTGCGCGAAGGCCTGAATGAGGGTTTCAGGTTCAACAACCCCAAGGAACGCGATCGCTGCGGTTGCGGTGAGTCATTTCGGGTGTGAATCTTCAGTCCAGCGATTTCGAGCTGTTTGGTTTGCAGGACCGGTTCGAACAAGACCCTGCCACCCTTGACCAGCGTTGGAAAGACCTGCAACGCGAGGTCCACCCTGACCGTTTTGCAGCCCAAGGGGCAGCGGCACAGCGCTTGGCCATGCAGTGGTCGTCCAGGATCAACCAGGCTTATCAAAGGCTTAGAGATCCACTCAAAAGGGCCGCCTATTTGTGCGAACTGCGCGGCGCCCCGACCGAGGCCGAGAACAACACCGCTATGACACCGGCGTTCCTGATGCAGCAGATCGCTTGGCGTGAAGCGCTCGACGAAGCCCAGGGGGCGGCCGACCTCGCGCCGCTGGAGCAACAAGTTCGGGCCAGCCGAGATGCTGCCTTGCGCGATTGCGCCCGGCGGCTAGACGAGCAAGACGATGCCCCGGGTGCTGTGCGGCAAGTGCGCGCGCTGATGTTCATCCAGCGTTTTGACGCTGATTTGCAGGCGCGCCAAGATTGGTTCGAGGCGCAACAACAGGAAAAGCAGGGCCTCTGACAGCCCGGATGAACATGGCTTTATTGCAGATTTCTGAGCCGGGCGCCTCGCCCGACCCGCACCAACGACGTATTGCGGTGGGTATTGACCTCGGCACAACCCATTCGCTGGTGGCCTGTGTGCGCCATGGTGTGGCGGAATGTCTGCCCGACGCGCAGGGCCTCGTGCTGCTGCCTTCAGTGGTGCGTTACCTGGCCGACGGTGGCCGAACCATTGGTGCGCAGGCGCTAAGTATGTTGGCGCTGGACCCGGAAAACACGATTGCCTCGGTCAAGCGTTTCATGGGGCGCAGCCTGGCGGATGTGCCTGGCGCCGACAAGCTGCCCTATCGCTTTGCAGACCACTCGGGCATGCTGGGGCTGCACACGGTGCAGGGAGAAAAATCGCCATTGGAGGTAAGCGCTGATATCTTGGCCACCCTGCGCTACCGAGCTGAGGACAGCATGGGCGACGATCTGTTTGGTGCTGTGGTCACGGTGCCAGCCTATTTCGACGATGCCCAGCGCCAGGCGACCAAGGACGCAGCCCAGCTTGCCGGCCTGAAGGTATTGCGCCTGATCAACGAGCCCACAGCCGCCGCGATTGCCTATGGCCTCGACAACGCCAGTGAGGGCGTCTATGCCATTTACGACCTGGGCGGTGGCACCTTTGACATCTCTATTTTGCGCTTGACTCGCGGTGTTTTTGAGGTGGTGGCCACCGGCGGCGATTCGGCCCTGGGCGGAGATGACTACGATCAGAGCCTGGCCGACTGGGTGTTGGCAAGAACCGCTCGGGTGGTTCATCTGGCAGCCGACAAGGCGGCTGTAAAACAGGCGGCCAGGCGCTGTAAAGAGGCATTGTCGGCGCTACAGGTTTGCGTGTTTGAGGCTGACCTAAGCGAGTCTAAACTGGTGTTTGAGGTTCATCGGGCTGATTTTGAAACCGCCACGCAAGCCCTGACAGCGCGCACCCTGGCGGCTGTACGCACAGCCCTGCGCGATGCCCGCCTGACCGTTCAACAGGTCGAGGGCGTAGTGCTGGTGGGCGGCTCGACCCGCATGCCTCAGGTGCAGCGCGCCGTGGGCGAGTTCTTTGGGCAAGTGCCTCTCACCAACCTGAACCCGGACGAGGTGGTGGCCCTGGGCGCAGCGCTGCAGGCCGACCAGTTGGCGGGCAACAATTCCGGGGGCGACCTGTTGCTGCTAGATGTGATTCCCTTGTCGTTGGGCATAGAGACCATGGGTGGTCTGGTCGAGCGCATCGTGCCGCGCAACGAGACCATACCCACGGCCAAGGCGCAAGATTTCACCACCTACCAGGACGGCCAAACCGCACTCGCCCTGCATGTGGTGCAGGGCGAGCGGGAACTCGTCACTGATTGCCGTAGCCTGGCCCGGTTTGAGTTGCGTGGCATTCCTCCTATGGCTGCTGGCGCGGCCAGGATTCGCGTGACCTTCACGGTCGACGCCGATGGCTTGCTGAGCGTCAGCGCGCTGGAGCAGGTCAGCGGGGTGCAGGCACACATCGAGGTCAAGCCTGCGTACGGTTTGGCCGACGATCAAATTGCCCGCATGCTGCAAGACAGCTTCAGCACCGCCGAGGTTGACATGCGTGTCCGCGCGCTGGTCGAGTCCCGGGTCGACGCCGATCGCATGCTGCTGGCAGCCCGCAGCGCGCTGGCTGCTGACGCCGACCTGCTGACGCTGGCGGAACGCGCCGAGGTTGACGCTCTGATGGCAGCCTTGCGTGCCATGCTTGGCTCGGACGACCCGGTGCAGATCGAAGCCGCCACCAAGGCGCTGGCCCAAGGCACGGAAGCCTTTGCCGCCCTGCGCATGAACCGGGGTATTCGAAGGGCCTTGGCCGGAAAAAATATTGCAGCGGTCTGAGGCCGTCTGTCTGGAACTCGTTATGCCGATTATCAAAATCTTGCCGCATCCCGAATACTGTCCTCAAGGGGCGGAAATATCTGCCCCCGCCGGCACTTCGATTTGCGAGGCTCTGCTGGACCACCAAATCGCTATTGAGCACGCTTGTGACATGAGCTGCGCCTGCACCACCTGCCATGTCGTGGTGCGGGAGGGCTATGCATCACTCAATGAGGTGGACGAGAACGAAGAAGACCTGCTAGACCGTGCCTGGGGACTGGAGCCGAACTCGCGACTGAGTTGCCAGGCCTTTTTGGCGCAGCAAAATGTGGTCGTCGAGATCCCCAAGTATTCGATCAACCATGCCAAAGAAGTCCACTGAGCCCGAGCAGACCCATGCGCCAAATTTTTCTTGACACCGAAACCACTGGCCTGTCAGCCGACAAAGGGGACCGCGTGATTGAGATTGGCTGCGTTGAGTTCGTCAACCGAAAAGCCACGGGCGAGATCCGCCATTACTACCTAAATGCGGGTCGAGACAGCCATGAAGACGCCCTCAAGGTGCACGGTCTGACCCGGGACTTTCTCAAAGACAAACCGACCTTCGAAGAAGTGGCTGGCGACTTGTTGCATTACCTTCAAGGTGCCGAGCTGTTGATCCACAACGCGCCATTTGACCTGGGTTTTTTGAACCAGGAACTCGCGCTGATCGGCCAACCCGCCTTCGCCAGCCATGTGCTGCGCATCGTCGACACCCTGGCCATGGCCAAAGATTTGTATCCGGGCAAGAGAAACTCGCTCGATGGCCTGTGCGACCGGCTCGGAGTCGACCGCTCTGGTCGCAAGCTGCACGGGGCCCTGCTGGATGCCGAACTGCTGGCTGATGTGTACATCAACATGACGCGCGGGCAGGATGCACTGCTGATCGATGCACCGGCAGAGGAAAACCGGTGCGCGACCTGGGTGGGTGCAGATCTCAGCAGCTATGAGCTCAGCGTGCCAGCTGCCAGTGAACAGGAGCTCTCGGCCCACGAGGAAGTGCTCAAGCAAATCGACAAGGCCAGCGCCGGAAAGACAGTCTGGCGCCTCTTGGCCTAAGGTGCCTGTGGCATAATTTGCGGCTTTCCGATAGCGGGAAACAGGGCGGTTAGCTCAGGGGTAGAGCACAGCATTCACACTGCTTAATTGCCGAGTTTTTTGTGTAAAAAAATTTGAGAAATTTCTTATTAAACTCAAGCACTTACAACGCGAAGTTAAAGTGATTTAAGAGGAAAATAGTAGTAAAGTCCGACTATACTACTCGTAATAGATTTTTCCATGCCTATCCGGTTGACACAGGTTGACCCGGAACTGATCGGTCTGGGTGCATGCCATCGTACAGATTTCGATAGGTTGGTGCTTTAGCCTGTGCTGCGATTTTGAGAACGCTATC
>SHXM01000147.1 GCA_009693325.1 Rhodoferax sp.
CGGGCGCGGTCTCGATCAGCGTGCCATCCAGGTCGAACATCACCAGCTCAAAGGCGTTTTGGGTGGGCAAGGCGGGCATGGCGGGGCTCCGTTTCAGCTAGCGCGCTTCTTGCGCTCCATCATGCGCCAGATGAAGGGGGTGAAGATCAGCTGCATGGCCAGCTCCATCTTGCCGCCGGGCACCACGATGGTGTTGGCCCGGCTCATCCAGGAGCCGTCGATCATGCTGCGCAGGTACTGGAAATCGATGCCTTTAGGCTTGGCAAAGCGGATCACCACCATGCTCTCGTCGGGCGAGGGAATGTCGCGCGAGATGAAAGGGTTGGAGGTGTCGACCATCGGCACACGCTGAAAATTCACATGCGTGTGCATGAACTGAGGGCAGATGTAATTCACATAGTCGGGCATGCGGCGCAGGATGGTGTCGGTTACCGCCCCGGTGCTGTAGCCACGCTTGGATTTGTCGCGCCACAGCTTCTGGATCCACTCCAGGTTGATCACCGGCACCACGCCAATCAGCAGGTCGGGGTGCTGGGCGATATTGACTTCGGGCGTCACCACCGCGCCGTGCAGGCCCTCGTAAAACAGCAGGTCGGTGCCGGCGGGCACGTCTTCCCAGGGCGTGAAGGTGCCGGGCTCCTGCTGGTAGGGTGCGGCTTCGTCCTGGTCGTGCAGGTATTTGCGTTGCCTGCCGGTGCCACGCCTGGCGTAATCACCAAACAGCGACTCCAGCTCCAAAAACAGGTTGTTTTCGGGCCCGAAATGGCTGAAGTTTTTATTGCCGGCACGCTCGGCTTCGGCGGCTTTTTGTTTCATCTCCTTGCGGTTAAAGCGATGAAAACTGTCACCCTCGATAACTGCAGCGTTCACCCCTTCGCGGCGGAAAATATTGTCGAAAGTGTGTGTCACCGAGGTGGTGCCAGCGCCGCTGGAGCCGGTGATAGCAATAATAGGATGGCGTTCAGACATGGGTTTCTTTCAAGGCACGGTCAATGCCGGTCTTAGTCTCGGAACAAGCCGCGCTCTGCAAACAGCGGGTTGTGTTCGGCCGCACGGGCCGGCTCAGCGTGGTAGCGCTCGATACGCTCCACCTCGTTTTTTGAGCCAAACACCAGGCCGATGCGCTGGTGCAGAGCGCTGGGCTGCACGCCTAACATGGGCTCGCGCCCGCTGCTGGCCCGACCGCCTGCCTGCTCCATCACCATGGCGATGGGATTGGCCTCGTAGAGCAGGCGCAGCCGGCCCGCCCTGCCCGGGTCTTTGGTGTCGCGCGGGTACATGAACACGCCGCCGCGCATCAGGATGCGGTGCGCCTCGGCCACCATGCTGGCAATCCAGCGCATATTGAAGTCTTTGCCGCGCGGGCCGGTCTTGCCGGCCAGGCACTCGTTCACATAACGTGTCACCGGCGCCTCCCAAAAGCGGCTGTTGGAGGCGTTGATGGCAAATTCTTGGGTGTCGGCTGGCACCTGGATGTCAGGGTGGGTCAGCATGAATTCGCCCAGGTTGGGGTCGAGCGTGAAGCCGTGTACCCCGTTGCCCACGGTCAGCACCAGCATGGTGGCGGGGCCATACAGGGCGTAGCCGGCCGCCACCTGCCGGGTGCCGGGCTGCAGAAAGTCGGCCTCGGTCACGTCGCGCCCGCTGTCGGGCCCGCGCAGGATAGAGAAAATACTGCCCACCGACACATTGACATCGATGTTGCTCGAGCCGTCCAGCGGGTCAAACACCAACAGGTATTTGCCGCGCGGGTACTGTGCTGGTATTTGGTGGGGCAGGTCCATTTCTTCGGGTGCCATACCCGCCAGGTGACCAGCCCATTCGGTGCGGCGGATGAAGACCTCGTTAGACAACACGTCGAGCTTTTGCTGGGTCTCGCCCTGCACATTGAGGCTGCCGCCTGACTCGGGTGCATGCTTGCCCATCAGGCCGCCGAGTTCGCCAAAAGCGACGACTCTGGCAATTGCCTTGCAGGCCAGGGCCACATCGAGCAGCAGGGCATTGAAGTCTCCGCTGGCGCCTGGAAATCGGCGTCGCTCCTCGATAAGGAACTGGGTCAGGGTGGAGTGCTTGCTCAGTGGCATGGCAGATCTTTCGGGGTCAGGCTGCGGTCTGGGTGTGCCAGGCCTGTAGCTTCGCCACGGTCACGCCTTGCAGCTCGGGCAGCACCTTGAGCGCACCGGTGAAGTCATGCGCTGCGGTGAAGCGGGTCGGCGTGATCACCGTCAGCAGGCCAGCAGCTCTGGCCGCCTGCAGCCCGTTGGCAGAGTCCTCAAAGGCGATGCACTGGCTGGCGGGGAGTTGCAAGCGTCGCAGGGTTTGCAAATACACCATGGGATGCGGCTTTTTGATCGCCGCGGTGGAGGCGTCTTCGACAATGCCGAAAAACTGGCGCCAGTCCGGCCCGATGGCTCCGCGCAGCAGCGCGGCGATGTTCACCGGCGAGGTGGTGGTGGCGATAGCCAGATGCAGCCCGGCCTGGTGGGCTTCTTCGATCAAGTGCAGCACGCCCGCTCGCAGGCTGACCGCACCATCATTCACCATGGCCTCATAGGCCGCTGTTTTGAGCTCATGCAGCCGGGCCAGGGTGTCGCGCACGCCGGCGCCGCCGACATCGCGCACCTCGGGGTGACGGATGCCCCAGTAATGCAACAGCCGCTCCTTGCCGCCGGAGACATCGAGCAGCCGGGTGTACAGCGCCTCGTCCCAGTGCCAGTCCATGCCCTCTTGGGCAAAGGCCGAGTTAAAAGCGGCGCGGTGGGCGGCTTCGGTATCGGCCAGGGTGCCGTCTACATCAAAAATCAGGGCGTTGAGCATGGTGGTCAAGGAGTCGAGGTCAGGCTTGGAACAGCCGGCTGGCCAGAATATCAGAGGCGGCGATGGTGCTGAGGTCATCCGCGCTGAGTTGACGCTCGCGGTCGGCAAACAGGCGGCTGGCCTGGCGCAAGCGGGCCCGGTCCAGCGCATTGCGCACGCTGCGGGCGTTGGCAAAGTGCGGTTGCTGCAAGCGCAGCTGCAAATAGTGTTCAAAAGCCTCGGCGGCACCTTCGCCAAAGCGATAGTTCTGCTGCGCCAGCATTTGTCCGGCTATTTGCTGCAATTCAGGCACCGCGTAGTCCGGGAAATCAAGATGGTGGGCAATGCGCGAGCTCATGCCCGGGTTGGACTGGAAGAAGGTGTCCATCCGGTCCTTGTAGCCGGCCAGGATCACCACCAGGTCGTCGCGCTGGTTTTCCATCACCTGCAGCAGGATCTCGATCGCCTCCTGCCCATAGTCGCGCTCGTTCTCGGGCCGGTACAGGTAATAGGCCTCGTCAATAAACAGCACCCCGCCCATGGCCCGCTTGAGTACCTCTTTGGTCTTGGGCGCGGTGTGGCCGATGTACTGGCCCACCAGGTCGTCGCGCGTCACAGACACCAGGTGCCCTTTGCGCACAAAGCTCAGCCGGTGCAGGATTTGCGCCATGCGCAGCGCCACCGTGGTCTTGCCGGTGCCGGGGTTGCCGCTGAAGCACATGTGCAGGCTGGGCGACTGGCTGACCAGCCCCAGGTTGATGCGCAGCTTGTCAATCACCAGCAGGGCGGCAATGTCGCGGATGCGGGCCTTGACCGGCTTGAGGCCGACCAGGTCGGTATCGAGCTCTTGCAGCACCGCCTCCACCTGCGAGCCGGCCAACACCTCCGCTACCGAGCGGGCGCCGGCAGCTGGGTCAGTGCCGGACATGGCTGGCAGGCCGGCGTCAGCACCCGCAGCGGACGGTGCTGGCGTGCTGCCGGGTATGGCGTACAGAGGCGAGCTCATTGGCGCAATCCTGTGCAGCCCATGGGGTAACTGGCTTGCACAGCTGTCTCAGCGGTAGCGTTCGCCTTCGGGCGAGGCACTGGCGTAGCCGCGGATGGTGTAGCGCTGCGAGCGGCCGTTCACCTCTTGCCGCTCCAGCGTGAAGCCAGGCTCTACCGCCGGGCGGTTGACGATAAAACTCATCACGATGGTTTCCACATTGCGGGTCGAGTCAAAGGCCATCAGCCGGATGTAATGCCTGGGAAAAGCAGCGCGGCAGGCGGTCAGTTCCTGCAGCACGCCCGCGGCGTCATACAGGTCAAACATCGGGTTGCCGTACATGCTCCAGTAGGTATTGCGCGGGTGCGGGTCGTCGGTGTACTCCACGCTCCAGGCATAGCCCTTGCGCAGGCCGTACTCGATCTGCAGGGTGATCTCGGCGTCGGTCAGGTCGGGCAGAAAGCTGAACTGGCCTTGGGTCAGGCGGCCGGTCGGGTTGGTCATCATGGCAGGATTCTCCTTCGAAAATGGTGTGGGGCAGGGCGGCGCTCAGGCCACTGACGGGGTGTTGGCGTAGTCGCTGCTGTCGGTGCTCTGGTAGTTGAAGCTGATGTCGCCCCAGGTGTCGAGTGCGGCTTTGAGCGGGCTGCAGTGCTGCGCTGCCTGCTTCAGGATGGCCGGGCCTTCCTGCAGGATGTTGCGGCCTTCGTTGCGAGCCTTCACCATCGACTCCAGCGCCACCCGGTTGGCTACGGCGCCTGCCTGGATGCCCATGGGGTGGCCAATGGTGCCACCGCCAAACTGCAGCACCACGTCATCGCCGAACAGGTCAATCAGCTGGTGCATCTGGCCGGCGTGGATGCCGCCTGAGGCCACTGGCATCACCTTCTTCATGTCGGCCCAGTCCTGGTCGAAGTACAGGCCACGCGGCAGGTCGGTCACGGTGTAGCTGTCGCGGCAGACGTTGTAATAGCCCTGCACGGTCATCGGGTCGCCTTCAAGCTTGCCCACCGCGGTGCCGCAGTGCAGGTGGTCGCAGCCGGCCAGGCGCAGCCACTTGGCGATCACCCGGAAGCTCACGCCGTGGTTTTTCTGGCGGGTGTAAGTGCCGTGGCCGGCGCGGTGCATGTGCATGATCATGTCGTTCTTGCGGCACCAGTTGGCCATGGACTGGATCGCCGTGTAGCCAATCACCAGGTCCACCATCACAATCACCGAGCCCAGGTCTTTGGCAAATTCGGCGCGCTCGTACATGTCTTCCATCGTGGCGCCAGTCACGTTCAGGTAGCTGCCCTTGACTTCGCCGGTCTCGGCGCTGGCCTTGTTGACGGCTTCCATCACAAACAAAAAGCGGTCACGCCAGTGCATGAAGGGCTGGCTGTTGATGTTCTCGTCGTCCTTCATGAAGTCCAGCCCGCCTTTGAGGCCCTCGTACACCACCCGGCCGTAGTTGCGGCCCGACAGGCCCAGCTTGGGCTTGGTGGTGGCGCCCAGCAGTGGCCGGCCGAACTTGTCCAGGCGCTCGCGCTCCACTACCAGGCCGGTGGGTGGGCCCTTGAAGGTCTTGACATAGGCCACCGGGATGCGGATGTCTTCCAGGCGCGCGGCCTTGAGCGGCTTGAACGAGAACACGTTGCCGATCAGGCTGGCCGTCATGTTGGCGATCGAGCCCTCTTCGAACAGGATCAGGTCATAGGCCACGTAAGCAAAGTACTGGCCGGGGTTGTTGGGCACCGGAATCACCTTGTAGGCCTTGGCGCGGTAGCTGTCGCAGGCGGTCAGGCGGTCTGTCCACACCACGGTCCAGGTGGCGGTGCTCGACTCACCGGCCACGGCAGCCGCCGCCTCTTCCGGGTCCACACCGTCCTGCGGCGTGATTCGGAACAAGCACAGGGTGTCGGTGTCCTTGGGCACGTAGTCGGGCATCCAGTAGCCCATCTGCTTGTACTTGAGTACGCCGGCGCTGTAGCGCTTTTTGGCGTCTGTGATCTCTGTGGAAGCGCTGGTCTCGGTCATCGTCTGCTCCTGAAAAAATGGGTGTCGCTGGGATGGGATGAACTGTAAAAGTGCCCTGAAATAATGTAAATTCACATTTATTGAGTTTTCGGTTAAGGTTTAGCTTATGTGTCGACTTGACCTCACTGTGGCAAGTTTGGTGTTCCACAAGCTGGCTCAAGGCCCGTTGTGGGCGAGCTGCGGGTGCCGACTGGGTGCCGCTGCTCGTGTCCCCCGCCCTGCGGGCTCCTCCTTGACCTCGCTGCGACACCCAGTCGGCCCCCGCAGCCGCAAACATGGTGGGCGCACCCAACTAAGAGCCACCGTCACAGCGCACCCACTATCGCGCCAGATCAGGGCGGTGGGGCATTCGGCGCAGCGGCATCAAGGAGGAGCCCAACGGGCGGGGGACAGCCGCGGAGCCGAATGCCCCGCCGCCCTGATCCGAAAACGTGCCTTCAACAAAACTGCCTCCAACAAAAGCGCCTCAAACAAATGGACTTGAGCAAAGCGCAAACATGAAAAACGCCACCTTCCGCCAACTCCGCGTCTTCAGTGAAGTCGCCCGCCAGCTGAGCTTTGCCAAGGCCGCCCGCGCCCTGCACCTGACGCCGCCGGCCGTCACCATGCAGGTGCGCGAACTTGAAGGCCATGTTGGCATGCCGCTGTTTGACCGCAGCGGCCGCAGCGTGACACTCACCACCGCCGGCGAGTACATGCTGGTCTACACCCGCAAAATGCTGGCCACGCTCAAAGACGCCGAAGACACCGCCGCCCGGTTGCTCAAGCTCGAAGTGGGCACGCTCACCATCGGCATGGTCAGCACTGCCAAATATTTTTTACCGCACCTGCTGGCGCAGTTCCGGCGCGAGCACGAGGGCATCGAGATCCGGCTCGCCGTGGGCAACCGTGAGCAGCTGGTGCGGATGCTGCACGCCAACGAGGTTGATATTGCCATCATGGGCCGCCCGCCCAAAGAGCTGGCCACCCGCGCAGAGCCCTTTGCCGCGCACCCCCATGTGTTTGTGGCACCGATCGGCCACCCCCTGACGCAGGCCGGCCTGTTGACGCCAGAGGCGCTGCGCGGCCAAGGCTTCATCCTGCGGGAGGAGGGCTCGGGTACCCGCGCCGCCCTGGAGAAGTTTTTGCTGCAGGCCCGGGTCGAGCCGCGCGTGACCATGGAGATGGCCAGCAACGAGACCATCAAGCAGGCCGTCATTGCCGGCATGGGCCTGAGTTTTTTGTCGCTGCACACCTTGGGGCTGGAGCTCGACAACCAGCTGATTGCGCTGCTGCCGATTGAGGGCGCACCCGTGGTGCGCGCCTGGAACGTGGTGCACACCCTGGCCAAACTGCTGTCGCCGGCGGCCGAAGCCTTTCGCTACTTCGTGTTGGAGCACGGCGAAGACT
>SHXM01000148.1 GCA_009693325.1 Rhodoferax sp.
TTAGTCGCGCTGGATAATTTGCTTCACTTCATTGCGCTGTGCCTGGTCCATCCTGGCGCCGCGAACCAAGTATTTTTGGTCTCGGACGGGCATGACCTGTCGACCTGTCAACTTGTCGCTGGTTTGAGGCAAGTGCTTGGGCAGCCGGCCCGGCTGGTTCGAGTGCCGGTGTGGATTCTGCTCGCTGCGGGGAAGCTAACGGGTCAGTCCGCTTCGATTGAGCGCTTGTGTAGCAATTTGCAGGTTGATATCACCCGGGCAAGGGAGCTGCTTGGATGGCAGCCGCCGCTAACTGTTGCGGAGGGCTTGAGCCGCGCCGTGGGGGAGGGGGCGGCATGAAAAGGTGCTTCGATGTGCTGCTGCTTATTTTGGCCGCCATTGTTTTATGCTGTCCGATGGGCTTTTTGGTGGTTTTCGTGCGCATCAGCTCTACTGGCCCCGCCCTGTACTGGTCCGACCGCATTGGCCGAAACAATATCATCTTCCGTATGCCCAAGTTCCGCACCATGCGATCTGGTACGCCGGCTGTGGCGACCCATTTGCTAGCTAACCCTCAAGCCCACCTGACCCCCATAGGCGCATTCCTTCGCAAAACTAGCCTGGATGAGTTGCCCCAACTCTGGAGCATCTTGCTTGGGGATATGAGTTTTGTTGGCCCCCGCCCTGCGCTGTTCAACCAGCACGATCTGATCGGGCTGCGCACACAGGCTGGTGTTGACAAACTATTGCCTGGTTTGACTGGCTGGGCTCAGGTCAATGGGCGAGACGAGTTGTCTATTGCCGATAAAGTTGCGCTGGATGTTGAGTACTTGCAAAAAAAATCTTTGGCATTTGATGTGAAAATTATGATACTCACGGTTTTCAGGGTGTTATCAAGAGATAATGTGGCCCACTAACAACAAGAATTTCCTCCAATCCCACCCCCGAAATTGTTTGACAAGAAAGTGAAAAAATGAGTAATCTTATAGAAATCCAAAGTCAAATTGAAAAACTACAAAAGCAGGCCAGTGAAATCAAAACCCGAGAGTTTCATAAAACCGTGCAAGATATTCAGGCCAAGATGCAGGCTTTTGGTATCACTGCCAAAGATTTGCAGGCTACCAAAGGGCGTGCTGCCAAGGGCAAAGCTAAGGCGGCCAAGCCGGCTGCGGCGCCCAAAGCTGCGGGCAAGCGCAAGGCTTCTGCACCGGTTGCTGCCAAATACCGCGGTCCGAACGGCGAAGCCTGGAGTGGCCGGGGTCTGATGCCCAAGTGGATGTCGGCCTTGGTGGCAGACGGCAAGACCAAGGCAGATTTCGCGGTTTGAAACCGCTGTTGGTAAATGGCGGCTGCTGCTGCCATTGAAGGTGCGAGATGCAAAGCAAAGTAATTGCTTGGCCCCACTGGCTCAAGCGCCTTGTGGTCATGGCACTCGATGTGCTCCTGGCCTTGGCGGCCACGTGGATCGGGTTCTCGCTTCGGTATGAAGTCTGGCATTGGCCAAGTGGCCAGCAGTGGTGGGTGTATGGATTAACCCCCCTGCTGGCTATTCCTATATTTATTAAATTTGGCCTTTACCGGGCCATTTTCCGTTATACCGGTCAAGCAGCCCTTCAGGCTACAACCCGTGCCGTTGTGCTGTATGGGGCTGTGTTGCTCAGTATTTTGCTCTGGCAGCGGTGGTTAATGGTGCCGCGTACGCTGGGCGTGTTGCAGCCGTTGATTTTTTTGCTGTTGGTGGGTTCCAGCCGAGTCGTAGCCAGGTTTTGGTTATTAGAAACTGGCCCGGGCCGTGCCCCAGTGGCGGGTCGCTTGCTAATTTATGGCGCGGGTGCCGCTGGCGTGCAGACCGCGTCTGCCTTGGCGGTGTCTGGTCAGTATGCCCTGCTGGGTTTCATCGACGACGATAGCGACAAAATCGGACGAAGCGTCAATGGCAGTCCGGTGTATGGGCCAGCCAAGGTGGCCGAGTTGGTGACTCACCAGGCAGTGAGCGAAATTCTGCTGGCCCTGCCGGCGGTCAGCCGCGAGCGGCGCAATCAGATATTGGCTAGTTTGCAGCACCTGCCGGTACATATTCGCACTCTGCCCGCCTTGTCTGACCTGGCCAGTGGCCGGGTGACGGTGCAGGATATCCGGGAACTTGATGTGGAAGACCTGCTGGCCCGCGCACCAGTGCCGCCCGATGCAGCCCTGCTAGCCAGTCAACTGGCCGGGCAAGTGGTGTTGGTCAGCGGCGCTGGTGGCAGCATTGGAGCCGAACTCACGCGCCAAATTCTGCTTTGCCGCCCGCGGCTGCTGCTGTTGTTAGACCACAACGAGTTCGGCCTGTACAACATTCATCAGGAGTTGTTGGCGCTGTGCGCCAAGGCACAGCTGACGACCGAGTTGTTGCCCCTCTTGGGTAGTGTGACGAATCTGCCGCGGCTACACGCCATTTTTAGTGGCTACCGCCCGGCCACGGTTTACCATGCCGCGGCTTACAAGCATGTGCCCATGGTTGAAGACAACCCCGGCGAGGGTATCTTGAACAATGTATTTGGCACGCTCAACATGGCACAGGCGGCCAAGCAAAATGGCGCCCGGCGGTTTGTGCTGGTCTCCACCGACAAAGCGGTACGCCCCACCAATGTGATGGGGGCCAGCAAGCGATTGGCCGAGATGGTCTTGCAGGCCTATGCCCAGCAGGCCGCTGACACTTGTTTCACCATGGTGCGCTTTGGTAATGTGCTGGGCTCCAGTGGCAGTGTGGTGCCCTTGTTTCGCCGACAAATCGCCGAAGGCGGCCCTATCACCTTGACGCACCCGGATGTCACCCGGTATTTCATGACCATTCCCGAGGCCGCACAGTTGGTGCTGCAGGCCGGCGCCATGGCGGTTGGGGGGGATGTGTTCGTGCTCGATATGGGCCAGTCCATCAAAATCATCGACCTGGCCCGGCGCATGGTGCAACTGTCTGGCCTGACGCTGTGCGACGCCGATCACCCGGACGGAGACATCGCTATCGAGGTCACAGGCTTGCGCCCGGGGGAGAAGCTGTACGAAGAACTGCTGATCGGCGACAACCCTGAGCCCACAGGCCACCCCCGCATCATGAAGGCGCACGAGCCATTCCTGCCCTGGGATACGCTGACCCCGGCGCTCGCTGTACTGCGTGCCGCCGCCCAGGCCGGCGATAAGGCCGCGATCAAAGCCTTTTTGCTGGCCCACGTGCACGGCTACAGTGCCGAAAGCGCCAGCAGCGGCTGAAGTAACATGCAGCCATGACCGATTCAGCCGCCGACCCCAGCCCCATTTCCCCCCGTCAAAAGGCCGACATTCTGGCGCAGGCGCTGCCGTACATCCGCAAGTTCCATGGCAAGACCATGGTCATCAAGTACGGCGGCAACGCCATGACCGACCCCGAGCTGCAGGCCGACTTTGCCGAGGATGTGGTGCTGCTCAAACTGGTGGGCATCAACCCGGTGGTGGTGCATGGCGGTGGGCCGCAGATTGAGAACGCGCTGAACCGCCTGGGCAAAAAGGGCGAGTTCATCCAGGGTATGCGCGTGACCGACGCCGAAACCATGGAAGTGGTGGAGTGGGTGCTTGCCGGCGAGGTGCAGCAAGACATTGTGGGTCTGATCAACCAGGCCGGCGGCAAGGCGGTGGGCCTGACCGGGCGCGACGGTGGCCTGATTCGGGCGCAAAAGCTCAAGATGGTCGACAACCAAGACCCGAGCAAAGAGCTGGATGTGGGTCAGGTGGGCGACATCGTCAGCATAGACCCCAGTGTGGTCAAAGCGCTGCAGGACGATGCCTTCATCCCGGTCATCAGCCCGATCGGTTTTGGCGAGAAGAATGAAAGCTACAACATCAATGCCGATGTGGTGGCAGCACGGCTCGCCACGGTGCTCAAGGCCGAAAAGCTCATCCTGCTGACCAATATCAGCGGCGTGCTGAACCGTGCTGGCGAGCTCTTGACAGACCTGAGCGCGCGCGAGATTGAGCGTCTGTTTGCCGACGGCACCATCAGCGGTGGCATGCTGCCCAAGATCAGCGGCGCGCTTGATGCAGCCAAAAGCGGCGTGAACTCGGTGCACATCGTAGACGGCCGCGTGCCCCATGTGTTGCTGCTCGAGATCCTGACCGAGCAGGCTTTCGGCACCATGATTCGTTCGCACTGAAATCATCCTGATCCCCAGACAGCCAAGCCTCTCAAACCAAGCGCACCACGCCATGTCCAACGACGAAGCTCAGTCCAAACCGCTTGCCCAGGAGGCTGCACAGCTTGTGCCGGTGCGCAAACGCCCCAAACCAGGTGAGCGGCGGGTGCAGATTTTGCAGACCCTGGCAAGCATGCTGCAACAACCCGGATTGGAACGCATCACCACTGCGGCCTTGGCGTCCAGGCTGTCTGTCAGCGAGGCCGCGCTATACCGTCACTTTGCCAGCAAGGCCCAGATGTTTGAGGGCCTGATCGACTTTATTGAGCAAACCGTGTTTGCCCTGGTCAACCAGATTACCCAGGCAGAGCCTGGGCCGCTGGAGTCCGGCGCTGCACAGGGTGCTTACCAGGCCCAACGGGTGGTGGCTATGGTGATCCATTTCGCCGAAAAAAATCCTGGCATGACGCGAGTCATGGTGGGCGATGCACTGGTGCATGAAAACGAACGCCTGCAACAGCGCATGAACCAGTTTTTTGACAAGCTCGAAGCCAGTTTGCGACAGTGCCTGCGCGGCCCCGTGATGCAGGCGAACTCGGCCACGCCAACGCTGGATGCGCAGGTCAAGGCCTCGGCACTGACGGCGTTTTTGCTTGGCCGGCTGCAGCGCTTTGCCCGTTCGGGCTACAAGCGCATGCCGTCTGAGCACCTGGAGGCCAGCCTGGCTTTGTGGCTGAGCTGAACCCCAAAATTTTTTCTCGGTGAGTTTGCAAAGCGGGCCACAAAGCTGAAATTTACTGCAAAATAGTACGATCGTACTATTTTATGCACACCACGCCCCAGCCCCCCTTGTTTGCCGAGCCACCCGGCCCGCCTGAGCGCGCCGACCAGGCCCAGTTGCCTTACCGCAGCCGCCTGCTGCACAAGGGGCAGCAAACCAAGCAGGTCATTCTTGATGCCGCCTTGGCCTTGGCCTCACAAATTGGCTTGGAAGGCCTGAGCATTGGCGCCATTGCCGAGGTCACGCAAATGAGCAAGTCGGGGGTGTTCGCCCATTTTGGTTCGCGTGAAGAGTTGCAAATTTCGGTGATTCGCGAATATTACGCCCGCTTTGCTGACGAGGTGTTCTACCCGGCTATGCAGCAGCCGCGTGGGCTTGCGCGGGTCAAAAGCCTGGTGGCCAACTGGATGCAGCGGGTGGCGCTTGAAATCCAGTCGGGTTGCATCTTCATCAGCGGTGCGGTCGAGTTTGATGACCGCCCCGGCCCGGTGCGCGACGCCCTGGCCAGCTCGGTGCTGGCTTGGCATGCCGCCCTGTACCGCGCCGTGGTTCAGGCCAAGCAAGAGGGGCAACTGCTGCCAAGCGCCGACGAAGAGCAAATGGCCTTTGAAATTCATGGCCTGATTCTCGCGTTGCATTACGAAGCGCGATTTTTACAAAACCCCAGCTCTATTGGCCGTGCCCATCGTGGTTTTGAAAACATTTTGGCGCGCTATGGCACACCGAATGCGCGGCCAGCCCAACGCTCTATTTCATACCCAACCCAGCCCCAGGAGTAGCCACCATGCCCGCCTATACCCCACCCTTGCGCGACATGCAGTTTGTCATGCACGAACTGCTCAAGGTCACCGACGCCTTCAAGGCACTGCCCCAGCACGCTGATGTCGATATCGACACCGTCAACGCCGTGCTTGAAGAGGGCGGCAAGTTTGCCGCCGAGGTGCTGTTTCCGCTGAATGTCAGCGGCGACACCGAGGGCTGCAGCCTGGATCCGGTCAGCCACGCTGTGACCACGCCCAAGGGCTTCAAGGAGGCCTATGACAGCTATGTGGCAGGCGGTTGGGCGGCGCTGAGCTGCGACACCGCCTTTGGCGGCCAGGGCCTGCCGCTGGTGGTGAACCAGATGTTTTACGAAATGCTCAACAGCGCCAACCAGGCCTGGACCATGTACCCCGGGCTGACGCACGGCGCCTACGCGTCGCTGCACGCCCATGGCACCGACGCCCAAAAGCAGACTTACCTGGCCAAGATGACCAGTGGGGAATGGACTGGCACCATGTGCCTGACCGAGTCGCACTGCGGCACTGACCTGGGCCTGATGCGCACCAAGGCCGAACCCCAAGCCGATGGCAGCTACCGCCTCACTGGCAACAAGATCTTTATCAGCGCCGGCGAGCACGATATGGCAGCCAACATCGTGCACCTGGTGCTGGCCCGCCTGCCCGATGCGCCACCCGGCATTAAAGGCGTGAGCCTGTTTGTGGTGCCTAAATATTTGATCAATGCTGGCGGTACTTTGGGTGCACGCAATGGCATTTACTGCGGTGGCCTGGAGCACAAGATGGGCATCCGCGCCAGCGCCACCTGCCAAATGGTGCTCGACGGCGCCGTGGGCAGCCTGGTCGGCCAGCCCAACAAGGGCATGCAGGGTATGTTTGTGATGATGAACGCCGCCCGCCTGGGCGTGGGCAACCAGTCGCTCGGACTGACCGAGGTGGCCTACCAGAACGCTCTGGCCTATGCAAAAGACCGCATCCAGATGCGCTCGCTCTCGGGCACCAAGGCCAAGGACAAGCCGGCTGACCCGATCATCGTGCATCCCGATGTGCGCAAGATGTTGCTTACCGCCCGCGCCTACGCCGAGGGCGGCCGCGCCCTGACCGCCTACTGTTCGATGCTGCTGGAGCAGGAACTGCACCACCCCGAAGACAAGGTACGCAAAGACGCGGGAGAACTGCTCGCCATGCTCACCCCCATCGTCAAGGCTTTCATCACCGACAACGGATGGACCGCCACCTCCACTTGCCTGCAGGTGTTTGGCGGCCACGGCTACATCAAGGAATGGGGCATGGAGCAGTTTGTGCGCGATGCCCGCATCAACATGATTTACGAGGGCACCAACACCATCCAGTCGCTTGACCTGCTGGGCCGCAAAATCCTGGGCAACAACGGCGTCACCCTCAAGAAGTTTGGCAAGCTGGTGGCGCAGCTGGTGGAAGAAGAGGGCGTCAACGAAAAAATGTCCGAGTTCATCACCCCCATTGCCG
>SHXM01000149.1 GCA_009693325.1 Rhodoferax sp.
CTGTACTGCTGCGCAAAATCCGCAAGACCGGGTTGCAGACGGCACTGGCCAGCGGCTTTATTGCCGAACACGCGCCGCAGCAGCACCAGCAGGCCTACCAGGCCCTGTGGGCCAGCTTTTTGGAAGAGGCCCTGCCCATACTGACCAGCGACCACGACTACACCTTGGCCGAGGCGCTGGCGCTGCTGCGACGGGAATGTCAGGTAGGCGCGGGCAATTAGGCCAAGTCACGAGCAGGAGTTTTTAGGCCATTCATGAGTCAATGGCGATTGACTTAATACCCAATCCGTGAAAAAATAGCTTATAAAAATAGCAAAATATAGTATCGTGACTCATTAATGTGACATTTCTATGGTCAAACCCATTTCGCGCCCGCATTCGCAGCACAGCCTGGCCGCGCTAGAGTTGTTGGGTCAGCTCGTGCGTGAGGGGCGCCAAAGCAAAGCGATGACCACCACAGATTTGGCTGCGCGTGCCGGCATATCGCGTGCCTTGCTTGGCCGCATCGAGCGGGGCGACCCAGCTTGCTCCATCGGTGCGGTGTTCGAAATCGCCACGATCTGTGGTGTGCCCCTGTTTGACCAAGACCCGCGGCAGTTGGCCTCGCACTTGGCACTGCACCGGGAAAAAATGGCTTTACTACCCAAAGCCGTGCGTGCCGGTGTCAAGGGAGTGAAGGATGACTTCTGAATTGGACGCGTTGTATTCAGAAGCATATGTCTGGGTGTGGCTACCCCATGCGGCAGAACCCGTTGTAGCAGGCTTGCTCACCAAGCAGGGGCAGCAGTTGGTGTTCAACTACGGCCGCAGCTACCTGGGGCGCCCTGATGCCATTGCCCTGTATGCCCCCGAGCTGCCACTTCAGGCGGGTAGTATTGCCCTCATCCCCGGGTTGAGCATGCCGAGTTGCCTTCGCGATGCATCGCCCGATGCTTGGGGACGGCGCGTGCTGATTAACCGAAAATTCGGGCTCAGAGGGATGAACGCGGCCGAAATCGAACTCGATGAGTTGACTTATCTGCTGGAATCAGGCTCGGACAGGATAGGGGCACTGGATTTTCAACGCTCGCCCAATTGCTATGAGCCACGCCATGCGCAGCAGCATGCACTGGAGGCCTTGCTAACCGCTGCCGAAAAAGTGGAACAAGGCGTTCTGCTCTCGCCCGAGCTCGATCAGGCGTTGCTCCACGGGACCTCACTGGGCGGGGCCCGCCCCAAAGTGTTGCTTGACGATGGCGCGCGAAAGTTCATCGCCAAGTTTTCTGCAAGCAATGATCTCTACAGTGTGGTCAAGGCCGAATTTATTGCCATGCGGCTGGCGCATAAGGTCGGCCTTCATGTCGCACCCGTTGAGCTGCGCTCGGCCATGGGTAAAGATGTGCTGCTGATTGAGCGCTTTGACCGGGTGCTGCACGAGAGCCATTGGCGCAGGCGGGCCATGGTGTCTGCGCTGACCATGTTTGAGCTCGATGAAATGCTGGCGGCCTACGCCAGCTATGAAAAGTTCGCCGAGATCATCCGTCATCGATTTGCTGATGCGGCAACCACCTTGCGGGAGTTATTCTCCCGAATGGTCTTCAATATCTTATGTGGCAATACCGATGATCACGCCCGAAACCACGCCGCGTTTTGGGATGGGCGGCAGTTGTTTTTGACGCCCGCCTATGACGTGTGTCCACAATCACGTTCAGGCCAGCAGGCTTCGCAAGCCATGCTCATCCATGGCGGTGACCGCAGCAGCCAGTTGGCCACCTGCGTCGCTGCCGCACCCTCTTTTTTGTTGGGCAGAGCCGAGGCGATCTCCATCGTCAACCACCAGACGCGCGTGATCGAACACGAATGGCAGGCCATTTGTGATCAAGCGACGTTGAGTGAAGTCGATCGGGCACTGTTTTGGCGGCGCCAGTTCTTGAATCCATTTGCTTTCCTCAATGCGCCGCAGGAAATTCGCATTCCACAGTCCAACTGAGATCATCGCTGTGCAGTTTGGCGCAGTGGTCAGCTTCGATGTCCACACAAAAGTGCCCAATGAAAAGCCGCTGTGTTGGTAGTCCAGCAACTCATTGGTGTTTGACGTCAACTATCCTGACCGCCAGTCCCGGATGCTGCTGGCGCCAACGTTGATTGGGAAGTCGAAAGTCCAGATAGAAGCATGAGAACCTCATATTAATATATCTCACAGAGTAAGAGGGCGGTTCAGGCCATCAAGGACGGCATCGCATTTTTGATAGCTTCACCCGTGACCTGTCCCAAGCTAGGGCCTAGCTCTTTTATTCGCGAACTGATCATGTGGTTTGGCTACATTGACTATGTCGCGCTGTTCGAGATTGTGGACAGTAACACCGTGGTTATCGGCGCCACTCGCCATCAACCTGAGGGCGATTACCACTGAGGGTCAGTTGCGGCCTTCGACCATGGCCTGATTCACCGCGATCGGGTGCGTCAGCCGTCGTCGGCTTAGTTTGTGCCTCAGGAGTCGATGTTTGCAATCTGCCTATCACTCCCCCAACCAGGGCTGAACAAAGGCAAACCAGCTACCGATCACGTAGAAGGTTGCGCTCAAACCATACACCGCAAACGAAATCTTGCGAGTTCGCAGGCAAGCATTGCGCAGGGCCGGGTCGGTTGGGCAGGGTGCATGCCGGTTGCGCCATTGCAATACGCCACCACACGCCATCATCAAGCCAGCCAGGAAGAAGACCGCTTCTTTGTGTTCGCTGAGCCAGACGACCTGCGGGTATGCCGCGACAAAGGACGACAGCGCGGCCCCGGCGCCCAGCGCGACCAGCAGTGCGGGGATGGCGCAGCACACCAAGGTGCTCGACGTGGCAAACAGGCTTGCAATAGAAGCCAAGAAGTTGCTGCGCGATTCGGTGATGCCGTCTTTGCTCATTTGCGCCCCTTGGTTTCAGCCTTGATCTGCTCGACAGACTTCTGCACGGTTTCAAGCTTCACCACGTCGTAGCCGGCGTCGGTGATCTCGGCGGTGATGGCCTTCCCATCCAAAGTCTCGCCCTCCTTGGCCTCGATGGCGACGGTCTTCTTTTTCAAGTCGACGTAGACCGCCTTGGTGGCCGGCATGCTGGCAATGCGCTTCTCAATGCCCTGGGCACAGAAGGCACACACCATACCGTTGACCGTGGCCTTGATGCTGGTAACGGCCAGGGAGGGCAAGGCGGCGAAAGCGAGTGCCAAGGAAAAAACCAGTTTGTTCATGCTGAGCTCCTCAAAAAATGTACATAAAAGTCATGCGACCTTGAGCGCTGTTATTCACGCCCAGTTCGACGAAGTAGCGGTTATGGATCAGGCGCAGCATAGGCGTTATTTCAGTCCTGTCTGACAGACCATTCATGCGTCTCGCTTCCACCACCAACCAAGGCTGGGTTTCGTCGTAATCCACCGCATAAAAAGAAAAACCCAGCCGCGCAGACGCGTAGTCATGGTTCAGGCCATCTGCCCGGTAGAGCCTGGCGCCAGCAGATGCGTAGACTCGGGTGGTTTCATAGTCCACCTGAATCCCCGGTGACGCCATGGCCTTGAAACCCGAAAAGTCATTGCCGGTCACATTACCCAAGCCACCTAAGAACCATACATTAGCCTGGGCTTGCGGCTGGTTCCAGCGCTTCACCAGCCGGGTGTAGGTGGCATCCACCAACTGGCGACTTTTGCTCAAGTCGTCGGAGCGCATGTAAAGCGCGGAAGCGCCTAAGGCATCGCGCGGTGTCAGGGCGTAATTGGCAAAGGCCTCCTGCCAATTGGGGCTGAAGTCGCCCATCGCCATCCAGCTGTCCTTAAACCCCATCGGCCCACTGAAGGCCGGCATAGCCACCACCATAAGCGCCAAGGCGCCCAACACCTTGTTGCGCAACGAACTTCTCATTTGGCTGACTCCATTTGGTCTACCACCAGGTGGTGGTTCTTTCCAGTGACGGTGGTTCGGACCTTCTGCCCTTTTGAAGGTTTCCAGTCGGGTGCAGACCAGAGAGATGAAGTGCAGGCCAACACGACAGCCAAAATTCTATGCTTCATGACAATCCTTATCAGCGGGGCGTACAACCCCAAAAAACCGCGTATTACGGACGTGGGTGTGCTGTAAGGACTAAAGAATGGGTGGCTTGACCTGGCGTGCGAGGTCGGCACTGATGAAGTTGGAGTGGCCCGCCATAGGAGGCAGTTGCCTTGCATATGCCAAGAGATGGGTTTGTGGGAAGCTCAATGAGGCCAGGGTCATGCACAACTGGCAGGTTTGGCACGCAGCGAGGCCTTTGGCAGGGCTGGGTGATTCCACATCTTTTGGTGCTGGCTGAGCAAGCATGGGGCAGTCGACAGGCATGCCGTCCATGGAAACCTGCTTGTCGACAACGTCCATGCTCGCCTGGCTGACGGCGATCTCGATAGCCATGCTCTGCGCGCTCCAACCGCGCAGCGGTATCAACATGATGAGCAGAATAACTAAGAGGCGTCCCATTCTTGAATGATATTGGCAAACGAAGAAGCGTGTCTAAAGAGGGTCCTTTCTGGCCGGCATCTAACATTGCCCCAGACGATGCATGACACATGACTTGTCAAGCCCAGGTCAGCGCCATGGCTGAAAAGTTAGGCTGCCGGATGATTGATATGGGCTGCATTGCTCAGCACGCGCCACAGTGGGGCCAAGCCGGCCGACCAAGCCCAATTTGGACCACTGGTCGCGCTGCCTTGTGTATGGTCGGTTGATTCCGGGCAAAAACCTCCATGGGTCATCTCAATGTCGTAACTCTTTCGTAACTCTTTTAGTTGACGCGGGACGCCAACTAAGATATCTTCAAGATATCTAAATAGCACAGAGTTCATAATGAAAACAGCAGCCACCCAAATCGCTTTCCGCTACCGCCTCCAGGACAGCGTCACGGGAGTCACCCGCACCACGACCAAACGGCTGGCCGAGGTTCTGGGCGTGGATGAAACGCAGGTGATTCATTTGGCACTGCATGAGTTGGCCACAAAGACCTTGCCCCAATACGAGGCCGACGATGGCGCACTGACCAAAGTCCAACTCAGTCAGGTCAAGAAGACCGTTCCAAAAGCCAAGGGCGCAACTGTGCGCAGCAGTCTGTTTGACGCGGAAAGCGCCTGATGCGCTGGTGGCCGGAACCCGCGGCAGGCGACATCGCCTGGTGCCACTTTCCGGACAACATCCACCCCAAACCCAAACCTCGCCCAGGGCTCATCATTGCCACCATGCAGGACGATGAGGGGAAAATCTTCGTGAGCATTGCCTATGGCACCAGCCAGAAGACGGATCGGCTGTATGGCGGGGAGTTCCACATTTCCAGGGCCGAGCATCCGGCCGCCTACGCCGGAGCTGGATTGAGCTACGACACGAAATTTGACCTGCGCAATGTGCTGGAACTGCCGTTCAACGATGCCTATTTTTCCGTTCCGCCCCGGGCGCCGTTTGGTCAGATCCCGAAGCTTGGGACATTGCACCCGAGCATGGTCAGGATTGCCGCAAGGGCTTTTGCGGCCGACAGAAAGTAAGCCGTCGCCTACCGGTTACTTGGGATGCTCAACACAGTGCCCTCTCAGACGCGTGCAGCCGCCACGGGCCAGCGACCACGACTACACCCTGGCCAACGCACTGGCGCTGCGGCGGGAGTGTCATATCGGCGCTGATTGACAGCTTCTTGCGTCGGCTGAATCTGGCCGAAGGCTGAAATGGGCCATCTGCTGTCATTCGCGAATGGCTGGTATCGGTAGTCACAACCTGATACCAAGATTGATTTTCAAAGATCTGAGCCCAACTGAAGGACGTTCCTGTCGCGTGACCGGGTTAGCATATTTTGAGATCTGCCAAAGTAATCATTAGCTGTTTGGAGTCCAAAGGGGATGGCTCAAAGCCCATGTGTTCGTAAAAAATCTTGGCATCATCCGACAAGGCCTGAACAGTCATACCGCGAATGCCGATTACGTCGGCAGCATGGCGGATGCGCAACGCAGCATCGCGAACCAGTGCTCGGCCCAAACCCTGCCCATGCAGACTGATGCCGACGCCCAGACGGCCCAGAACCACAACGGGAATGGGATCAGGCATGTTCCGGCGCATGCGGCCAGTGGCTTCGTTGCAATTCACTGCACCAGAAGCGATGGCGTAATAGGCCACGACTTGATCACCTTTGCAAACCACGTAGGTTCGAGAGGCACCCTGAGTTTGATTCTTGATCGCACGACGCTTAAGCCATGTGTCTAGGCTTTCCACGCCGCAAAAAAATTGCTCAGTCTGGTGCTGTTCGGAAAGCAGTACAGGCGCAAGCAACTTCATACATCAACGCTCCCAAGGGGGTGCGGTTTGCATTGTTTTGCGCAGGCGCTCGTTAGGCTTTGGCGGCATGTCAAGCCGCGCCAAGAATTGCGAGTAGGCCTCAGGGCTTGCCGAAATGATGACCTGGTCAAGTAGTGCATCTTCCGCAGCTAGCCGGGCCGCGTCCAAAATGAAATCCGTGCGGTTCTTACCGCGCGTCTTGGCTGCGCGATCAATCAGGTTGCGCTCTTCGGGCTTGATTCGGATGTTGAGGGTTCCGCGTTTAACTTCGAGTGTGGCTGGCATGGCGTTCTCCACTAGCAAAACCTAATAATAGCACGATGTAATGACCATGTCATTTTTGTTCCAGGTGCCGGTGCGGGCCAGCTGCTGTCATGGGCAAATGGCTGGTGTCAGGAAGCAGAACGTGAGGTTAAAGCATTACCTTGCCGCGAACTGTTATTGGCTGATATCCGATTCGGGCGGGTTTAGGGCTGTCTGGTAGTCCTGGCCACTATAAAAAACACCAATGATGTTGACCCGTTCGCTGCTTACGTTAAAGGCGATCACAGCCCGGCCCTTGTAGTTTGTGACGCGCAGTTCTGGGCGGATGTCATCGCTGCGAGCGCCTCTCAAGGGAAAGGTCTGCAAGGTTTCGCAATAGGTGACGATTGCGTTGGTGTAACGATGCGCCACCAAAGGAGAGATCGGTCGCCGGCACAGAGGGATAGCTTGGGCGGCTCGAAGGCCGCCCAAGCCGCTTACCGGTTACTCAGAAAGCTGAACACCGTGCCCTCGCGCACGCCGGCCGAGGGCCAGCGCTGGGTGATGGTCTTGCGCTTGGTGTAGAAGCGCAC
>SHXM01000150.1 GCA_009693325.1 Rhodoferax sp.
GCCGCGCTGGCCTGATCGGTGTTCATGGCGTGGCACACCAGCACCTGCTTGGACTGCCCACGCCAGCCAAACAATAATCTGGGCGATTTTTGCGAGACTAAAACGCCTGCTGCAAAGTCAGCAGAGACAGTTGACTGCTGTGCCACAGCTTCTCGGTGCCTGCCTCGCGGCGCAGCAGCAGGGCGTCGAGCAGCGGAGCGAGCAGGGTGTTGTCGGGGTTGGCGAGCAGCACTTGGCGCGGGGCTAGTGCATCCTGCGCCTCGTCGAGCTGACCAATCCAGTCCAGACCTCGCAGGGTTGAGAGCACCGTTGCCATATGGGCTACGGCCACACCCGACTGCCCGGCCAATTGCGCGACTGACAACCCCCGCGCGGCGCTGGCCCTGGCCTGGTTCAGGGCCCGCAGGGCCTCCAGTGCCAGTTGCAAATCCAGGCCCGGCACCAGCTGGCGTTGCGGCAGCGCCGACTGCAAACCCGGCAGGCTGGCCGCCAGCACTGCGCCGAGCAGCACGATCACCCAGGCCAGGTAAATCCAGACCAACAATATCGGCAAGGTGGCGAAAGCCCCATAAACCAGTGCATAGGTTGAGAGCTTGCTGAGGTAGACCGCGAGCAATTTCTTGGCGATTTCAAACCCCGCGGATACAAACAGGCCGCCAATCCAGGCATGGTCCCAACGCACTCGGGTGTTGGGAATGTAGTAATACATGGCCGCCATGCCCCAGGCCATCAACAAAAATTGCACCACATCGAGCAGCAGCCCCAGGCCACCGGGCAGCACGCCCACGATCCCACGCGAGGCAGACAGCGCATAAGAAGTGGCGCTCAAGCTCACGCCCAGCAGCACCGGCCCGAGCGTGAGTGCGGCCCAGTAGACCAGCACGCGCTGCGCAAACGGGCGCGGCCGGGGCACGCGCCAAATGCCATTGAGCGTGCGGTCTATGGTGAAGATCAGGGTCAGAGCGGTGGTCAACAAAATGGCTAAGCCGGCAGTACCGAGCTTGCTGGCCTTGCCGGAAAACTGGGTCAGGTAGCCCAGCACCTGGCGGGCAATGTTGTCGGGGATCAGGCTCTCGACGAGCCACTTTTGCAGCACATCCTGAAACTTGGCAAACATCGGAAACGCAGTGAAGACGGCCAAGGCCACGGTGATCAGGGGCACCAAGGCAATGGTGGTGGTGAAGGTCAGGCTGCTGGCGGTCAAGCCCAGCCGGTCCTCGCGAAAGCGTTGGCGCAGGGCTTGCGCGCTGCTGCGCCATGGAAAGGCAGACAGCCTCTCGCCAAGGGTGCGTAGCCAAGTGGCGTACATGCCGCGTAACACCAAAGGCCGGGGCAGAGTGGCAGGCATGGGGGATTTGTCAGGCAGCAGAGGGGGCGGGTTCATGGCCGCTATGATGCCACTCCGATGAGCAGCACACCCCAACACTCCGCCGCTTCGGTGGACCTCACCCGCACCTTGGCCGTAGGCAGCCTGCTTGGCCTGATCATTTTGGGGCTGGCCTGGGAACTGGTGCTCGCCCCGCTGCGCCCGGGCGGCTCATGGCTTGCGCTCAAGGTGCTGCCGCTGTGCCTGCCACTGGCCGGCCTGCTAAAAAACCGCATGTACACCTACCGCTGGGTCAGCCTGCTGGTCTGGCTTTACTTTACCGAGGGCGTGGTGCGGGCCTGGAGCGACAAAGCCCCGGGCAATTACCTGGGTTTGCTGGAAACCACCCTTTGTTTACTGCTGTTTGTCGCCTGCGCCTTGCATGTGCGCCTGCGGCTGCGCGCCGCTGCAGCACCGGCCTGAGCCATGCAGCACCTGCTCGACCAACTCCGCACTGCGCTGGGCCCGGCACACGTGCTGACCGATGGCGACCTGAGTGCCTGGGAGCAAGACTGGCGCAAGCGCGAACGTGGCCGTGCTTTGGCGGTGCTGCGCCCGGGCAATACGGCGCAGGTGGCGGCCATTGTGCGGGCCTGTATCGCGCAGCGCAAGGCCCACCCGCAACAGCCCCTGAGCATCGTGCCGCAGGGTGGCAACACTGGCCTGGTGGTTGGCAGCACGCCCGACAGTTCGGGCAGCCAACTGGTACTCAGCCTGCAACGCATGAACCAGGTGCGTGATCTGGACGCCAACAACCTGACCATCACCGCGGAGGCCGGCTGCGTTTTGGCGGCGCTGCAGCAGCGGGCTGAGGCCGCGGGCTTTTTATTTCCGCTCAGCCTGGCGGCTGAGGGCAGTTGCACTATAGGCGGCAATCTGGGCACCAATGCCGGCGGCACCCAGGTGCTGCGCTACGGCAATGCCCGCGAGCTCTGCCTGGGGCTCGAAATGGTCAACGCGCAGGGGGAAATTTGGGAAGGTCTGTCAGGTCTTCGCAAGGACAACACCGGCTACGACCTGCGCAACCTGATGATCGGCTCCGAGGGCACCCTGGGCATCATCACGGCGGCCACACTCAAGCTCTATCCATTGCCAGCGGCCCGGTTGACGGCCTGGGCCGCAGTGCCGTCTTTGCCGCAGGCGTTGGCCTTGCTGGGGCTGGCGCACCGGCATTTGGGCGCGGGCCTGACCGGCTTTGAGCTCATGGGTCAATTTGCCCTCGGCCTGGTTGAGCGTCATGTGCCGCAATTGCGCGTGCCACTGTCGCACCAGAGCCCCTGGTGCGTGCTGCTTGAAAACTCGGACCACGAATCGCAAGCCCACGCCCGTGCGCAATTTGAGCGCCTGCTTGAAGCCGCGCTGGCTGACGGCTGCGTCACTGACGCCGTGGTGGCAGACAGCCTGGCACAGGCGCGTCAGCTCTGGCATGTGCGCGAGAGCATTCCCCTGGCACAGGTGGCCGAGGGGGTCAACATCAAGCACGACATCTCCATTCCGGTGTCGCGCATTCCGGCATTTGTGGCCGCCACAGATGCCCTGTTGGAGCAGGCTTTTGCTGGCGTTCGGCTGGTCAACTTTGGGCATATGGGCGATGGCAACCTGCACTACAACGTGCAGGCCCCGGCAGGCACGGATGCGGCGGCTTTTTTGCAAATCCATGAAGCGCAGGTGAATCAGTTGGTGTTTGGCTCAGTGCACTCGTTTGGTGGCTCGATTTCTGCCGAGCATGGCGTGGGCAGCCTGAAGCTTATTCACCTGGAGCAACACAAATCGCCGGTCGCACTGGCCATGATGCGCACCATCAAACAGGCACTGGACCCGAAGGGGCTGATGAACCCGAACCGGGTGTTGCGGATCTGATGCACGTTGGGTTGGTCAGCGGGCGGCCGTGCCACTAAAATCATTCGGCATGAGCCCAGTCGAAGTGCCAGCCCCTTATGAAACCCTGATGCGCCATGTGGCGAGCCACGGTGTGTTCAAGCCAGACCGAACTGGCACCGGCACGCGCAGCGTGTTTGGCTACCAGATGCGATTTGACCTGGGGCAAGGCTTTCCGCTGGTCACCACCAAAAAAGTTCACCTCAAGTCCATCATCCTCGAGCTGCTGTGGTTTTTGAGTGGCTCGAGCAGCAATCTCTGGCTCCAGCAGCGTGGCGTCTCCATCTGGGACGAATGGGCCCGCCCAGATGGCGAGCTCGGACCTGTGTATGGCGTGCAATGGCGCAGTTGGCCAAGCCCTGACGGCGGCCACATCGACCAGATCGCCGAAGTCATCAAGACCCTCAAAACCAACCCCGACTCGCGCCGCATCATCGTCAGCGCCTGGAACGTGGCAGAACTCAACAAGATGGCACTCATGCCCTGCCACGCTTTTTTCCAGTTTTATGTCGCGCCGTCAAATGCTGCAGGTGAGCCAGCCAAACTCAGCTGTCAGCTCTACCAGCGCAGCGCTGACATCTTTTTGGGCGTGCCCTTCAACATCGCCAGCTACGCCCTGCTGACCCACATGGTGGCACAGCAGTGCGACCTGGCTGTGGGTGACTTCATCTGGACCGGTGGCGACTGCCACATTTACAGCAACCACAGCGAGCAGGTGAGCTTGCAGCTCTCGCGCCAGCCGCTGCCCGCGCCAACCCTGCACATCAAACGCCGGCCGGCCTCGCTGTTCGACTATGAGTTTGACGATTTCGAGATGCTTGGCTACCAGTGCCACCCGGCCATCAAGGCGCCGGTGGCGGTCTGAGTTGCATGCGGCTGCACCTGATCCTGGCCCGCGCCGCCAACGGGGTGATCGGCAACAACAACACCCTGCCCTGGCACCTGCCCGAAGATCTGGCCCACTTCAAACGCCTGACCTCGGGCTGCCCGGTCATCATGGGGCGCAAAACCTGGGATTCACTGCCCGCCAGGTTTCGCCCCTTGCCGGACCGGCGCAATATCGTCGTCACTCGGCAGCCCGATTGGCAAGCCGACGGCGCCATTTGCGCCCACTCGCTGGCCCAAGCCGTGCAGCAGGCCACAGGCCATGCCGAGGTCTGGGTGATCGGCGGGGCCGACATCTACGCCCAAGCCCTGCCTCTGGCAAGCTCGGCGCACGTGACAGAAATCGAGCAAGACTTTGCCGGCGATGCCCAGGCGCCGGTATTCGACAACACCTGGCTAGAGACCGCCCGTCTGCCACAGGTCTCTGCCAATGGGTTGGCGTTCAGCTTCGTAACCCTGCAAAAAATCCGGCCCCAGCCCTAACTCGGCAGTCCCTGCCGCCGCGGCCTGCAAAGGTGCAATCTAGCCAGCCCCGTGGTTTTAATCACTGCCTGCTTCGGGCAGCGGGGTGGGGGTGACGCAGGATCAGTTCTTGGGCGATCCGGGAGCTTGAAAAGTCGGAAATATGGTCGCCATAGCTGTATAAAAATTGGCGCTGGTAGGCCACAGTACAGAGGTTTTTTGGGACGTCACACAACAGGGGCAGCGGGTCAAAGACCTGCAAAGCGGGGTTGGCAATTTGGAGTTTTTCAACCAGGCTTTGGTAGGCCTGGGTGCCGCTGAGGTGTTCGCTCAGGCGCAGCTGACAACGCTGGTTCTCATGACGAAAGAAAAATCGATTCAGGAAATCATTGTGGGTCATGCCACCAGAGATGCAGCTGTCGGGGTCCGGCAGGGTGGGGTTGTCTTTGACGAACACTACCTGCCGGCCGGCCGCCACCCAAGGTGCCATAGCCTCGGTATAGCGCTGCACTCTGTCGTCGATCATCGCCTCAGTCACCGGCCCGGTAATAAAGCCGGTCTCGGGATCCAGCGGGAAGATGCCGCGCAGCGCATTGACCAAAAATATTTGCCTGATGCCGGGGTTTTGCTCAATCGCGGCATAGACCGCTTGGTTGGAGGGTGCGGCAGGCCCCGATAAAAGATTGACCGGGCCGACCATAGAGCCCGCCATCTCTGGCCCAGATTCCCGTACCAGCCCGTAAAACAGTGCCTCGCCCTTGCTGTCACCGAGCAGGACATAGTTTGGCGCGGGCCGCCCATCGCTGAAACACCAATCCAAGCCGAGTTGTTTGGCGCTAACGAGCAAACACTCCGGCTTGAGCGTGGCTCGGTCTGCACCAATCACCATCGATGCAGGATCAGCGTTGAGCAGGTCATGGTGGCGAAATTGAAGGCCATGCTGCCGGTTGATGTTGTGCCCGGCCGTCAACAGCAACACCATGCACAGGCACAAGGCTGGCACGGCCCATGACCGCTGACTACCAAACCGGATTGGCCGCTCCAGGTAACGGTAAGTCAGCCAGGCCAGCAGCACACTGAGCACTAAAAGCAAGGCCCGCACTTCGGCTGCTGGCGTCTGCGAAGCCACAATGCGCGTCATCGACAGCAATGGCCAGTGCCACAAATACAAGGGATAACTGATCAAGCCCAGCCAAACCAGGGCCGGACTCGCCAGCAGGCGCTGATTTAACCGGGCCTGCATGCCAGCGCCCAGCAGCAGCGCTGCACCCACAGCCGGTAGCAAGGCCCAGCCACCCGGAAAAGCCTGCCCTTGGTGTACCCAGAGCAAGGACAGCAGCACCAGCAGCAGCCCAAGGGGTGCAGCCAAGCTGCGCCAAAAACCCCCGCCAAGGCGGCCGGTGCGCGCCATATAGACCAGCCAGGCGCCAAGCAAAAGCTCCCAGAATCTGGTGAGGGGTGAATAAAAATCAGCCACCAGATCGCGTCCAGCCAAATGCAGGCTGTAGCCCAAAGACAAGCCGGCCAGCGGTATCACTAGCCAACTCAAAGCCCGCCAGCGGCGCCACCAAAGCCACAGCAGAGGTGGCCAGACCATGTAAAACTGCTCCTCGATACCCAGCGACCACAGGTGCAGCATGGGCTTGGTATCGGCAGCATTGTCAAAATACCCGGCCTCACGCCAGAACATGAAGTTGGCCAGAAAAGCCGCTCCACTTGCCACGTGACGACCGAGTTGCTGATATTCCCCGGCGGTCAGTACCAGCCAGCCATAGCCCAGGCTGACGGCCATCACCAAACACAGCGCCGGAAAGATGCGCCGCACGCGCCGCGCATAGAAATGACGCAAACTAAATTGCCCGCTTTCAAGATCGCGCAGTATCAGTCCGGTGATCAGGTAGCCTGAGATCACAAAAAAAACGTCCACCCCAACAAAGCCGCCCGGCAGCAGGCTTGGAAAGGCATGAAAAAGCAGCACAAACAACACCGCCAAGGCGCGCAAACCATCGATGTCGGGGCGATACGCCAAGGCCTTCCTGTCCTCGCTTTGAACTTGAACTGTCACAGCACCGAGTTTAGAGCTTAAGGCGTGCCCACAAGCTGGCCGGCAGGACTTCGCGCAGCCATGGGCTCAGCCATGTATTGCCGGCTTGATTTTGGCGAGACAATGCAGCAGGCTTAGGCTGGCCGCTGGTTTGAGGGGCTTGTCACGGCTGCGCTGCTGTGAATTTTTTGCGTCGATTGATGGATCACCATGAAACTTGCCACCTGGAACGTGAACTCTTTAACTGTGCGCTTGCCGCAGGTGCTGGACTGGTTGGCAGCCAATCCGGTGGATTTGCTGGCGCTGCAAGAACTCAAGCTCACTGACGACAAATTTCCGTTTGAGGCGCTGGCCCAGGCCGGTTATCAGGCGCAGTGCTTTGGCCAGAAAACCTACAACGGGGTGGCGCTGCTGAGCCGGCAAGCAGTCACCGCAGTGGTGCGCAACATCCCCGGCTTTTCAGATGACATGGCGCGCGT
>SHXM01000151.1 GCA_009693325.1 Rhodoferax sp.
AGACCTGGTCAAGCGTAATCTGGTCAGCCCTGCAGAGGCACGTACCAAGGCCAAGAGCCCGGAAAACTTTGCTGCTTAGGCCGACCAAGGGGCCAGAGAAATAACGCCATGCAAACCCCCCAAGCTGCCGAGTTCATTGGCGAATTGCTTAAATTGATGCTCGAGAGAAACAGCAGCGATTTGTTCATCAGCGCGGGTTTTCCGCCGGCCATCAAGGTGGATGGCGAGATGACCAAGCTCTCGCCAGACCAGCTCAGCCCCGAGCACACCGCAGCCCTGGTCCGCGCTGTGATGAGCGAGCGCCAGCTCAGCGAGTTTGAGGCCACAAAAGAGTGCAACTTTGCAATTACCCATGCCGGCGTGGGCCGTTTCCGGGTGAACGCCTTTGTACAACGGGGAAGCGCCGGCATGGTGCTGCGGCAAATTCCGGGCACGGTGCCCAGTCTGGACGGCCTGGCGATGCCTCAGGTGCTCAAGGACGTGGTCATGGCCAAGCGCGGCCTGTGTATTTTGGTCGGGGCCACCGGCTCGGGAAAATCGACCACCTTGGCGGCCATGGTGGACTGGCGCAATGAAAAGTCTCGCGGTCATATCATCACGGTGGAGGATCCGATCGAGTTTGTGCACTTGCACAAGAACTGCATGGTGACGCAGCGCGAAGTTGGCCTTGACACCGACAGCTGGGAAGCCGCCCTCAAGAATACCCTGCGCCAAGCGCCAGATGTGATCCTGATGGGCGAAATCCGTGACCGCGAAACCATGGAGCATGCGGTGGCGTTCGCCGAGACCGGCCACCTCTGCCTGGCCACCCTGCACGCCAACAACGCCAACCAGGCGCTAGATCGAGTCATCAACTTCTTCCCCGAAGAGCGGCGCAGCCAATTGCTGATGGATTTGTCGCTCAATCTCAGGGCCATTGTGTCGCAGCGGCTGGTGCCCAAGCAAAGCGGCAAGGGCCGCGTCGCCGTGGTCGAGGTACTGCTCAACACACCCCTGATTTCTGATCTGGTGTTCAAGGGCGAAGTCACAGGCATCAAAGAGGTCATGAAAAAAGCCGCAACCTGGGCATGCAAACTTTCGACCAGGCCCTGTTTGACGCCTTCGAAGCCGAGGCCATCAGCTATGAAGACGCCCTGCGCAACGCCGATTCGGTCAATGACTTGCGCCTGCAAATCAAGCTCCACAGCCAGCGCAGAAAATCCAGGGATCTGACTGCCGGCACCGAAAACCTGTCAATTGTTTAAAACCTCCTATGACCAGCATCAAGCCCAAAACATACGATCCAACGCCCCCGCTGAAGGTGGCTTTTTTAGGCCTGGGCGTGATGGGGTATCCCATGGCGGGGCACTTGGCGCTGGCTGGCCACCAGGTGACGGTTTACAACCGCACAGCAAGTAAATCAGCCGCATGGTGCGCTGAATTTGCCGGTACAGGCAGCGTACATCAGGCGCCAACAGCGCGCCAAGCGTCCCAGGGTGCTGCCCTGGTTTTCTGCTGCGTAGGCAATGACGACGACCTGCGTAGCGTGGCACTGGGAGAGCATGGCGCTTTTGCTGGCATGGCAGCGGGCGCTGTCTTTATTGACCACACCACCGCCTCGGCCAGTGTGGCTCGCGAGCTCCAAGGGCTGGCCAAAGCGCTGGACTTGCAATTTGTTGATGCCCCTGTGTCGGGTGGTCAGGCGGGCGCCCAAAATGGACTGCTGACCGTGATGTGTGGCGGCGAAGCCAATGCTTTTGCCGCCATGCAGGCGCCCGCCATGGCGTTTTCCCGGGCGGTCACACTGCTTGGCGGCAGCGGCGCCGGGCAGTTGGCCAAAATGGTGAACCAGATCTGCATAGCCGGCCTGGTACAGGGCCTGAGTGAGGCCATCGCCTTTGGCGAGCAGGCCGGGCTAGACATGTTGCAAGTGCTTGAGGCGATAGGCAAGGGTGCGGCACAAAGCTGGCAGATGGACAACCGTGGCAAAACCATGGTGGCCGGCAAATTTGACTTTGGCTTTGCTGTGGACTGGATGCGAAAAGACTTGGGCCTGGTCTTAGACGAGGCCAAGCGCAACGGTGCCCGGCTGCCGGTGACAGCGCTGGTTGACCAGTTTTATGCCGATGTCCAGCAGCTCGGTGGGCAGCGCTGGGACACGTCGAGCCTGATCAAGCGGCTGCGGTAAAGCGCGCTAGGCAGGCTAGCCGATTTGTTTCATGTTGCGCTTGCCGATTCGAGCGTTGACATGGCCTGCACCGCACACGCGCTGGAGCCAGTGCGGCTTCAGGTATGACGGCTGAGCTGAGTCGCTGAGTAGCTCAGTAGCAAGTTCTTTGCTGGTAATCCGGTTGCCCAATATCTCTACCCTGGTCGGCGTTCAAATGCTTTTACATCGTCGGGTATGTGGTGGAAGGCTTGTTTGTCCACAGTGAAGATAGCAATTTGGGGCTTGTAGACAGAGGGGTCATCTAAGGTGCCGACCTTCACCACCATGGCACCGGGCCTCATTGGTGTTTGAGTCCCTATTGCGGTTCCACATGTTGGACAGAAGAAACGAGTGACCGGCCTTTCCAAGTCAGTGCGTTTGAAGGATGAAGGAGTTCCTTTTTCGTATTTGAATCCCTCAAGGTCAAAGATCACAATCGCATTTGGGTGCCCACCAGTAATGTATTGACACTCCCTGCAATGGCATTGCAAAGAGGCTTTGATGTCCCCCTCATATGAGTAACGAATCTCTTTGCAGTAACAACCGCCAGTTAACTTCATCACATGCCCCTTGTAAAAACCCCCGTGTGGTCACAAACCTAGCGCAGCTAATTTAAATCAGAACAGCACTGCTTTGACAGCCACAGCCCCGAACCAATCGACTCAAGCGCCCGGCACCAGCCGGGAGCAGGCCGATCGAAGGCCGACATTCGGCAGGCCCTACAAGCGTGGTTAAACCCGGCTTTTGGGCTTGAGGCCCGGCCTCAAGGCTTTGGCTGCCTGGGCAGCAGGGATTGCAGCTCTTCTTCGGAAATGATCTCGAGCATGCGCACCACTTTTTGCACGCCGGTGGTTGTGCTGGCAATTTCAGTGGCGCGGTCGGCCTCGCGTTTGGTGACGCGCCCCAGCAGGTACACCGTGCCGCGTTCAGTAACCACTTTGAAGGCGTTGGCGTACAGGTCCCGCGCGTCGACAAAGGCTGCTGTGACCCGGCCAGTGGCCAGTAAATCGCTGGAGCGCTGGGTCAGGGTGGTGTTCCCCAAGACGCTGAGCTCATTGAAGGTGCCGCGGACATTCTCTATTTTTTGAACAATTTGCTCCACCAATTGGATGTCTTGGGCGTTGGGCACCTCGCCGGTGATGAGCACATGGCGGTTGTAGCTGGTAATGCTCACGTTGGCCCGCTCCACCAGAGCTTCGCGCACGCGGCTGGTAGCGCGCAACTTGATTCCCTCGTCCTCGAGCTGGGCTCCGGGGGTGCGCCGATCGGTGGCCACCAGCGAACCGACCAGGGCGCTGCCGACGATCACCGGGGCGCATGCGCTCAGCCCGGTGGCGAGCAGGGCCGCCAGGGCGATGGTTCGAAGTTTGTTGGGCTTGGATTGTTTCATGGGTTGCTTTCTTGGTCACCGAGTAATTGGGCGTCGACCGCATCGCACAGGCAGTGCAGAGCCAAAATATGGACTTCCTGGATGCGGGCCGTGCGTTCGTGGGGTACGCAGATATGCACATCGGTATCGCGCAGTGCAAGAGTCATCTTGCCACCACCGCGCCCGCTCAAGCCGACCACCACCATGTCTCGCTCATGGGCTGCTTCGATGGCGGCCAGAACATTGGCCGAGTTGCCGCTGGTGGAGATGGCCAGCAGAACGTCGCCGGATTGGCCCAGGGCGCGTACCTGGCGCGAAAAAATACTTCTGAAATCGTAATCATTGGCAATCGCGGTGATGATGGAGCTGTCAGTGGTTAGCGACAGCGCGGCGAGCTCGGGGCGCTCTCTTTCAAAGCGGCCAACGAACTCGGCCGCAAAATGCTGGGCGTCGGCGGCCGAGCCACCATTGCCGCAGGCCAGCACTTTGGCGCCACTGGTCACGCAGGTCAGCAGAGCCTGCACCGCCGCAGCAATGGGCCGGCTCAGTGGCTCGGCACACTGGTACTTCAGGTCAGCACTGTCAATAAAATGTTGTTGAATGCGTTGCTCAAGCATGGCTGAATGATACCCGGCTCAGCTTGCCTCGAAGGCCGCTTGCAGCCATTGCAGGCCTTGAGGTTCTTGCAACACCACATCAAAGCGGCAGGGCGGTTGCGTGGCGAGTCGCAGCAGGTAGTGGCGTGCCGCAAACACAATGCGCCGCTGTTTGATGACACTGATGCTGGCTGCAGCGCCGCCATGGCGGCTATTGCCCCTTTTGCGGACCTCAACAAACACCAGTGTGCCGTCAGGCGCATGCATGATCAGGTCAATTTCACCGCCGCCGCGCCCGGGCGTTCGATAATTGCGCTGCAACAGCCGCAGACCGGCGCGCTGCAAAAGTTGCAGTGCTGCCTCTTCGGCCGCGTCGCCGAGCTGTTTGGTGCTCGGCCCCCCATTTCTTGCCTTGTCGTGAAGGAAAACCATTGAGCTCCCACTATGCCGCTGCCCTGGACGCCGCTCGCAAGGCGGCGGCTGGGCAGAATTATCCGCCCGGCGCCCTCTATGTGGTGGCTACGCCCATTGGTAATTTGGCCGACATCACCCTGCGCGCCTTGCATGTGCTGGCACTGGCTGACGCGGTAGCCTGTGAGGACACCCGCCACACGCAGGCCCTGCTGCGAGCCTACGGCATCGACAAAAGCGGCGCTCAGCTGATGGCAGTGCACCAGCACAATGAAGTACAGGCGGCGCAAGAGGTGATCGGGCGTTTGCGCCAGGGCCAGCGCGTGGCCTGTGTCAGCGATGCCGGCACGCCGGCCATCAGCGACCCGGGAGCCCGCTTGGTCGGGGCGGTGCGCGCGGCCGGCCTGGCGGTGGTTCCGCTACCAGGCGCCTGCAGCATCACCACCGTCTTGAGCGTGGCGGGCCTTGCTGCGGGGGACGAGCAAAAAGCCGGTTTTGTGTTCCTTGGCTTTTTACCAAGCAAGAGCGGCGAGCGGGCCTTGGCGGTAGCGGCCTTGGCGCGGCAAACGCAAGCGCTTGTGCTGCTGGAGGCGCCCCACCGCATCGAGGCGCTGGCAGCGGCGCTGGCGGTGTTGGGCGAGCGGCCCCTGACGGTTGGGCGGGAGCTGACCAAGCAGTTTGAGGAAATCACCACGTTGAGCGCAGGCACATTTGGGCAGTGGCTGGGCCAAGCGCCAAACCGCTGCCGGGGCGAATTTGTACTCGTGCTCCACCCGGTGGCTGTGCCCGAGCATGCGGATGCTGGAGCGCAGCAGCGGCTACTGCGCCTGTTGCTGGCTGAGCTGCCTCTCAAAACCGCCGTGCGTCTTGCCGCCGAAATCAGTGGCGCGCCGCGCAACACGCTGTACGAGGCCGCATTGGCGCTCAAGAATCAGGGCGATTGCGCAGAGCCTGTCCCAGCAGGCCTCAGCCGTACGATGCCCTGAGCCACCAGCACACCCAGGCAAATCACAGCCGCTGCCCAGGCTTGCGCCCAATCCCATACGCTGCGGCTGCCTGCGCTGGGTTGAGCCACGATTTTGTTGGTGTAAGTTTCAAGGCATCCATAGATGTTGGCATTACCAAGTCCATCAGTACTGCTTGTTCCAAGGGTTGATGACCGTCACGCTCGCCGCCTCATAAGGTGCGGCATCAAGCGATGCCACGATGAATCCCCGCAAAACTGGGGAGTCCTGCCGTTGTGGCCGCCTTCGTAAGGTCAGCATCGAGCGTCGCCAGGGGAAGGCCCATCCGCAGGGCGAGTTCCAAATAGGCGGCATCGTAGGCCGAGAGTCTGTAGCGCCTGGCAAGGTTTAATGTGTCGCCCAATGCATGCGACATCGTCTCCAAATCGGTTGCGATGTCGAGCTGCCCCAGCAAAGTAATGAACCGCTGGGACTCCGCCTCCGAGACGACACCCTTACCTTCGATTTTGGCGACGACGTTGGCGGTTTCCAGCGCGAAAAGCGATGGCACCACAGCCTGCGAGTCCTTGAGGGCGAGCAGTACCGAATCCGCGTACGCCACGCCTGCAGGATTGGTCTGAGGAACCAGCCACAGGAGCGCAACGGAGGCGTCCAGGATAAATTTCACGCACGCCCCTCGTCGATGAGCGCCTTGAGATCGACGCCTGAGACGGGTTTGCGCGAGCGCATGAAGGCCCGCATATTTTCTGCAGCAGATTCGGCGTCCAAGCGCTTATGGCCCTGCGCTGGCACCAGATCTGCGACCGCTTCGCCCCGCAGGGTGATGGTGTAGTGCTTGCCGCTTTGCACGCCCCGCAACAATTCCGGCAGCTTTGTCTTGGCTTCGTAAGACCCAACTTCGATATTCATTGTGCTCCCCAGTAGCTTGGTTAGACTAGTATACAGACCAGTCCAGATTCCCGATGGAGTAGTCGGCGAAGTCCATTTTTAACATCGCTGCAGGCCGGCTTTGCACCCCATACACGCCGTGCAAAGCAAAACTGGCTGCTGAACACCAAGCCCTGGTGGTGAACCTGGTCCCTGGGCTGGTAAATCGGGCGTTTCACACGGATTGAGGGGGTTTCAAGGGTGCGATGCTTGGCCCCAGTGGTTGAAACGCGTATCCGTTAGAGTTGCTGCTGCGCAACGAATATCTCTCAGTCGAGAACCGGATTTTGATCCAGCAACTCCAAGGCCGCTTGCGCCTGAATGATCCGCAAAGGCAAACTCGGGCTGGCTCTCAATTGGCGGCGGTGGTCGTCAAAGGAGTGGTTTTGATCTGGAAATTGTCTCGGATGGATTTTTTGACCATACGGGTTGTCCGGTGGCGGTCTCGGTGCATGAGGGCAATACCTCGGACAGCACGACGTTCATGCCAGAGGTCACGCGCTTGCGCGAGGACTTCGGCATCAAGCGCATGGTGATGGTGGGCGACCGGGGC
>SHXM01000011.1 GCA_009693325.1 Rhodoferax sp.
TCTCTGAGGGGTTGCGGGTGATAGTGAAGCCGCAGGCCTCCATGATGGCCAACTTGGCATCGGCGGTGTCGGCCCCGCCCGAGATCAGCGCGCCGGCATGGCCCATGCGCTTGCCAGCCGGTGCTGTCACGCCGGCGATGAATCCCACAATCGGCTTTTTCATGTTGGCCTTGCACCAGCGCGCGGCATCGGCTTCGTCTGGCCCGCCAATTTCACCAATCATGATCACGGCGTCGGTTTCGGGGTCCTCATTGAACAGGCGCATGATGTCGATATGCTTGAGGCCGTTGATCGGGTCTCCGCCGGTGCCTACCGCGCTTGACTGGCCCAGGCCGATTTCGGTCAACTGCGCCACTGCCTCGTAGGTCAGGGTGCCGGAGCGGCTGACCACACCAATGCGGCCCTTGCGGTGTATGTGACCGGGCATGATGCCAATTTTGATCTCGTCGGGGGTGATCAGTCCGGGGCAGTTGGGGCCCAAAAGCAGGGTTTCCTTGCCGCCGGCGGCCACCTTGGCCTTCATGCGGTTGCGCACCTCCAGCATGTCCCGCACCGGAATGCCCTCGGTGATGCAAATCGCCAGGTCCAGATCGGCCTCCACCGCCTCCCAGATCGCTGCCGCGGCACCTGCCGGGGGCACATAAATCACCGACACGCTGGCGCCGGTGTCACTGGCGGCCTGCTTGACCGTGGCATAGATCGGGATACCGAAAATCTGTTCCCCGGCTTTTTTTGGGTTCACGCCAGCCACAAAACAGGCCCTGCCGTTGGCGTATTCCTGGCATTTTTCTGTATGAAACTGGCCGGTCTGGCCGGTGATGCCTTGGGTGATGACCCGTGTGTTTTTATTGATCAGTATGGACATGGGTGTTTCCTAGGCGGCTGGGCTGGCGTTCTTCAGGGCCGCGACCACTTTTTGGGCGGCATCTGCCATGGTGTCGGCGCTGATGATCGGTAGACCACTTTGGGCCAGCATTTGTTTGCCCAGCTCCTCGTTGGTGCCCTTCATGCGCACCACCAGCGGCACGCTCAGGTTGGTCGCCCGGCAGGCGGCGATAACCCCGGTGGCGATGGTGTCGCATTTCATGATGCCGCCAAAAATGTTCACCAAGATCGCCTTGACTTTGTCGTTGCGCAGCATGATCTTGAAAGCCTCGGTAACTTTCTCCGGCGTGGCGCCGCCGCCAACATCCAGAAAGTTGGCCGGCTCTGCGCCAAACAGCTTGATGGTGTCCATGGTGGACATGGCCAGCCCGGCGCCATTCACCAAACAGCCAATGTTTCCGTCCAAGCTGATGTAGGCCAGGTCGAACTTGCTCGCCTCGATTTCGGCCGGGTCTTCTTCATCGAGGTCGCGGTAGGCCACGATCTCGGGGTGACGGAACAGGGCATTGGCGTCAAAGTTGAACTTGGCATCCAGCGCCTTGATGTTGCCATTGCGCTCCAGAATCAAGGGGTTGATTTCTACCAGCGATGCGTCGGTCTGGGTGTAGACAGCGTAGAGTTTTTGCAGCACATCAATAGCCCGGGCGGTCGAGTCGGCCGGCACGCCGATGCCGTCAGCCAGGGTCTTCGCCTGGGCCTCAGTCAGCCCCGCAGCCGGGTCGACAGTGACCTTGAGGATTTTCTCGGGCGTGTCATGCGCCACCTGCTCAATGTCCATGCCGCCAGCCGAAGAGGCCATGAAGGCCACCCGCTGGCTGGCGCGATCGGTGAGCGCCGAAACATAGTATTCCTTTTGAATGTCGGCACCTTCCTCGATCAGCAGACGGCGAACCTTTTGTCCTGCTGGGCCGGTCTGGTGGGTCACCAGTTGCATGCCAAGAATTTCCCCGGCCAGTTGCCGTACCTCGTCGACCGAGCGGGCCAGTTTGACGCCGCCGCCCTTGCCGCGGCCACCAGCATGGATTTGTGCCTTGACCACCCACACCGGGCCGCCGAGTTTTTGTGCTGCTTCAACGGCCTCTTGCACCGTGTAGGCGGGGATGCCCCGGGGAACCGGCACCCCAAACTGTCGCAAGATAGCCTTGCCTTGGTACTCGTGAATTTTCATCAGGACTTTCGCAGGAATGGATTTTTTTGGCGCCGCCACATGAACCCGGGGCTGCGTACCTGACCTCTCTAGGGGCGGCGCAGAACTGTATCATGCTGCATCGCACCAAACTGTCGGCCGGCACAGTGCCACGAAAGATCACCATGCACAAGATTTTCATTGACGGCGAAGCCGGCACCACCGGCCTGCAAATACGCGAACGGCTGCAGGATATGCCGGGCATCGAGTTGCTCAGTATTGCGCCAGATTTTCGCAAAGACGCCCAAGCCAAACGCGACCTGATGGCCCGGGCGGATCTGGTGGTGCTGTGCCTGCATGACCAGGCCGTTGTCGAGTCCGTCGCAATCATCGACGATATGGCAAGGGCCAGCGGCCAACCGGGGCCAAAGATCATTGATGCTTCCACGGCCCACCGCACGGCGCCGGGCTGGGTCTATGGCTTCCCGGAACTGAGCCTCGACCAAGGTGCCCGGGTGGCGCAAGCGCGCCGGGTGAGCAATCCGGGCTGTTATCCCATCGGTGCGATTGCATTGATCCGGCCCTTGGTGGATGCGGGTTTGTTGCCGCCGGACGCGGCGCTCAGCCTGCCGGCCGTCACTGGTTATTCGGGTGGCGGGCGAAGCATGATCGAGGCCTACGAAAAAGGTGAGGCGCCGCCGTTCGAGCTGTATGGTCTGGGTCTCAAACACAAGCATCTGCCGGAGATCATGCAGTACACCGGCCTCATCAGGCGCCCGGTTTTCATACCCTCGGTGGGTAACTTTCGCCAGGGCATGTTGGTGCAGCTCCCCCTTCACCTGGACCTCTTGCCCGGCCAGCCCAGCGCCCAAGATCTGCATGATGCTTTGGCCCGTCACTATGCCGGCAGCGAGTGGATCAGCGTGCTGCCAACCACTGGTGAGCAAAAGATTGACGCGGTGTCACTGGCCAACACCAGCCGCATGGAGTTGCGGGTGTTCGCCAACCAGGCGCCCAACGATGGCTTTGCCCATGCGGTGCTGGTTGCGCGTCTGGACAATCTGGGCAAGGGGGCGAGTGGCGCGGTAGTTCAAAATATGCGGCTGATGCTGGGGCTGTAGGAGCTCTGAGCTGGGCACAGCGATCTGCTGCTGACTTACTCCTGCGATGCCAGACATTGCCCGGCGACGATGCGCCGGGCAATGTCCGCGCCAAAACCCCGGGCCAACAAAAAACGCATTTGTTTTGCGGCGGCCTGCGCATCGGCTGGCGGTGCGCCGAATTTTTTTTGCCAGACCGCCTGCGCCCGCTCGGCCTCGCTGCCCTGCAGGCTGCCAATGGCCAGGCCAATCGCCTCGGACTCCAGGCCTAGCGCCTGCAGTGCCTGGCGGATACGGGCCCCACCAAATTTGCCCGTCTGCCGGTGCAGCACCGAGGCGATCACCCGCTGCTCGCTGATCAAACCCTTGGCCTGCAAGTCGTCAAGGGCCAGCAGCAGGCTGCCGGGTTGTTCTTCAAAACGGGCCAGCTTGCGCACAAGCTCCTTGCGCGAGTGTTCGCGCATGCTGATCAGGCGCAGTGCACGGGCCTTAAGGGATGGCTGCAGCGCGGGTTTCATGCTGGCGTGCTTGCGTCTCAGCCGGCTTTTTTACCGGCGGGTTTGGTTTTTTCATTGGCCTCGGCGGTGCCTGGCAGCAGCGGTATGCCCAGCGAGAGGCGTACCTTGTTTTCGATTTCATGGGCGAGTTCCCGGTTTTCGCGCAGGAACTCCCGCGCGTTGTCTCGGCCCTGGCCGATTTTTTCGCCGTTGTAGGCATACCAAGCGCCAGATTTGTCAAGAATATTGGCGTTCACGCCCATGTCGATAATTTCCCCGTGGCGGCTGATGCCTTCACCAAAAAGAATATCGAACTCGGCGGTTTTGAAGGGTGGCGCCACTTTGTTTTTGACCACTTTCACCTTGGTCTCGTTGCCTATGGCGTCGTCGCCCTTTTTAATCGTGCCGGTGCGCCGAATATCAAGCCGGACAGAGGCATAAAACTTGAGCGCGTTGCCTCCGGTGGTGGTCTCGGGTGAGCCAAACATGACGCCGATCTTCATTCGAATTTGGTTGATGAAGATGACCATACAGTTGGTCTTTTTGATGTGCGCCGTGAGTTTGCGCAGGGCCTGGCTCATCAACCGGGCCTGCAAACCCGGCAGGCTGTCGCCCATTTCGCCTTCAAGTTCGGCTTTGGGCGTGAGCGCGGCCACAGAATCGATCACGATCAAATCTACCGCCCCAGAGCGCACCAGGCTGTCGACGATTTCCAGCGCCTGTTCGCCCGTGTCGGGCTGGCTGATCAGCAGGTCTTGCAGGTTGACACCGAGTTTTTGGGCGTATTGGATGTCCAGGGCATGCTCGGCATCGATGAACGCGCATTGCCCACCCTGTTTTTGCATTTCGGAGATGACCTGTAAGGTGAGCGTGGTCTTGCCGGAGGATTCCGGGCCGTAGATTTCAACCACCCGCCCGCGCGGCAGGCCGCCTACGCCGAGCGCGACATCCAGCCCAAGCGAACCGGTGGAGACCACCTGAATGTTCTCGATCACCTCGCCCTCGCCCAGGCGCATGATGGTGCCCTTGCCAAACTGTTTTTCGATTTGAGCCAGGGCCACTTGCAGGGCCTTGGCTTTTTCGCTGTTGATGGGGCTGGGTGTTTTAAGTGCTGCTTCCATGAAAAACTCCTTAAATATCAATGTGTTGAAGAAACTTAGGCGGCTGTTTTTATCAACAGCTGGATACTTGAACAGTAGTTTAATGCGCTTTCTCTGAACTTGTAAATAGTTTTTTTAGTCAATTTGGTTTACTATTTCCTCATGTCAGAGCCCTCCCCGTCCGAGCCTTGGCGCCAGGCCCATTTGGGCCACTGGATGGCGCTGGCCTTGCGTCGTTTTGATGCGCGGGTGCTGCGCCTCATGGCCGCCAACGAGCACATGCCCCTGGCACTGGCTAATCTGGCCGCCCGTGGCCGCTTGAGTGCCTCCCACATTCATGTCACCCGGCACCTTGCGCTGGAGGGGTCTCGCTTGACCGATTTGGCGCAGCGTGCGGGCATGAGCAAGCAGGCCATGGGCAAATTGGTCGGGCAATGCATGGCCTGGGGCCTGGTCGCGCAGGCGCTGGACCCGCGTGATGGAAGGGCCCGGCGTATCGTCTTCACGGCCACCGGCCTGGCCTGGTTGCTGGCGATGGAGCAGAGCGTGGCACAGGCGCAGGAGGAGTTACGCCAGGCGCTTGGGCCTGAAGTGGCCGCGGTCATCGCCATCGGACTGGAGGCCTATGTCGCTTGAGCCGGGGCGATCTCCGGCGCCATCAAAGTTTCCCCTCAACCTGGCCAGTGCGGCCTAGAATGACCCGAACCGCATGGGCAAGGCAGGCCCTTACATCAGCAGGAGACAGGCGTGCGCATACTTATTGCCGAGGACGATCAGGTGCTGGCCGACGGTTTGCTGCGCACCTTGCGCAGTTCGGGTGCCGCTGTGGACCATGTCGCAAGCGGCAACGAGGCCGACGCTGCCCTGATGACCAATACCGAGTTTGACCTCCTCATCCTTGACCTCGGCCTGCCTAATATGCATGGGCTTGCGGTGCTGAAGAAATTGCGCGCCCGGGGCTCTTTTTTGCCGGTGTTAATCCTGACTGCTGCTGACAGTGTGGAAGAACGGGTGCGCGGTCTTGATCACGGCGCAGATGACTACATGGCCAAGCCTTTTAGCCTGCAGGAGCTTGAAGCGCGCGTACGCGCCTTGACCCGGCGCGGCATGGGCGCGGCGAGCAACACCATCAAGCATGGCCCGCTGGTGTTTGACCAGCTCGGCCGGGTGGCCACAATTGATGGGCTGATGGTCGATTTATCGGCGCGCGAGCTCGGCCTGCTTGAGGTGCTGCTGCAACGCAGCGGCCGCCTTGTCAGCAAAGATCAGTTGGTCGAGCGGCTGTGCGAGTGGGGCGAGGAGGTCAGCAACAATGCCATTGAGGTGTACATCCATCGCCTTCGCAAGAAGATTGAAAAAGGCCCGATCCGCATTGCCACGGTGCGCGGTTTGGGCTACTGCCTGGAGAAAATCCCTGTCTAAGCCTGTTTGCAAGCGGGTTTGTGCTGGCCTAAGCCGCCTGCTAACGCCACAGCGTGCCATGCTTGCCGGGGCGAGCCCGGCATGAGTATTTTTCGGCGTGAACAGCGCTCCTTGTTCGGTGAAATTCTGGACTGGATGCTCACCCCTTTGCTCTTGCTTTGGCCGATCAGTCTGGTGCTGACCTGGCTGGTGGCGCAAAGCATAGCGAGCAAGCCCTTCGACCGGGCGCTGGAGCACAACGTCGGGGCCTTGGCGCAGTTGCTGGTCGTGCGCGATGGCAAGCTGACCTTTAACTTGCCGCTGCCGGCGCGCGAGTTGCTGCACGCCGACGACGCCGACACCGTCTATTACCAGGTTTTGGGCGTCCAAGGCGAGCATCTGAGCGGCGAGCGTGGCCTGCCCTTGCCGCCCGAGAGCATGAAGGCAGTGCCAGGCGTGGTGCATATTCGCGACGACGAAATCCGTGGGGCAGACATTAAGGTCGCCTACACCTTGGTCAAGCTTGACCTGCCGGGCGCACGCCCGGCGCTGGTTCAGGTTGCCGAGACCCTGGATAAGCGCGCGGTGCTTGCCACCGAGATTGTCAAAGGTGTGATGCTGCCGCAACTGGTCATTTTGCCCGCCGCTGTGTTGCTGGTCTGGCTGGCCTTGGTTCAGGGCATACGCCCGCTCAACCGGCTGGAGGAGCGCATCCGGGCGCGCCGCTCGGACGACCTGAGCCCGATCGACGCGCAGGCAGTGCCCCTTGAAGTCGCTCCCCTGGTCTCATCGGTCAACGACCTGCTGCTGCGCCTGCAGGTTTCAATTGCCACACAAAAGCGCTTTCTGGCTGATGCTGCACACCAGCTCAAAACTCCCTTGGCCGGCCTGCGAATGCAGGCTGATCTGGCCCAGCGTGAGGGCGCGGATGCCAACGAGCTCAAGCAGTCACTGCGCCAGATTGGCCGCGCCAGCGTGCGCGCCACCCACACCGTCAATCAGCTGCTGGCCTTGGCGCGGGCAGAAAGCAGCGGCATAGCCATGCCGCACCAGACCTGCGACCTCGCAGAGCTGAGCATGTCGGTGATTCAGGATTGTGTTGCGAGGGCGATTGAAAAACACATCGACCTAGGTTATGAAGGCTTGGCCGCGGGCCTGACTGACGGGCAGCTCAAGGGCAATCCAGTACTGCTCAAGGAGCTGGTGCGAAACCTGGTGGACAACGCCATCAACTACACGCCGTCGAGTGCCGAGCGGCCGGGTGTGATCACGGTCCGGGTATTGGCCGAATCGTCAAACCAGGTGCTGGTGCTGCAGGTTGAGGATTCCGGCCCAGGCGTGCCAGTGGCCGAGTGGGAGCTGATTTTCCAGCCCTTTTACCGGGCTCTGGGCACGGGTGTGGATGGCTCTGGTCTGGGCTTGGCTATCGTGCGGGAAATCGCCCAGCAGCACAATGCCGTGGTGCACCTGGCAGAAACCCATGTTGCACAGGCCTCGCCTGGCGCCAGGTTCAGCATCCGTTTTTCTACCGAAGCAGCGGCCGGATAGTTCAGGAACAGGGCTGCCAGCCGGTGTTGGCCAACTCGGCCCCGAGGCTGTCGAGCTTGTTTTGAATAGCCGCATCGCTCAGCCTCACCCGCATCACAGTGCCCAGTGCCTCGGGCCGTTCCTGCACCACCAAGGCTTTTCGCAGGCCGCGTTTTTTCAATGCTTCCAAGGCCGTTGCAGCGGCCGATTGGCTGGTGAAATGTCCCAAAGACAAGCCCAGTTCGAGCTCAGGATTTGTCAGGGCTTCGACGGTGATGTTCAGCGCTGCCAACTCTGCCCGTTTGCTGGCGATGGTCAGCGGGCTGTTGTATTGTCCGATGTAGATAATCCAACGCGCTGGCAGGGTTGCCGGCGTCATGGCCCAGGCCTCAGGCGGCAGCAGGGGGCTCACCGATTGACGCAACAAGCTGGCTTTGCCCTGGTCCAGGGGGTCGGACTGCAGGCAGGGGCCTTCAGCCGAGGCCAATGCCGCATCACCCGGGAACTGGCTGTCGATTTTTTGAATCTTGACCGCTTGCGGGTTGATCTGGCGCTCCAGCCTGAGCGGCTCGCGCTGCATCTTGGGCCCAAAACCGGCGCCTCTGAGCAGGTCCTCGGCCCACAGAAAATAAACCAGATTGAACAGCAGCGTTAACAATACGAACTGGCGAAGCCGGGCCAGGCGGGTCGGTCTCACGCAGCCGCCTGTGCGCCAGTTGAGGGCGCGCGCAAGCTCACCTCGTCGCTGCTGATGGCCCGCAGTCCCTGGGCTGTGCGAAGCAGCAGCGCACCCCTGGCATCCACGCCCTCGGCGCAGCCAAGCGTGCCGTCGCTCAAGCTGACTGAGGTACCAAACAGCGCATCGCGCTGTGCAAACCCGGCCCTGAATGGTGCAAAGCCAAGGGACTCGAATTCCTTCAGCGTGCGCAGCAACCCGGGGACCAGGCGCAGCAGGGTGGTCGGCGCGTCGATCTGCGGCAATACCTCTTGCAACCAGGCAGGCGCCCTGGCCAGCCCCGAGGCGCCGCGCGGCCCCAGGTTGATGCCTACGCCCACGATGGCCTGGCGGACCGACCCAATGGCCACGGTTTCAATCAAAATGCCGGCGAGTTTGCGCTGTTCCAGCCAGATGTCATTGGGCCACTTCAAGCGCAGATCAGGGTGCAGGCTGCTGGCCAGGCTAAGGCCTACCGCCAAAGACAGGCCCGACCAATCGGCCACCGGCAGGGGCAGCCCGAGCGAAAAAGTGAGCGATTCGCCAGCTGCCCTGCTGCCATCGCTGCCGGTGTGATGTTCTTGGCTAAGCCACTGCCTGCCCAAGCGCCCGCGCCCCGCAGTTTGGTGTTGGGCGACCAAGAGCGTGGGCTGCCCGACACCCGCGCGTGCCCGACGCATGAGCTCCGAGTTGGTCGAATCCAGGCTATCAACCACCTCCAAAACCAGCCCCGTCTGTTGCTGTGACAGCGCCAGTCCAAGCGATTGATAGTCTGGCGCCATCCCAAGGCCGCTTAGCCGCGTCGCCCTTTGGGTGCCAGCATGGTGCCGCGGCACTGCCTGGCACCGCACCAGCAGACGTAGTCGGCCTTGAGCTTGGCTGTCTGGCGCGCATCAACCACCAGCCCGTAGTCGTAGTTCAACTCTTCGCCGCGCAAGATCGGCCGCAGTGCACGAATAAAAACACGCCCGCCCACTGCATCAGCCTCGCAATTGGGCGCGCAGGAATGATTGATCCAGCGGGACGAATTGCCACCGTATCGCGCATCGATCACCCGCTGTGCGTCGATATGGAAATAAAACGTGTGGTTGGGCTGCAGCGGATCATGGGGGTGGCGCCGTTCGGCCTCGGCCCAGTTGATGATCTCGCCGATGTACTCAATCAAGGCCTCGCCCTCGGCCAAGTCTTGCAGGGCAAACACACCTTTGCCATGTACCCCCGAGCGGCGAACCTGAATGCGGCGGTGATCAACAGCCTGGCTTGGTTTAGACACGGTTGAAAAATTTGGTATGGTGAACCCGTATGGGCGTGCGCATGCGCGCTCACGTGTGCATGTGCGTGCGCCCGCGCGCCCGCGAGGAACCGGATTGTAGTCAGATGAAAACATTGATCATTGCCGAAAAACCTTCTGTGGCCCAAGACATCGTGCGCGCGCTCACGCCGGTCGCAGGCAAGTTCGAGAAGCATGATGAGCACTTTGAGAACGAGCGCTATGTGGTCTCGAGCGCGGTTGGCCACCTGGTCGAGATCCAGGCGCCCGAGGCCTTTGATGTCAAGCGCGGCAAATGGAGCTTTGCCCACCTGCCGGTGATTCCGCCGCACTTCGACCTCAAGCCGGTAGACAAGACCAAGACCCGCCTGAACGCTGTGGTTCGGCTGGCCAAGCGCAAAGATGTGGACCAGCTCATCAACGCCTGCGACGCGGGCCGCGAGGGCGAACTGATCTTCCGGCTGATCGAACAGTACGCCGGCGGCGTCAAGCCGCTGGGCAAGCCGGTCAGCCGGCTATGGCTGCAGAGCATGACGCCACAGGCGATCCGCGATGGTTTTGGCGCCCTGCGCAGCAATGCGCAGATGCAGCCCCTGGCAGACGCCGCGCGCTGCCGCAGTGAGGCCGATTGGCTGGTGGGTATCAACGGCACCCGGGCCATGACCGCCTTCAACTCGCGCGATGGCGGGTTTTTCTTGACTACCGTCGGTCGGGTGCAGACGCCCACGCTGTCGGTGGTGGTGGAGCGCGAGGAGCAGATCCGCAAGTTCATCAGCCGCGACTACTGGGAAATTCACGCCAGCTTTGCCGCCCAGGCCGGCGAGTATGCCGCCAAGTGGTTTGACCCCAAACACAAAAAAGACGCTGAGGACGCCGAGAAAAAGGCCGACCGGGTCTGGAGCCAGGGTGAGGCGCAGTCCATTGCCGACGCGGTGCGCGGCCAGAGCGCCGGCGTCACTGAAGAAAGCAAGCCCACCACCCAGGCCGCGCCACCGCTGTTTGACCTGACCAGCCTGCAGCGCGAGGCCAATGGCAAGTTTGGCTACTCGGCCCAAACCACGCTGTCGATCGCGCAAAGCCTGTACGAACGCCACAAGGCGCTGACCTATCCCCGTACCGACTCGCGCGCGCTGCCCGAGGACTACGTGCCGGTGGTCAAACAGACCTTTGAGATGCTGGCCGATTCAGGCATGCGGCACCTGGCCCCGCATGCCTTGACCGCGCTCAACGGCAACTACATCAAACCGATCAAGCGGGTATTTGACAACACCAAGGTGAGTGACCACTTCGCCATCATCCCTACGCTGCAAGCCCCCAGTGGGCTGAGTGAAGCCGAGCAAAAAATCTATGACCTGGTGGTTCGCCGCTTCATGGCGGTGTTTTTCCCGAGTGCCGAGTACCAGGTGACCACCCGCATCAGCACCGCTGCGGGTCACAGCTTCAAGACCGAGGGCAAGGTGCTGGTCAAACCCGGCTGGCTGGCGATTTACGGCAAAGAAGCAGCATTGGAGGTGGCTGATGCCAAGGACGGCGACAAGGGTCAGAGCCTGGTGCCGGTGCAACCCGGGGAGAAGGTGCGCACCGCCACCGTTGAGCCCAAGGGCCTGAAAACCCGGCCGCCGGCCCGTTATTCCGAGGCGACCCTGCTGGGCGCCATGGAGGGCGCCGGTAAAACCGTGGAAGACGACGAACTGCGCGAGGCCATGCAGGAAAAAGGCCTGGGCACGCCCGCCACCCGATCTTCCATCATCGAGGGCCTGATTGCCGAAAAATACATGCTGCGCGAAGGCCGCGAGCTGATTCCGACGGCCAAGGCCTTCCAGCTGATGACGCTCTTGCGCGGCCTGGGCGTGGAGGAGCTGTCCAAGGCCGAACTGACCGGCGAGTGGGAGCACAAGCTCGCGCAAATGGAACTCGGCAAGCTCAGCCGCAGCAGCTTCATGGCCGATATTGCGGCCATGACCGAGCGCATGGTCAAAAAGGCCAAGGAATACGACCGTGACACCATCCCGGGCGACTATGCCACCTTGCAGGCGGCCTGCCCCAATTGCGGCGGCGTGGTCAAGGAAAACTACCGCCGCTACACGTGTACCGGCAAGACTGGCGCGGAAGATGGCTGCGGCTTTTCGTTTGGCAAGACGCCAGCCGGGCGGACGTTTGAGGTCGCCGAGGTAGAGCAGTTTTTGCGCGAGCGCAAAATTGGGCCGCTGGACGGCTTTCGCTCCAAGGCCGGCTGGCCGTTCACTGCCGAGATGGTGATCAAGTTTGACGAAGAGAGCAAAAATTACAAGCTCGAATTCGATTTTGGCGATGACAAAAAGGGCGAAGAGACTGGCGAGTTGATCGACTTTTCAGCCCAGCAAAGCCTGGGCGCCTGCCCCAAATGTGGCAGCGCGGTGTTTGAGCACGGCAAGAGCTATGTTTGCGAAAAATCGGTGCCCACCCTGGCGCAGGCCAGCCCGAGCTGCGACTTCAAGAGCGGCCAAATCATCCTGCAGCAGCCGATAGTGCGGGACCAAATGACCAAACTATTGGCCACCGGCAAAACCGACCTGCTGGACAAATTTGTCAGTATGCGTACGCGCCGCGCCTTCAAAGCCATGCTCGCCTGGGATGCCGAGGCGGGCAAAGTGAACTTTGAGTTTGCGCCATCGAAATTCCCGCCGCGTCCGGGCGCCGCGGCCAAAGCGGCGGCTGCCAAATCCAGCACCGCGCCCGCCAAGGCCGGCAAGGCTGCCAAGGCCGCCAAGGCATTCAAACTCGTTAAACCCAAGGCGGCCACGCCACGCAAAGCTGTGAGCAAAAAGGCGCCTGCGGCCGGCCTGCAACCCAGTGCGGCCTTGGCAGCGGTGATTGGCCCTGAGGCCATTGGGCGCCCGCAGGTGATCAAAAAACTCTGGGACTACATCAAGGCCCATGGCCTGCAGGACAGCGCCAACAAGCGCGCCATCAACGCCGACGCCAAGTTGCTGGCCGTGTTCGGCAAGCCACAGGTCACCATGTTTGAGCTCGCCGGCATTGTGGGCAAGCACCTGGGCTAAGCCAGCGCAATGGGTTTGCGCATCGTCATGCGGTCAGGGCAGGACGGGCCAGCTTGTCGGGCAAATTCGCGGTTTCGATCAGTCATGTTTTTATGACATACTGGTGAAGCATTGCGGGGCTCGGGCCAGCTTGGACGTTCGCGCAGTGAGAACTTTAGTTTGAATGCAGGCTCGTCCGGCACGAATGACCCCACTCTAAAAGGAAATATTCCCATGTTCAAAGCAAGCACCCGAAAACTAATGCTCGGCGCGGTCGCGCTGGTTGCCACCGCGCTGTTTACTGCCGCTCCGGCGTTCGCTCAAAAGACCAAAATCACAGTCTACAGCGCGCTCGAAACCGACCAGGTTGGGCCTTACAAGCAGGCCTTTGAAGCAGATAACCCGGACGTGGAAATCGCCTGGGTGAGAGACTCCACTGGCATCATCACCGCGCGCCTATTGGCTGAAAAAGACAACCCCCGTGCCGATGTCATCTGGGGCTTGGGCGCCTCCAGCGTGTCCTTGTTCGATTCGATGGGTATGCTGGAGCCGTACACCCCCAAAGGCGCGGACCAGATCAAACCCGCCTTCAAGAGCAGCAAGAGCCCGATGAGCTGGACCGGCATGGACGCCTGGCTGGCCGTGATCTGCTACAACACGATTGAAGGCGGCAAAAAAAGCATGCCCAAGCCAGCCGCCTGGATGGACCTGGCCAACCCGGTTTACAAAGACAGCATCGTGATGCCCAACCCGGCGTCTTCGGGCACCGGCTACCAGGCGGTGTATGCCTGGATCCAGATCATGGGCGAGAAAGCCGCTTGGGACTTCATGGACAAGCTGCACCAGAACATCGCGGTCTACACCCACTCCGGGTCGGCCCCCTGCGTTCAGGCTGCCAAAGGCGAGCGGATCATCGGCATTGGTTTTGACATGCGGGGCGCAAGAGAGAAAACCGGCGGCGCGCCCATCGATTTGATTCTGGCCAAGGAAGGCGCGCCCTGGGACATGGAAGCCACCGCGATTGTCAAGGGCACCAAAAGCCTTGCTGCCGCACAGAAGCTGGCCGACTGGGCGGTGACCAAGAAGGCCTATGAGCTTTACGGCAAGTATTACGCCATTGTTGGTTACCCCGGTATGAACCCGGCGCCACCCAACTACCCGCCCAGCGCCGACGCTGCCATGGCCAACATTGACCTGGCAAAAATGGGCGCTGACCGGGCTCGCGTGCTGGCCGAATGGACCAGACGCTACGATGGCAAATCTGCGCCCAGGTAATGCCGGTTGAGCCCTACCTGAGCATCCAGCGGCTCAGAAAGCAGTTCGGGGATTTCGCGGCGCTCAAAGACGTATCGCTGGATGTCATGTCCGGCGAATTCGTTTGTTTTTTGGGCCCCTCGGGTTGCGGTAAAACCACCCTTCTGCGCGCCATCGCGGGGCTGGATGTGCAAACCGCGGGGCGCATCGTTCAAGGCGGGCGAGACATCTCCAATCTGCCGGCCTCGCAGCGTGATTTCGGTATTGTTTTCCAGTCTTACGCGCTATTTCCAAACCTGAATGTCGCATCCAATGTAGGCTACGGCCTGGTCAGCCGCAGGCTGCCCCGGGCCCAAACCTCGGCCCGAGTGACCGAACTGCTCAAGCTTGTGGGACTGCCCGAGGCCGCCGCCAAGTACCCGGCGCAACTCTCGGGCGGCCAGCAGCAGCGCGTGGCGCTAGCGCGTGCGCTGGCCCTGTCGCCCGGCTTGCTGCTGCTCGATGAACCGCTAAGCGCACTCGATGCCCGGGTGCGGGCCTACTTGCGACTTGAAATCCGCCGCCTGCACCAGCGCCTGGGCGTGACCACCATCATGGTGACCCATGACCAGGAAGAAGCGCTGACCATGGCCGACCGCATTGTGGTCATGAACGAGGGCGTGATCGAGCAGATTGGCACACCGCTGGAGGTTTATCGGCAACCCGCCAGCGCCTTTGTGGCAGATTTTGTGGGCACCACCAATTTTCTTGCTGCCCAGGTGGTGGGCGATGGGCTGGTGCGCTTTGGTGGCCTGAATCTGCACTGCGAGTTCGATGGTGGGCCTCAGCCCGGCCAACAGATCACCTTGGCGATTCGGCCCGAAGACCTGGTGGTGCGCAATGTGAGTGCCGGCGCAGCCAACACGGCCGAGGTGAAGGTCACACACATCGAGTTCTTGGGTTCATTTTGTCGGGTCAGCTTGGGCCTGGGCGAACAGCCCGCGGCCCTGCTGGCTGATTTCTCGATCAATGTGGTGCGTGACCTGGCCATCAGCCAGGGGCAGACACTGCTCATCAGCTTGCCGCCAGACCGCATCCGGGTGTTCCCCGGGGCGCCGCAGCTGCCGTGACCCGGCCTGGCCTGACAGGGGCTGGCGCTGCGCCACCAGCCAGGCGCGGATTGGATCGCGACGACTTGCTGATGCGCGCAGGCATCTGCCTCTTGATCGGCTGGCTGTTGCTGACCCTGATCCTGCCGCTGTGGTGGCTGCTGTCCAAGAGCTTCCAGAACCAGAACGGCGAGTTCATCGGGCTGGCCAACTACCTGCGTTATTTCTCTACGCCGTCCCTGTTTGCCTCGGTCTGGAACAGCCTGTTTATTGCCGTGCTGACCACGGCCATTGTGCTGCCGCTGGCCTTTGTGTATGCCTACGCGCTGCAGCGCAGTTGCATGCGCTTCAAGGGACTGTTTCAAGCGCTGGCGCTGATCCCGATTCTGGCGCCCTCGCTGCTGCCGGCCATCTCGCTGATCTACCTGTTTGGCAACCAGGGTTTCCTGAAGAGCTGGATGTTTGGGGTGTCGGTCTACGGGCCATTTGGCATCGTGCTGTCTCAGGTGTTTTACTGCTTCCCGCATGCCTTGATGATTTTGCTGGCGGCACTCTCCATGGCGGATTCCCGGCTGTACGAGGCGGCAGACGCCTTGGGCGCCTCCAAGACCCGCGTGTTCTTGACCGTCACCTTGCCAGGGGCCAAGTACGGCCTGATCAGCGCCGGTTTTGTGATTTTTACGCTGGTTATCACCGACTTTGGCATTGCCAAGGTGATTGGCGGGCGCTTCAATGTGCTCGCCACTGATATCTTCAAACAGGTGATTGGTCAGCAAAACTTCGAAATGGGCGCCGTGGTTGGCTTTGTGCTGCTGATCCCGGCAGTGGTGGCTTTTGCCGCAGACCGAATCTTGCAGGGGCGCCAGGTGGCGCTGCTGTCAGCCCGCGCGGTGCCGCTGGTGCCCAAGCCGGCAGCCCAACGTGACTGGGCGCTGTTCGCGTTTTGTAGCGTGGTTGGCGGCATGATTTTTATTGTGCTGGCGATGGCTGCCTGGGCCTCGCTGGTGACGCGCTGGCCCTACAACTTGACGCTTACCCTGAACAACTATGCCTTTGGCGAATTTGACTCGGACGGCTGGGCCGCCTACTGGCATTCAGTGCAATTGGCGGCCTGGACCGCGGTGATCGGCACAGCGGTCGTTTTTGTTGGTGCCTACCTGCTGGAGAAGACCCGCGCCTTTGCTTTTGGGCGGATGGTGGCCCAGTTCATGGCCATGCTGCCCATGGCCGTGCCCGGCTTGGTGCTGGGGCTGGCCTACATTTTTTTCTTCAATGCCAAGGGCAATCCCTTTGGCTTTTTGTACGGCACCATGGCTATCCTGGTGATCAATTCACTGACCCACTTTTACACCGTGAGCCATTTGACGGCGAGCACCGCCCTCAAGCAACTGGACCACGAATTTGAAGCTGTGTCCGCCTCGCTCAAGGTGTCACTGCTGCGCACCATGACCCGTGTCACCCTGCCAGTCTGCCTGCCCGCCGTACTGGACATCAGCATTTACCTGTTTGTCAATGCCATGACGACGGTGTCGGCGGTGATCTTTTTGTACTCGACCGACACCAAGCTCGCGGCCATTGCCATCGTTAACATGGACGAGGCCGGGTTCACGGCCGCCGCTGCGGCCATGGCCATGACGATTGTGGCCACCTCAGCTGGCGTGAAGATTGCCCATGTGCTGCTGACGCGTCGGCTGGAGCGCCGCACCCAGGGTTGGCGGCGCCGCTGACCGGCGGTCTGCTGTTGCGTCAGGCGAAACAGACGCCATCCACCAGCCGGTAGCACTGCTCTGATAATTGTGAAGCCTTCGGTCTGGTTGCAGCGCCGCTGTAACCCATAGCAGGCAAGAGCGTGGAGTGCTTGGCATGGCATGGGATATGCTGATTCGGGGCGCAACGGTCTTCGACGGGACCGGGGCGCCGCCGGCTGAACTTGACCTGGGTGTTCAGGGTGACCGAATTGTCTTCATGGGCCAGGCATCGACCCAGCCTGCCCGGGTCGACCTGGATGCCCGCGGTATGGTGGTATCCCCCGGATTCATCGACATCCACACCCATTCCGACATGAGCCTGCTGATCGACGGCCGGGGCCAGAGCAAGGTCAGCCAGGGCGTCACGACCGAGGTCACCGGCAACTGCGGCTTCTCACCCTTTCCGGTCAACCCGGCGCATCTGGCGCTGCACCTTGATTTGCTGGCTGGCATCGGTGATGACCCCGCGCCCCTGGCTTGGACCGATCTGGAGGGCTATCGCCAAACCGCAGAGGCGCGCGGCATCGCCCTGAACATCGCACCGCTGGTAGGCCACGGCGCCCTGCGCATTGCGGCGATGGGGGTACGCAGCGATGCTGCCACGCAGACCGAGATGCAGGCCATGTGCGACAGCTTGAGCCTGCTACTTGACCAAGGCGCCTTTGGCATGACCACCGGGCTGACCTATGTGCCCTCCCGCTACGCGCCCACCGCAGAGCTGATCTCTTTGTGCCAGGTGCTGGCCAGCCGGGACCGCCTGTACGCCACCCATGCCCGCGACAAAGACCTGATCGGTGACGACCACCGCTACGGGCCTTTGCATGAGGCGCTGCACTTGGGCCGGGCATCGGGTGTACGGGTGCAGTATTCCCATGCTGCCATCAACACGCCGTCCGAATGGGGCAGTGCGGCTGATTGGACCCGCCGATTCGACCAGGCCGTGGACCAGGGCCTGGACGCCGGCTTTGATGTCTACCCCTACGATGCTTCGAGCTCAGCTCTCACGCAGTACCTGCCGCCCTGGGTTCAGGAGGGCGGCGTTGCCGCCATGAGCGAGCGGCTACAACACGCCGATGTGATGGCGCGCGCCGAAGCTGACCTGCTCAAAGGCTGGTCGGCCCACTTGATTCCCTGGTTGTGGGAGCGGGTGGTGCTGGCCCGCACCGACGGGCTGCTTGGTACCCAAGAGGGCCAGAACCTGCAACAGGCTGCCGGGCAACTGGGTATCTCACCAGCGCAACTGGTCTTGCGCCTGTGCCGAGAAGGTGGCAACCGGGTGATGGTGGTGCTTTTTTACCGCACCGAGGCCGACATGCGCACTTTCCTGATGCACCCGCGCTCGGTCATGGGTTCAGACGGCTCAGCCATGTGCTTTGACCAAGGTCACCGGCGCCCCCACCCGCGCAATTTTGGCGCCAGCGTGCGGGTGCTGGGACGTTTTGTGCGCGAGCTTGGTGACCTGGACCTCGCCACCGCCATTGCCAAGATGAGCGGCCGCGTGGCCGAGCGCCTGCGCCTGCATGACCGTGGCACTCTGGCATTGGGCCAGGCCGCCGACATCGTGGTTTTTGACCCAGCGCAGGTGGCAGACCGTGCCACCTACCTGCGGCCCACCCAAGCCGCAGCAGGTGTTTGCCATGTGCTGGTCAACGGCTGCTTGGTGCTGCACGAGGGTGAGCAAACCAGCGCCCGGCCCGGGCGGGTCTTGCGCGCCGCTTAAGCTGCTTGCCCAGCACACCAGAGCAGCCATGAACACCCAGTACCCAGGCGCTCAGGTCAAACCCAGCGCGCCGGCCTTGCCAGACTGGCTCAGTTTGCAAGGCGCGGTGGCGGTGGTCACTGGCGGGGGTACCCACTTGGGGCTGGCCATGGCTACGGCCCTGACCCAACTCGGCGCCGAAGTCCACCTGGTCGGCCGGCGCGCCGATGTGCTGGAGTCTGCGGTACAAACCCTGCGCCAACAGGGCGCATCAGCCCATGCCCATCCGGCCGATGCGGCCGACGAGGCCGCCATGCAAATCGCGGTGCAACGGGCCTGGCAATCCCACCAGCGGCTCGATGTGATGGTCTGCAACGCCGGTGGCGGCCAGGGCCGTGAGATGGCGCCTGACATCAGCGTCAAAGACCTGGAGGCCACCCTGCGCAACAACGTCACGAGCACACTGGTGTGCGCCCAGGTTGGCGCCCGTGCCATGATGCCGGCCCGCCAAGGCGCCATCATCACGGTCGGCTCGATCCATGCCACGCTGGGCAGCGACCCCCGACTCTACGGACCAGAGTTCAAGCGTTCCTCGCAGTCATACCATGCGGCCAAGGGCGCCATACTCAACCTTACGCGGGCCCTCGCTTGTGAATTGGCGCAGCATGGGCTCAACGTGAACTGCATCAGCCCCGGGCAAATCCCCAAGCCCGGCATCGACCCCATCACCCGCGAACGGTTCACAGCCCAGGTTCCGCTGGGCAGGCTGGGCCTGCCCACTGACCTCAACGGTGCCGTAGCGCTGTTTGCCAGCCCAGCCGGGCGCTGGATTACCGGGCAAAATCTGATTGTTGATGGCGGCTGGTCCGCCTGGTAGAAGCAAACCCTGAGCCACCCATTGAAAGGCCCCGAGCATGACACCCTGGTACACGATCTCCAACGCGCACAGCATTGCTTCGCCCACAGTGCTGCTCTACCCCGAGCGGATTGAACACAACCTCAAGCGCATGATCGAGCTTGCCGGCGGTGTCAGCCGCTTGCGCCCCCATGTCAAAACCCACAAGCTCGCGCCCATCATTGCCATGAAGCGCGCTGCTGGCATCCACAAGTTCAAGGTCTCCACCATTGCCGAGGCCGAGATGACCGCCAGCGCAGGGGGCGAAGACATTTTGCTGGCCCATCAACCCAACGGCCCCAATATTCCTCGCTTGATGGCTTTGATCAAGGCTTTTCCCGCGACCCATTTCGCCACCCTGGTGGACGACCCGGCCAACCTGCAAGCCTTGAGCGCGGCGGCCGGTGCGGCAGGGGTTCAACTGATGCTTTATGTTGACCTCAACGTAGGCATGAACCGCACCGGCATCATCCCCGGCGAGCCGGCCCTGGCCCTGTACCGGCAACTGTGCCAAACCCCATCGGTTACACCGGGCGGGCTGCACGCTTATGACGGGCATTTGCACGAGCCCGACGCGGGCGCTCTCAAGCAGCAGGTCATGAGCGCCTTTGCGCCGGTCTGGGCCATGCGTGATCAATTGCGCGCCGAAGGCCTGCCGGTTCCCCTTTTGATTGCCAGCGGCACGCCCACTTTTGCCCTGATGGCCCAGCATCCGGATGTCGAGGTGGGCGCCGGCACCACCGTGCTGTGGGACTTTGGCCAAGAAAAAGTGTGCCCCGACCACCACATGCAAAACGCCGCCGTGCTGATGACCCGCGTGATCAGCAAGCCCACGCCCGACCGGCTCTGCCTGGACCTGGGGCACAAGTCAGTGGCGGCAGAAATGCCACACCCGCGGGTGCAGTTGTTTGGCCTCGAGGATGCCGTGGCTGTGACCCACAGCGAAGAGCATTTGGTGCTGCAAACTCCGCGCGCCGCAGACTATGCGGTGGGCGACGTGCTCTACGGCCTGCCGCGCCACATCTGCCCCACCATGGCGCTGCACAGCGAGGTCTGGGCCGTGCGGGGTGGCCGGGCAGCCGAGGCTTGGCCAGTCACCGCCCGGGCCCGGCGCATCACCATCTGAACCCAGCCCCGGAGCAAAACCATGATTGAAGAGGTTCCCAATATTCAGGTTCAGTCCTTCGAGCGGCCCGATCCATCCCTGCTCGGCCAGCTTCGGTCTACGCCCACCGGTTTTCTGGTGGATGCCATGGGGGGCACGGGCGCCCTTGACTTCAGGCTCAAACCCGCCATTGCCGAACAGTTTGCATTTTGCGGCGTGGCGTTGACCTGCCATGCCGGGCCGGCCGATAACCTGGCACTGATTCATGCACTCTCCGAGGTGCAGACCGGCGATGTGCTGGTGGCCTGCGCCGACGGGTTCACCGGCTGCGCCATCACGGGTGATCTGGTGCTGGGCATGGCCAAAAACTGTGGCGCAGTTGGTTTTGTGACCGACGGGTGCGTGCGCGACCTCACTGGAATTCGCACCGTCGGCCTGCCCGCATGGTCGATGGGCGTTACCCCCAACTCGCCGCACCGAAGCGGCCCTGGCACGGTAGGCTTTGCAGTCAGCATCGCCGGGCACCAGGTTTGCAGCGGAGACGTGGTGGTGGCTGACCTGGATGGCGTTGTGGTGATCCCCCAGAAGCTGCTCGCCCAGGTGATTGCCAAATTGCCAGCCATTCGCCTATCGGAAGCTGCAGCTGACAAAGCAGTCAGCCAAGGCGCGCGCGGCCCGTCCTTTCTGAAATAGGTACAGGGCTCACCGCAGCCATGAAGCGCACAGAGCACCTGCCTGCTACGGCTTTCAGCGTAGCGCGCATGCGGGAGCTGGCAGGCCAGCGCCTGCCCCGGCCGATTTTTGATTTCATCGATGGCGGTGCCGAAGACGAGACCACGTTGCGCGACAACGAGGCCTGTTTTCAGGACTGGTCAATTCTGCCGCGGCCGATGAACGGTGCGGGCGTTCGCGACCTGTCCATCGAGTTGCTCGGCCAGCGCTTGTCATCGCCGATGCTGATTGGCCCGACCGGCCTGGCCGGCTTGTTCTGGCCGCAGGGCGAGGTGGCGGCCGCCCAAGCCGCGCAAAAGCACGGCACGGTGTATTGCTTGAGCCACGGTTCGGTCTGCACGCTCGAGACATTGGCACAGGCCCACAGCGGGGTGCGTTGGATGCAGGTCTTCATCTACAAGGACCGCGGCTTTACCCGCGAGCTGGCCGATCGTGCCAAGGCCAGCGGTTACCAGGCGCTGGTGCTGACGCTGGACAACCAGTTGCTGGGCAAACGTGAGCGCGACCTGCTCAATGGCTTTTCGATCCCGCCCCGTTTTGGGCCGGCGCAGCTGATGGCATTTGCCCGCAAGAGCCGCTGGTGGTGGGCGATGCGCAAAGAATTACCACGCATCACCTTTGGCAATTATGTTCGTGAAAACAGGCCCGAGTCAGTGGCTGAGCTGGCCGGGCGCATGGGCTCCTTGCTGGATCCCGGCATGAACTGGAAAGACCTTGATGCTCTGCGGCAGCACTGGAGCGGCCCCCTGCTGGTTAAGGGGGTGCTTCATCCCCAAGAGGCGAAACAGGCGATTGCCCAGGGCGTTGATGGCGTCATCGTGTCAAACCACGGCGGGCGCCAGCTCGACGGCGCCTTGCCCAGCCTGCGTGCATTGCCCGCTGTGGTGGAAGCGGTCGCAGGCCAGGTGCCGGTGCTGATTGACGGTGGCCTGCGCCGCGGCAGCGATGTTTTCAAGGCCCTGGCACTGGGCGCCCATGCGGTCTTGCTGGGTCGCCCTCACCTCTGGGGCTTGGCGGTGGCCGGCGAGGCCGGCGTCAGCCATGTTTTAAGCATCCTGCACGCCGAGCTTGACCGGGTCATGGGCTTGGCGGGGGTGCGCAACATCGCCGAGCTCAGGGCTGGAGATTTCTTGGTACGCAATCAATCGCCTGGGCGGTAGACCCGGCTCATTTAAATACCAAATCGGGAAGCCAGAGCGAGAGTGCTGGAATATAGGTGACCAGCAGCAGCACCATGAGCATGGCCGCAATGAAGGGCAAGGCCTCCCGCGTGAAGTCTTGAAGCGGCACGCGCAGGATAGAACAGGTGGTGAACATCAAAGTACCCACCGGTGGCGTGACGCCGCCAATGGTCAGATTAAGCACCATGATTAGGCCAAACTGCACTGGGTCAACGCCGATCTTGAGCGCTACCGGCACCAGTATCGGGGTCAGCAAAATCAGTGCTGCCGTTCCCTCGATCAGCATCCCGACGATGAGCAGCAGCAGGTTGATCAAGAAAAGCAGGACGTATTTGTCCTGGGTCATCGAAACTATCCACACCGCAATGCGCGGCGGAATCCGTTCCCAGGTCATGTAATAGCCGAAGGCAGTCGCACAGCAGATGATCAGCATCACCACCGATACCGCCAGTACAGACTCCATCAAAATCGGGAAAATATGGGCTACTTTTAGCTCGCGATGCCAGACCGTGCCAATAAATATCGCGTAAACCGCGGCCAATGCCCCCGCCTCGGTTGGCGTGAAGATTCCGTAGCGGATGCCAAACATAATGAAGAGCAGGATAGACAAAGCGCCCAGGGCATCGACAAAGGCGCGCCATATTTCGGCTGGCTTGGCTCGCGTGTCGCGCTGCGCTTTGTAGCCGCGAGTGCGGGCAATCAGGTGCACAGCGACCATCAGGAAGACGCACAGCATCAGGCCTGGCACCACACCACTCATGAAAAGGCGGCCAATCGACACGTCGGCGATAAAGCCGTAGATGATGAACCCGATGCCCGGCGGGATGATCGGTGTGATCACTGCCGAGCAGGCTGAAATCGCGGCCGCGAAAGCCGGGCTGTAGCCGTGCCGGATCATTTGCGGCCCAATCATCTTGGCATCCATTGCGGCATCCGCGTTAGCCGAGGCAGACAGCCCGCCCATCAGGGTTGAGACCAGCACGGTGACTTGCGCGAGTGCACCAGTCATGTGGCCTACCAGCGACTCTGCCAGCGCCATCAGGCGCCGGGTGATGCCGGCGTGGTTCATGATCACACTGGCGAGTATGAAAAAGGGCACGGCGAGTAGCGGAAATGAGTCGGTAGAGCTGATCAGTCTTTGGGCAAAGAGTTGGAGCGGCAACTCGTCGGCTTTGAAGACGAAGTAGGAGATTGCGCCTATGCCCATCGCCATGGCCACCGGCACATTGAGTGCGAACAAGACCAGCATCAGCAACAGGGGCAGGTATTCCATCGCGCTCTCGAGGTGTTAGTTCGTGCGAACCTGGCTGCGCCACGCCGACTGCGCATGGCGCAGGGTCATGGCTATCAGACCAAGAGCGGCACCGGCGTAATGGATCGAATAGGGCCAGCGAAGCGAGGGCATGGGAGAGTCCCAGGAGTTGACGGTGTAGACGCTTGCCAGCCAACTTGTCCCTATCAGGAAAACCAACACCAAAAGATCCGCGCTTATCGCAATCGCGCGGCGTAGGCGAGTTGGCAGGCGCACGACCAGGATGTCAATCGACACGTGGCCCGCACGCTTGTAGACCGCTGCGGCGCCAAAGAAGATCACCCAACAAAAGCCTGCTGCTGCGATCTCGGCAGCCCAGGTGGCCGGTTGCGCAGAAACATAACGGGTGAATACGCCCCAGGATGTGCAAAGCACAGTGATTGCCAACGCCACGCAGGCAATGCACTCTTCGATATTGCGGTGCCACTCGCCGGGCGCCCATTCGGCGCCCGATGTCAACGGCAAATGGTCACCCATTCCCCGGTGCTTAGCTGGTCAGAATTTGCTTGACTCTGGCGTGCAAACCAGGTGTCCAGTTCGGTATCGCCGAGTAGACGCTTTCGGTTGCCTTTTGCAGTGCCGCATAGTCCAGATCGCGCACAATGGTCACGCCGGAATCTTGAAAGCGTTTGATGTATTCATTGTCAATTTCGAGGGTTCGCGTTGTCATGAAGGCGGCTGCGGCATCAGCTTCTTCCTGAATGATTGCGCGTAAATCGGCTGGTATCCGCTGCCACAAACGTTCATTCATGATCCACCCAATCCAGGAAAGAAAATGCCCGGTCAAGGACAACACCTTGCGTGTTTCGTGCAACTTCATGCCCCAAATTGATGCGAACGGGGCCTCGACGGCGTCGGCGACGCCTTGCTGCATCGCGCTGTATATTTCTGGCCACGGGATGGTCACTGGGCGCGTGCCCAAGGCCTTGAAGGTTTCTATCCACATCAAGGTTGGCGGCACTCGAAAGGCCACGCCTTTGAAATCGTTTGGCGTGCGCAGCGGCTTGTTGCTAAGCGCATGGCGTGCGCCAAAAAAACCGCCCAGGGTAAGCACCCGGATCGACTGCTCGCGTTGTGCCCGGGCGTTGAGTTCGGCATACCATTGACTGGCGAGTAACTTGCGAAACTCCTGCGGTTGCTTGAGCAGGTAGGGCCCGTTGAGCACGCCGAAATCTGGAACGAAATCACCAATAGCGCTCGGATCGCCAAGCACCATGACGTTGGCGCCCTGGCGCATCAGTTCATACTGCTCCTTGTTGCCCCCGAGCTGACCTTGCGGGAAAACCTCGACCTTGATTTTTCCCTGGCTTCTTTCGGTGATGCGTGCTGCGAGCAGCAAGCAAGCCTCATTGGCCGGCTCGTTGGGCGACAAGACATGGGTGATGCGCAGACTGGTCACCGTCTGGGCTTGGGCATTCGGGAGGTGGGCGGCGGCGGCGGTCACACCGGCCGCAGCAATCAGCTGGCGACGTCTTAGCATTCAATTTCTCCTCGGTTATTTGTCGGGCAACTCAAACCGAGCTAGTCCATGAGGCGCACCTGCACACCAAACCCTCATGGACAATCTCGGTTACATCCTGCATCTGCGCTCAGGGGGGTGAGCGCAGCGGTTCGTACTCACGTTTCTTGCTAGCCCCAGCAAACAGGATCTGCGTGGTGCGCTCGATCATGCCGTTGTGGAAGGCCACCGCATCCGGGTGAAAATCAGATTGCGGCGCTGGTTCGGGGTCAAAATGGCCAAAGTCATCATGCCCCCGCACCAGCGTTGCGCTGTCGCGGATGGCCGAGAGCTGGCGCATGTCGGTGGGGATGTAGCGTATGGCGAAGCCGATGCGTGGCCAATCTGCGCAATTGGGTTCCGAGCCATGCACGATGCGAATATGGTGGAGCGAGAACTCACCGGGCTGCAGCACGATGTCAATGGCCTGTGACGGGTCCACGTTGACCGCGACTTCCTGGCCGCGGCTGAGCATGTTGTTGCTCGAAAAAGTATCGCGGTGGGCGAGCTGGTCCTGGGTTTGTGTGCCCGCAATCACGCGCATGCAGCCCGAGACCGGCAAAGACGCCGTGAAGGCCACCCAGGCGGTGACAACCTCTGGCTTGGACAGGCCCCAGTAGGTTGAATCCTGGTGCCATGAGACGAAGTCTGAAGAGTTCGCAGGCTTGTGAAAAAAACCTGAAGCCCAGCACAGCAGGTTGGGCCCGATCAGGTCCTCGACCGCATCCAAAATAGGTGGGTGTCGCACCAGTTCAGCCAGCCAGGGCACCAGCAGATGCGGCTTGTTGTTGGTGCGTTTGGTCAGCACACCGCCTTCTTGATCGCAGAGCGCCTGGTAGCGCGCCAAATTAGTCTGCGCCTGGGCCGGCGCCATGGCGTGCAGTGGGCTCAGGTAGCCGTTCCGGTGGTAGGACGCCACTTGATCCGGGGACAGGTGATTCAAAGCCATGCACAAGAGCTTACCCAGCCAGCTATGGGTGTGGTATGCGGAAAAACCCTCGACGACGGCTAGCGCTCGTTTCGTGAGATGAAATGACCAGGCCTTATGCCGGGGTTGACGCCAGCGCCACCTCCACCAGGCAATCGTAAAACGTGGGTGCCTGCCCCAGGTCGGTGAGTTTTTGGCTGGTGAGTTGGTTGACGTTGGTGCCGTCCAGCCCATATTTGCGCCACCACAGGCCCATGCCGTGAACCACGCCGGGGCGGGCGCGCTGCGAGATCTTGACCTTGCAATGGTGTACTCCGCGCTGGTTGAACACCCGCACCGTGGCGCCATCGTTGATGCCCCGTGCGGCGGCGTCCTGGGCATGCATCTCCAGCAGCGGCGCACCTTCAAGGTCGCGCAGGCTCTTGACGTTGACAAAGCTGGAGTTGAGAAAGTTGCGGGCCGGCGGCGAGATCATGGCCAAGGGATAGTGTGTAGACGAGCCGGGAGGCTCGTAATTTGGCAGGTAGTCAGGCAGGCCGTCAAGCCCTTGGGCCGCCAGCCTTGCGCTGTAGAACTCGCATTTGCCAGAGGGTGTGGCAAAGCCGCCCTGGGCAAATGGTGCGGGCTCCTGGTTGACGCAGGCAAAGCCTTGGCGCAACAAAACCTCAAAGTCCACCGATTCCCCGTAGGCCAGGCGACACAGGCTGAGGTCGTCTTCCACAAAGGCCGGGTCGCTAAAGCCCATGCGTTGGGCCAGTTCTCGAAATATTTGGGTGTTGGTTTTCGCCTCTCCCTGCGGCGCAATGGCGGGACGGTTCAGCAGGGCGTCGGTGTGGCCATAACTGGCATGCACATCCCAGTGTTCGAGCTGTGTGGTGGCCGGCAGGATGTAGTCGGCGTAATCAGCGGTGTCGGTCTGAAAATGCTCAAGCACCACGGTAAACAAATCACTGCGTGCAAAACCCTGCACCACACGGGAAGAGTCGGGCGCCACCGCCACCGGGTTGCTGTTGTACACCACCAGGGCCTCAATGGCCGGGCCAAATTCAGCGCTGGCCGGGCGCAGCAGGTCGTCTCCAATGGTGCTCATGTTGATGCTGCGTGGCCGGCGCCCGGCCAGCAGATCGGGGCGCTGCAGTGCATCTAAGTTGACCGGGAAATTGCCGCCGCTTGACAGCAGCACGCCGCCAGCGCGGTGCCGCCAGGCGCCAACCAGGGCCGGCAAGGAGGCAATCAGCCGTACCGCATTGCCGCCCCCGCGCACCCGCTGCAGCCCGTAGTTCATGCGAATCGCCACAGGCTCCCCGCGCCGTGCACAGCTGCCGTAGTTTTGCGCCAGCGCCCTGATTTGCGCTGGGCTGATGCCGCAAACGCTTGCCGCCCGCTCTGGCGGCCATTGCAGGGCGCGCGCCCGCATCAAGTCCCAGCCTAGCGTGTGGTCGTCCAGGTAGGCCTGGTCCAGCCAGTCATGGGTGATCAGCTCATGCATCAAGGCTAGTGCTAGCGCGGCATCGGTACCGGGCAGCAGTGCCAGGTGTTCATGGCATTTTTCAGCCGTCTCGCTGCGCCGCGGATCGATACATACCAGCTTGGCCCCCTGGCGCTTGGCCTCCTGTGCATAGCGCCAAAAATGCAGGTTGCTGGTGATGGAGTTGCTGCCCCAGATCAGGATCAGCTTGGATTGCGCAAAAAACTCCACCCGCATGCCGAGCTTGCCGCCCAGGGTATGCACAAGGCCCTCGCCGCCGGCCGATGCACAGATGGTGCGTTGCAGCAATGAGGCGCCAAGTTGGTGGAAAAATCGCGACGACATGCTGTCGCGCTGCACCAGGCCCATGGTGCCGGCATAGCTGTAGGGCAGAATGGCCTGTGCTGCGTCGCCACCGCGCGCCACGATGGCCTGCAGCCGCGCAGCAATATCGCTCAGCGCGGTGTCCCAACTCACGGGTACAAACTGTCCGCTGCCCTTTGGGCCGCTGCGCTTGAGTGGCCGCAGCACCCGTTCGGGGTGGTAGCTGCGCTCGGTGTAGCGGGCCACCTTGGCACACAGAGTACCTGCGGTTTGGGGATGCGCCGGGTTACCCTGCACCTTGATGGCCACGCCGAGCGAGACGGTGGTTAGCAAGGAGCAGGTGTCCGGGCAATCGTGCGGACAGGCGCCGAGCACCTGGTGGCTGCCGGCCTCTGCTTGTGCAGTGCCGTGGTCGCTGCTGTGAATCAAAATATTGGAGGGTGTCATGGCGTTATCCAGCTTTGCCGGCCGCAGGGGCTGGCCGTGTTTTTGGCCAGCAACGCAGTCTATGGGCCTGCTTGGGGCAGCCCGGGTGACTTCGCGCTAGACTCGTAAAAAAAGGAAATATTATGAAAATCATTGATTCCATTGTGACCCAGGCCGCCTCGATTGCCGCCATTCGCCGAGATATTCATGCCCACCCGGAACTCTGTTTTGAAGAAGTGCGCACCGCCGACCTGGTGGCCGCCAAACTGACCGAGTGGGGCATCCCCATCCATCGCGGCATGGGCACCACTGGGGTGGTGGGCATCATCAAAAATGGCACTTCTGGCCGGGCCATCGGCCTGCGCGCCGACATGGACGCCCTGCCCATGCAAGAGTTCAACACCTTCAGCCACGCCAGCCAGAACAAAGGCAAGATGCACGCCTGCGGCCATGATGGCCACACCGCCATGCTGCTCGCAGCCGCGCAGCACTTTGCCAAGCAGCGCTTGTTTGACGGCACGGTTTACTTGATTTTCCAGCCCGCCGAAGAGGGCGGTGGTGGTGCGCGCGAGATGATCAAGGACGGTTTGTTCGAGCAGTTTCCGATGGACGCCGTATTCGGCATGCACAACTGGCCCGGCACCGAGGTGGGCAAGTTTGCTGTCAGCCCGGGGCCGGTGATGGCCTCCAGCAATGAATTCAAGGTGGTCATTCGGGGTCGGGGGGCCCATGCCGCCCTGCCGCACAATGGTCTGGACCCGGTGCCTGTGGCCTGCCAGATGGTGCAGGCCTTTCAGACCATCATCACGCGCAACAAAAAACCGATTGACGCCGGCGTGATTTCGGTCACCATGATCCATGCCGGTGAGGCCACCAATGTTATCCCCAACAGCTGCGAGTTGCGCGGCACCGTGCGCACCTTCTCCCTGGAGGTGCTCGACATGATCGAAGCCCGCATGCAGCAGATCGCCGAGCACACCTGCGCAGCCTTTGGTCTGAGCTGCGAGTTCGAATTTGTCCGCAACTATCCGCCCACTGTCAACAGCGCCAAAGAGGCCGAGTTTGCCCGCGCCGTGATGGCCAGCATTGTGGGTCCAGACAATGTGCTGCAGCAGGAGCCCACCATGGGCGCTGAAGATTTTTCTTTCATGCTGCAGGCCAAACCCGGTTGCTACAGCTTCATTGCCAATGGCGATGGCTCGCACCGCGATATCGACCATGGCGGCGGCCCCTGCATGCTGCACAACCCGAGCTACGATTTCAATGACGACCTGATCCCACTGGGCGCCACCTACTGGGTGCGGCTGGCGGAGGCCTGGTTCAAGGCCGCTTGAGGGGCCTACGACATGGAGCCAGGCCAGCCTTTCTCACCAAGCTACGCCCAGGCACGGGCCAAGTTTTTAGCCGCTGCTGCCAGCGCCGGCCTGGCAGTGCAGTCTTACCCGCACCCGCTGCCTGGTCGCGACGGCGAGGCGCTCGCCACGGACTTGGTGCTCGATGGCGCCGCCAAGGCCGATCGGCTGCTGATTGTGACTAGCGCCTGCCATGGTGTGGAGGGCTTCTGCGGCAGCGGCGTGCAGGTTGACGCGCTGGGGGATGCCGCTTTGCGGGCGCAAAGCCGGGCGCATGGCGTGGCTCTTTTGTATGTGCATGCGCTCAATCCCCATGGGTTTTCCCACCTGCGCCGGGTGACCCATGAGAACGTTGACCTGAACCGTAATTTTCAGGATTTTTCGCAAGTCCTGCCGATCAACGAAGCCTACCGTGGCTTGCATCCGCTGCTGCTGCCTGATCATTGGCCGCCGGATGCTGCCAATGTGGCGGGCCTGACCGAGTACATCGGCCGCCACGGCATGGCCGGCTTTCAGGCTACCACCACGCGGGGCCAGCACGAGTTTGCCGATGGCCTGTTTTACGGCGGCACCGCGCCCACCTGGAGCAACCAGACTGTTCGGAAAATTCTGCGCGAACAGGCCCAGTCAGCGCGCCGACTGGCCTGGGTCGATGTGCACACCGGCCTGGGACCCAGTGGCCTGGGCGAGCGTATTTTTGCCTGCCGGGATGACGCTGCTGCCCTGGCCCGCGCGCGCCATTGGTGGGGCGGCAATGGCGCCACGCCAGTCACCTCGATCTACGATGGGTCCTCCAGCTCGGCCTGGCTCACCGGCCTGATGTGGAGCGCGGCCTACCAAGAATGTCCGCAGGCCGAGTACACCGGCCTGGCCCTGGAATACGGCACCTTGCCGATTGCCGACATGCTCCAAGCGCTGCGTGCTGACCACTGGCTGCACCAGCATCCGCAGGCAGCGCCCGACTTGGCGACGCAGATCCATCAGCAGATGAGAGACGCGTTTTTTACCGACACGCCCCTGTGGCGGGAGCAAATTCTCAGCCAGGCCCGCCAGGTGTTGCGCCAAGCTGTTGCCGGCCTGGGGGCCTGAGCTGCGCAGTCAGGCGCCCGAACGGCACTCGGCTATCTTCAGCAGCCCATCGAAGATCAGGTTGTCGACCAGTTCAAAAGCCAGCCCCATGCTCGGCGCCATCTTCCAGCCTGCGCCGCCGGTCAAGATGCAGCGGGGCTCGGCGCCACACTGCTGGTGCAAATGCTGCACCATGCGCAGCACGGCCCCAGCAATGGCATAGGTGCCGCCGCTGGTGAGTGCATCGCTGGTGTTGGTGGGAAATTCACGCACCTCGCCGGTAGGCACTTGCAGGCCGGCGGTGCCCGACTCCAGCGCGCGCAACATGATGCCGTGGCCGGGCAGTATCAGGCCGCCCAAAAACCGGCCTTTTTCGTCCAGGGCATCCATCGTGACCGCTGTCCCTACCATCACCACCACCAGCGGGCGTGGAGGGCCTTGGGCCAGCAGATGGTGCCAGGCCCCGACCATGGCAACCCAGCGGTCAGCGCCCAGCCTGGCCGGGTGGTCGTAACCGTTCACCAGCCCGGCCTCTGCGGGGCTGGCGACGACCCATTGGGCTGCCACGTCCCGCAGCTCCATTTGTTCCTCGACCCGCCGCCTGGGTGCTTCTCCCGCCACAATGCAGCCCAGCATTCGCTTGGGCGAGGGCAACTCGGCCCAGGGCCCCTCGGCGAGTCGCTCGATATGCTCCAAAAACTCGGCGCCCTGTGCGATCAGGGCAGCGCCTGGGCGGGGCTGTTGGTAGAGCGCCCATTTGAGGCGGGTGTTGCCCACGTCGATGGCCAAGAAAGTCATGCGTCTATTATCCGCACAGTCGTTACCCAGCCACTTGCCAGATGACCATGATTGTTGAACTCGATGCCAGCGCCCTGTCGCAGGCCATCCATGCCCGCCAGTTGTCTTGCCGCGAGGTGATGCAGGCCTACCTGGCCCGGATTGATGCATTCAACCCGGCCTGCGGCGCGATTGTCAGCCTGCAAGATCCGGATGACTTGTTGCGCCAGGCCGACGCCCGCGACGCCCAACTCGCGCGTGGCCAGTCCCTGGGCTGGATGCACGGTATGCCCCAGGCCATCAAAGACATGGCCAATACCGCCGGCATCGTCACCACCCTAGGCTCACCCTTGATGCGCGGCAATGTACCGCAGCAAGACGGCCTGATGGTGCAGCGCATGAAGGCGGCCGGCTGCATTGTGATTGGCAAGACCAACACGCCCGAGTTCGGTTTGGGCTCGCACGCCTTCAACGAGGTGTTTGGCCTGACCCGCAATGCCTACGACCCAAGCCGATCGGCAGGCGGCAGCAGCGGCGGTGCCGCGGTGGGGCTGGCGCTGCGCTTGTTGCCGGTGGCTGATGGTTCGGATTTCATGGGCAGCCTGCGCAACCCGGCCGGCTGGGCCAATGTTTTTGGCTTGCGCCCAAGCCAGGGTCGGGTGCCGATGTGGCCGGCGCAGGACAGCTGGATCAGCCAGCTCAGCACCGAGGGGCCGATGGGGCGCAGCGTGCGCGATGTAGCGGCCCTGCTGCAGGTGCAGGCCGGGCCCGATCCGCGCGCGCCTCTGTCGATTGCCGTCAGTCCGGATTTTGCCAACGGGCTGGCTGGGCTTGAGCCGCGCAACTGCCGCATTGGGTGGCTTGGCAATCTGGACGGCTATCTGCCGATGGAGCCGGAGATATTGCCGGTGTGTGAGCAGGCGCTGGGCCGTCTGCAGGCCCTGGGTTGTGCGGTGGAGCCGACCCGCCTGGGCATGCCGCCCGAGCTGGTCTGGCAGGCCTGGCTGGTGTGGCGCCAGGCCCTGGTGGCCGGCCGGATTGCGCCCTACCTGAAGCAGCCCGCCAACCGCAGCCTGATCAAGCCCGAGGCCCTGTGGGAGCATGACCAGGGGCAAACGCTGACCGGGCCAGCGCTGATGTTGGCCAGCGCCCAACGCAGCGCCTTCTACCAGCAGATGCTGGCCTTGTTTGAACACCATGATTTTCTTGCCCTGCCCAGCGCCCAGGTGTGGCCTTTCGAGGCCAGCCTGCGCTGGCCCAGCGAAGTTGATGGCGTGGCCATGGACACCTACCACCGGTGGATGGAGGTGGTGATTTACGCCACCTTTGCCGGCCTGCCCTGCATCAGCCTGCCTGCAGGTTTTGATTTGCGTGGCCTGCCAATGGGCTTGCAGCTGATCGGCCGGCCGCAGGCTGATGTGGCAGTGCTGCAGCTGGCCTGGGCCTACGAGCAGGCGGCACAGGACCTGCTGGGTCGCCGACCTAGCCTGGGCTGAGCCGGGCGGCTGATTTTTCGGGCCGCCTTCCTCTGCCGGTAAAAAACCGGCTAAGCCTGCGCACAGCTTAGCCGGGCCCCCAAGTTTTACTTGAAATTATTTGCAAATTCAGGTGAAATATGAAGCGCGCCATTTCGCGTGTTCTACTGGTTTCTACGGATGCCAACTGGCTTTAACTGTAGGAAAATTGTCGCAGGCACGAATATCTCGATTGCC
>SHXM01000152.1 GCA_009693325.1 Rhodoferax sp.
GACGATTGCGTTGGTGTAACGTTGCGCCACCAAAGGAGAGATCGGTCGCCGGCACAGAGGGATAGCTTGGGCGGCCCGAAGGCCGCCCCCGCCGCTTACCGGTTACTCGAAAAGCTGAACACCGTGCCCTCGCGCACGCCGGCCGAGGGCCAGCGCTGGGTGATGGTCTTGCGCTTGGTGTAGAAGCGCACGGCGTCGGGGCCGTAGGCGTGCAGGTCGCCAAACAGGCTGCGTTTCCAGCCGCCAAACGAGTGGTAGGCCACCGGCACCGGCAGCGGTACGTTCACGCCCACCATGCCGACCAGGATGTTGTCCGAGAAGTAGCGCGCGGCCTCACCGTCGCGGGTGAAGATGCAGGTGCCGTTGCCGTACTCGTGGGCGTCGATCAGGTCCATGGCCTCTTGCAGGGTTTGCACCCGCACGATGCCCAGCACCGGGCCAAAGATTTCTTCCTGGTAAATCACCATGCCGGGCTTGACGTTGTCAAACAGGCAGGGGCCCAGAAAATAGCCGTCTTCATGGCCAGGCACCTTGACGCCGCGGCCGTCCACCAGCAGGGTGGCACCCTCCATCACGCCCTGGTTGACGTAGCCCTTGACCTTCTCAAAATGCGGCTTGCTGACCAGCGGCCCCATGTCGTTGCTGGCGTCGGTGCCGGGGCCGACCTTCATCTTGGCGATCTCGGCCTTCAGCCCAGCGATCATGGCGTCTGCGGTGGCGTCGCCCACGGCCACGATCAGCGGCACCGCCATGCAGCGCTCACCGCAGGAGCCATAAGCCGCGCCCATCATGGCGCTGACGGCATTGGCCACGTCGGCGTCGGGCATCACCACGGCATGGTTCTTGGCCCCGCCCAGCGCCTGCACCCGCTTGCCGGCGGCACAGCCGGTGGCGTACACGTACTCAGCAATCGGCGTCGAGCCGACAAAGCTCACAGCCTTCACCCGAGGGTCGGTCAGCAGGGTGTCCACCGATTCCTTGTCGCCCTGCACCACATTCAGCACGCCCGGTGGCAAGCCGGCCTGCAGCGCCAGCTCGGCCACGCGCAGCGCGCTGCTCGGGTCACGCTCGGACGGTTTCAGGATGAAGGTGTTGCCGCAGGCCACGGCCATGGGCCACATCCACAGGGGCACCATCACGGGGAAGTTGAACGGCGTGATGCCGGCGGTGACGCCCAGCGCCTGGAACTCGCTCCACGAGTCGATGGCCGGCCCCACGTTTTTGCTGTGCTCGCCCTTGAGCAGCTCGGGCGCGTAGCTGGCGTACTCCACGTTCTCGATGCCGCGCTGCAACTCGCCCAGCGCATCGGCCAGCACCTTGCCGTGCTCGGCCGTGACCAGGGCGCACAGCTCATCGGCGTGCTGTTCCAGCAGCACTTTCAGGTTGCTCATGACGCGGGCGCGCTTGAGCGGCGGCGTGGCGCGCCAGGCCGGGTAGGCGGCTTGCGCGCTGGCAATAGCCTGCTCGACCGTGGCTTTGTCGGCCAGCAGCACGCGCTTTTCAGCGTGGCCGGTGGCCGGGTTGAACACATCTTGCGTGCGGCTACCGCCGGAAACCCGCTCGCCGTTGATCAAATGGGGAATAGTGGGGAGAGTGGACATGGTACTTTCGGAGCGCGAGCAGGGGGAGGGCGAACTGGCCTCAGGTAATTTCCTGGATGGTTTCGCCAAGGGCGTCGAGTAGGGTGCTGATTTGCGCTGGGGTGCTTATGAAGGGTGGAGCGAGCTGGATGGTGTCGCCGCCATAGCGCACATAAAAGCCTTTTTTCAGCATGGCCATGGCGATCTCATAGGGCCGGCGGGCCGGCTCGCCGGGATGGGCCGCGATGGTAAAGCCGGCTGCCAGGCCGAAGTTGCGGATGTCGGTGATGTGCTTCACGCCTTTGAGGCCGTGCACCGCGTTCTCGAAATGGGGCATCAGCTCTTTGACGCGGTCGATCATGTTTTCGCGCACCAGGATGTCCAGCGCCGCCAGCCCCACCGCGCAGGGCAGCGGGTGCGCCGAGTAGGTGTAGCCATGGGCAAACTCCAGCATGTAGGCCGGGCCGCCGGCGGCCATGAAGGTGTCGTAAATGTCTTTGCTGGCCAGTACCGCGCCCAGGGGCTGCGTGCCGTTGGTGATTTGCTTGGCCACGTTCATGATGTCGGGCGTCACGCCAAAGGCCTCTGCGCCGGTGTAGGCGCCCATGCGGCCGAAGCCGGTGATGACTTCGTCAAAAATCAGCAGAATGTTGTTGGCGGTGCAGATGTCGCGCAGGCGCTGCAGGTAGCCCACCGGCGGCACCACCACACCGGCCGAGCCGGACATGGGCTCCACGATGACGGCGGCGATGTTGGAGGCATCATGCAGCGCAATCAGGCGCAGCAGGTCGTCGGCCAGTTCGGCGCCTTTTTCGGGCATGCCGCGTGAAAACGCGTTGCTGGCCAGCTGGGTATGCGGCAGGTGGTCGGCCTCAATGCCCTGGCCAAACATCTTGCGGTTGGCCACAATGCCGCCCACCGAGATGCCGCCGAAGTTGACGCCGTGGTAGCCTTTTTCGCGGCCGATCAGGCGGGTCTTGCCGGCCTGGCCCTTGGCACGCCAGTAGGCACGCGCCATCTTCAAAGACGTATCGGCCGATTCCGAGCCAGAGCCGGTAAAGAACACATAGTCCAGCCCGGCCGGGGTCAGCTCTTTGAGTTTGTTGGCCAGCTCAAACGACAGCGGGTGGCCGTACTGGAAGGCGGGTGAGTAGTCCAGCGTGCTCATCTGGCGGCTGACCGCCTCAACCAGCTCGCTGCGGCAGTGGCCCAGGCCGCTGCACCACAGGCCAGACAGGCCGTCAAAAATCTGATTGCCATGGACGTCGGTGTAGTAACAGCCCTTGGCGCTGGCCATCATGCGCGGGTTGGCCTTGAAGTCGCGGTTGCCGGTGTAGGGCATCCAGTGCGGCTCAAGCCAGGCGGCATCCAGGCGGGGGGGGTGCTGCAGGTGCTGGGCGTCGTTCATGTTCATGGACTGCTCTCCTGATTGCTGGCTGAGACCGCGACGGCGGGCCCAAGCCATGTTGAAAGGCCGGGGTATGGTGCAACTGTTGGATAGGGCAACTATGGTATCGCAATACCACAGTGTTTGAATTGACTAGCCCGAACGTCGAGCGTCGCCGAGCGTCGAAACAGCGTCGTGGCGGGATGGTTCGCGCCCCGGCTTCACTTGGCGGCCAGACAGACCGACAAGTCGCAACCTGCTCGGCGCGTCTTCATTTTGGGGCCTGCGGCTAAAATTCGGACATGAAGTCCAGTCTGGCTGACAAGCCCTCGTTCAAGCAGCAAATGCTCAAGGTGCGCGAAGACACCATCGTGAAAACCGTCAACCGCTTGTTGGCCGAAAAAGGTTTTGAGGCGATGACCGTCGACGAAGTGGCCGCCGAGGTGGGCATTGCCAAGGCCAGCCTTTACAAACATTTTGCGAGCAAGGAAGACCTGGCCGTGGCGGCCATGGTGCGGGTGATGCGGCAGGCCCAGGACTTTATTGCCTCGCTGCCTGCGCAGGACTCGGCTTCGCAGCAATTGCGGGCGGTGGTGCGCTGGGTGCTGCAGATCAAAATTGCTGGCGGCATGCCGTCCCTGCCTAGCCAGAATTCCAGTTTGCGCGCCAGTCTGCTGGCCAGTCAAGACTACATGGACGGCTTGCTCGAACTCAGCGAGCGCCTGGGTGCCTGGATCGAGGAGGCGCAAGCCCAAGGGCAGCTCAACCCCAAACTGCCCCCGATAGCCATTCTGTACACCTTCTTTGCCCGTGCTTGCGATCCGGTGCTGGAATTCCTGAAAATTAGCGGCCTCTACCCCGATGAGCAGATCGTCGAGATGGTGCTGAGCACCTGCTTTGACGGCTTGGCCGTGCGCCAGCCTTAAATTTCCAAGCACAGCCCGCCATCAAAGTGCGCCTGCTCCGACTTGCGCGCATAGCCCATGGGGTTGGCCAGCACCTGGCAGCCTGCGTGGGCGTAGCGGCTGGGCGCGTGCAGATGACCGTGCAGCCAGAAATCGGCCTGCCCGAGCAGGGCATCCAGCGCATTGCAAAAGCCTGCCGTTCCGGGGGTGATGCCGTAGCGTGGGTCAGCGCTGCGCAGGCTCGGGGCGAAGTGCGTCACGACCACCGTTACGCCGTCAAAGGCTTGGCCCAAGGCCGCTGCCAGCCAAGCCTGGCAAAGCAGCGACTCTTCGCGCACCTGCTGCGCCAGCATGGGCTGGCCGTGGCGGGTAGTGCCGGCTTTTTTGAGGTAGAAGTTGGCCGCTCGAAAAGCCTTTTCCCGGGACTTGAGCTGCGCGCCGAGCAGGTTGACCGTGTGCCCGGCGGCGCCCGGGCTTGGCGCGAGCGCATCAAAGTCGCTCCACAGTGTTGTGCCGATAAAGCGCACTGCTCGCGAGCCGTTGACGCCGGCCTGGGGCCAGATCAGCAGTTCGCGCTCCAGCCAGGTGATGCCCAGCCTTGCGCAGGTCTGGCGCAGCCGCGCATGCGCGACATCAAAGTCCAGACCGTCGTACTCGTGGTTACCCGGCACATACAGCACGGGTGTGGGCCAGCCTTGGCGGGGTGAAAAGCGGGCCAGCCCGAAATCGGTGTCGCTTAGTTTGGAGCCGCTTTGGTAAGAGCCAATGTCGCCGGCCAGCACCAGCAGGTCGGCGCCGGGCGCGGGCCGGGGAGTCCAGTCGGGCTGCGCTTCAAGGTGCAGGTCAGAGAGCAGCTGGATTTTCATGGACTTGAGGCTTTGCCGGTGGCTGCCAAGCATGCCACACTGGCCCGGGCGCCGGGTCAGGCGGCGCAGGCCGGCGGCTTGCGTTCGATCGGCCGGCCCAGCCAGGCCTGTCGCTTCAGGCTGCAGCCAGCCGCTGCTGCATCGCTGTGCGGGTGCGCTCCAGCGCCGGCGGTAGGTGGTAGGCGAGTTGCTCAAACAGCGCCTGGTGCAGGGCCAGTTCTTGCTTCCAAGCGGCATTGTTGATGTGGGTGACAGCGGCAAAATCGGCCAGGGTAAAGGGCATGCCGGCCCACTCGATCTCGTCATAGGCCGGGCTCAGACCAAATATATTTTCCACCCCCGCGACCCGCCCTTCGATGCGGTCTACCATCCATTTCAGCACCCGCATGTTGTCGCCATAGCCGGGCCAGACAAGCTGGCCATCATCCCCTTTGCGGAACCAGTTGACGCAGAAAATTCGCGGCAGCGCCGGGCTGCCGGATGCCCGGCCCTGCGCCATGTTCAGCCAGTGTTGAAAATAGTCGCTCATGTTGTAGCCGCAAAAGGGCAGCATTGCAAATGGGTCTCGTCGGACCACGCCCATTTGGCCGGCGGCCGCAGCGGTGGTCTCCGAGCCCATGGTGGCGGCCATGTAGACCCCCTCGGTCCAGTCCCGCGCCTCAGTGACCAGGGGTACCGTGGTGGAGCGCCGCCCGCCAAAAATAAAGGCGTCTAAGGGGACGCCCTGTGGGTCGTCCCAGGCCGGGTCAAGCGCCGGGTTGTTGGTGGCTGCCACAGTGAAGCGGGCATTGGGGTGCGCTGCCTTGGCGCCGGTTTGTTTGGCGATCTCGGGCGTCCAGTCTTTGCCCTGCCAGTCGATGGCGTGCGCTGGCGGCTCGCCCATGCCCTCCCACCAGACGTCCCCGTCGTCGGTCAAGGCGACGTTGGTAAAAATCACATCATGACTCAGGCTGGCCATGCAGTTCGGGTTGGTCTGGTTGTTGGTGCCCGGGGCCACACCAAAATAGCCGGCTTCGGGGTTGATGGCATAGAGCCGGCCGTCGGCATGGGGCTTGATCCAGGCGATGTCGTCGCCAATGGTGCTGACCTGCCAGCCGGCAAGGGCTGCGGGCGGGATCAGCATGGCGAAGTTGGTTTTGCCGCAGGCGCTCGGGAAAGCGGCTGCAACATGGTATTTTTTCCCGGCCGGCGAGGTGACGCCCAAAATCAGCATGTGCTCGGCCAGCCAGCCCTGGTCGCGGCCCATGGTGGAGGCTATGCGCAGGGCAAAACACTTTTTGCCCAACAGGGCGTTACCGCCATAGCCCGAGCCAAAGCTCCAGATTTCCCGGCTTTGCGGGTAGTGCACGATGTATTTGGTTGGGTTGCAGGGCCACGGCACATCGGCCTGGCCGGCGGCCAAAGGCGCACCAACCGAGTGCACGCAGGGCACGAAGTCGCCATCGCTGCCAAGCAGGGCATAAACCCCGCTGCCCATGCGAGTCATGATGCGCTGGTTCACCACCACGTAGGCGCTGTCGGTTAACTCGACGCCGATGTGCGAGATATGGGAGCCCAGCGGGCCCATCGAGAACGGCACCACGTACATGGTGCGCCCGCGCATGCAGCCGGCAAACAGCGCGGGGCTGCCGTCGGGCTGGCCCTGTTGCAAAATGCCGCGCATCTCGGCTGGCGCCATCCAGTGGTTGGTCGGGCCGGCCTCCTCTTTGCTGGGCGAGCAGATGAAGGTGCGGTCCTCCACGCGCGCCACATCGCCTGGGTCAGAGCAGGCGTAAAAACTGTTGGGGCGTTTGTGGTGGTTCAGGCGTTTGAAGGTGCCGGCGTCGACCAACAGCTGGCACAGCCGGATGTACTCTTGTTCCGAGCCATCGCACCAGTAGACCGAGGCTGCTTGGGTCAGCGCTGCAACTTCGGCCACCCAGGCAATCAGCCTGGTGTGCTTGATCTCGGCGGGTGCGCCGCAGAGGGTGCCCTGGGTCTCGGGCGAGTTCATGGGGTGGTCTGTGGCGGTCTTCATACGCCATAGATTGTATGAACCCGGGCCGAAGTTACCAGTTGGTTACAAACAAAAGCCATGCAAAACTTACATGGCTTTTGCAATAGCAGCCGGCTCGGCCAATCAGGCCATGGTCACGGCGATGAAAGCCAGCAGGAAAATTAGTACGCCACCGGCCAG
>SHXM01000153.1 GCA_009693325.1 Rhodoferax sp.
CAGGTCGGCCACCACCTGTTTGCGGGCTACAAAGCGGTCCAGGCCCTGGTAGGCGGCTGGTGCCTGGTCATTGATCTTGGCATCGAGCGACAGCACGCCGATCATTGGCAGGCCATGGCGCTGGCCTACGGCATAGTCGTTGGCGTCGTGCGCCGGGGTGACCTTGACCACGCCGGTGCCGAAGGCTCGGTCCACATAGGCGTCGGCAATTACCGGAATGCTGCGGCCGCACAGCGGCAACTGCACTTGGTGGCCGATCAGGTGGGCGTAGCGTTCGTCTTCGGGGTGCACCATCACGGCCACGTCGCCCAGCAGGGTTTCCGGGCGGGTGGTGGCCACCACCAGGCCCAGTTCCAGCGCGCCGTTGACAGTCTTCGGGCCATCGGCAAAGGGGTAGCAGATGTGCCACAGGAAGCCGTCTTCCTCTTCGCTCTCCACTTCCAGGTCGCTCACCGCGCTCATCAGCACCGGGTCCCAGTTGACCAGGCGCTTGCCGCGGTAGATCAGGCCCTGCTCATAGAGCTGGACAAAGGTTTCGGTCACGGTGCCCGACAGCTTGGGGTCCATGGTGAAGTACTCGCGGCTCCAGTCCACGGAGTCACCCATGCGACGCATCTGTGTGGTGATGGTTTGGCCGCTTTTCTCTTTCCACTCCCACACCTTGGCTACAAAGGCCTCGCGCCCCAGGTCATGCCGGCTGACACCCTGGGCCTGCAACTGCCGCTCCACCACGATTTGGGTGGCAATGCCGGCGTGGTCGGTGCCCGGTACCCAGACCGTGTTGGCGCCCAGCATGCGGTGGTAGCGGGTGAGCGAATCCATGATGGTCTGGTTGAACGCATGTCCCATGTGCAGCGTACCGGTCACATTGGGCGGCGGTAGCTGGATGGCAAAAGCCGGCGCATCAGCATGCGCCGCGCCGCTGCCCCGGTGGCCGGCCTGAGCGTAATTTCGGCGCTCCCACTCTGGGCCCCAATGGGCTTCCAAGGCGGCGGGCTCGAAGGATTTTGACAGGCTGTCGAGCCCGGGTTGTGGCAATTCGTCGTTCATGGTGATTTACAAGGCGAGCCTTTGAGTTTATGCGACCGCTCCGCGCCGGCTGCCTGCTGAGCTGCTTTGATCTCGCTATGTCAGGCGCTGGCCGCCCTGATGCTGCTGTGAAGGGAAATTTATCAGCAGATGAATGCTCATAGCCAAAAACAATTTTTGGTATTGAACCTGCCAATTAGACGGTCATCGTTATCCCGGCTAAGCTTGTCGCAGCTTTGGATTATTTCGATTCAAAGCAGCCTTCCTTTTTTTAACCTCAAGGAGATTTCCATGGCAGCACTTAAAGGCTCCAAGACGGAAGACAACCTGAAAGCCGCCTTTGCGGGCGAATCTCAGGCCAACCGCCGTTATTTGTATTTTGCGAACAAGGCCGACATCGAAGGCCAAAACGACGTTGCAGCATTGTTCCGCTCCACCGCCGAAGGCGAGACCGGTCATGCCCACGGTCACCTCGAGTGGCTCGAGCAGTGCGGTGACCCGGCCACTGGCCTGCCGATTGGCGCAACCCGTGACAACCTGAAAGCCGCTGTGGCTGGCGAAACCCATGAGTACACCGACATGTACCCGGGCATGGCCAAAACTGCGCGCGACGAAGGCCACGACGAAATCGCCGACTGGTTTGAGACCTTGGCCAAGGCGGAGCGTTCACACGCCAACCGTTATGTCAAGGCGCTGGCCGAACTCGTGGATTGATGCGCGAGTGATGTGTATTGGGCGCTGCTTGCAGCGCCCAATACACAAGCCCTGTTACCGACGACCTCCCCCTGAAGGAAACTCCCATGGCCCGCGAAGGCAACCTCGACGCCCCCACCCGGCATCCGCTCGACTGGAAAAACCCCGACTTCTTCAACGAAGACCTGGCGCTCAAGGAGATGGAGCGCATTTTTGACATCTGCCACGGCTGCCGCCGCTGCGTCAGCCTGTGCGGCTCCTTTCCGACGCTGTTTGACCTGGTCGACGAGAGCCGGACCATGGAGGTCGATGGCGTCGACAAAAAAGACTACTGGAAGGTGGTCGACCAGTGTTACCTGTGTGACCTGTGCTACCTGACCAAGTGCCCCTACGTGCCACCGCACGAGTGGAACCTGGATTTCCCCCACACCATGTTGCGCGCCAAAGCGATCAAGTTTCAAAAAGGCGAGGTCGGCGCCGCCGAAAAACTGCTGGCCTCGACCGACCTGCACGGCCACTTTGCTGGCATCCCGATCGTGTCGCAGGCGGTCAACGCGGTGAACCAGACCAAGGCCGCGCGCAGTATGATGGAAAACCTGGCCGGGGTGGACAAAAACGCCTGGCTGCCGGCCCTGGCCACCCGCAAATTCCGCTCCAGCGCGCCCAAGGCCAAAGCCACCGTGGTGCAAGATGGCGCCAAGACCCCGGGCAAGGTGGCTATTTTTGCCACCTGCTACATCAACTACAACGAGCCCGGCATTGGCCACGACCTGCTCAAGATCCTCGACCACAACGATGTGCCCTATGTGATCGTCGAGAAAGAAAAATGCTGCGGTATGCCCAAGCTCGAACTCGGCGATCTCGAATCGGTCAACGCCAGCAAAGAGGCCAACATGCCAGTGCTGGCCCGCTACGCCCGTGAGGGCTATGCCATTTTGGCCGCCGTGCCGAGTTGTGCCCTGATGTTCAAGCAGGAAATCCCGCTGATGTACCCCGAAGACGCCGAGGTGCAGATGGTCAAGGAAGCTGTCTGGGACCCGTTTGAGTACCTGATGCAGCGCAAGCGCGACGGCCTGCTGAAAACTGAGTTCAGCACCCCGCTGGGCAATGTTAGCTACCAGATTCCCTGCCACGGCCGGGTGCAGAATATTGGCAAGAAGACCGAAGAAATGCTCAAGATGATCCCGGGCACCACCATCAACACGGTGGAACGCTGCTCTGGCCACGCCGGTACCTTTGGCGTGAAAAAAGCCTTCCACCAGCAGGCCATGAAGATCGGCCGGCCGGTGTTCAAGGCCATGGCCACCATGAAGGACGGCAGCAAGCCCGACTTCATCAGCTCTGACTGCCCCTTGGGAGGACACCACATTGCCCAGGGATTTGAAATAAACGGCCTGGGCGCGCCTGAGCTGCAGCACCCGCTGTCGCTGGTGCGCCAGGCTTATGGTTTGAAATGAGGACACCATGCAACTGACACGACACATCACCCCCGACAGCCTGATGTCGCTGGAGGCCTACACCAAGTACCGTAAGGCCAACAAGCCCGCCATCATTGCCCACCGCAAGCTGCGCAGCGTGACGCTGGGCGAGCACATCAACCTGCAGTTCGAGAGCGAGACCACCATCCGCTACCAGATCCAGGAGATGCTGCGCATCGAAAAGGTGTTCGAGGAAGAGGGCATCTTGCAGGAAATTGAGGCCTATGCCCCGCTGGTGCCGGATGGCAGCAACTGGAAAGCCACCATGATGATCGAATACACCGACGTGAATGAGCGCAAGCGTGAGCTGGCGCGCCTGATCGGTGTGGAAGACCACATGTTTGTCGAGGTGGAAGGGCAGCCCCGCGTCTATGCCATCGCCGACGAAGACCTGGACCGGGAAAACGACGAAAAAACCTCGGCTGTGCACTTTGTGCGCTTTGAGCTGACACCGGCCATGTGTGCGGCGGTCAAGGCCGGTGGGGCGGTCAAGCTGGGCTGCGACCACACCAACTACCCGGCGCACATCACAATTGCGGCCGAGACACTGGCTTCCCTGGCGGGCGACCTGCGCTAGACCCAGGGCGCCCCGGCTCACGATAATGAAGGCTTCGCAAGAAGCCTTCTCTTTTTAGGACACGTCCCTGCCATGCTGTTTCTGTTGTCTCCCGCCAAGTCCCTTGACTACGAGACGCCGCTGCGTGAGCTGCCGCACACGCCGCCGCTGTTTGTGCCGCAGTCGGCGGAGCTGATCGAGCAACTGCGCAGCCAGTCGCCCCAGCAAATCTCCGAGCTCATGAGCCTGAGTGACGCACTGGCCGGGCTCAATGTGGCGCGCTACCAGGCCTGGCGCCGCAAGCCGACGCCACGAAATGCCCGGCAGGCGGTGCTGGCCTTCAATGGCGATGTGTACGAGGGGCTCGACGCCCGCAGTCTGGGCGATGAGCAACTGGCTTGGTTGCAAGACCACTTGTGCATTCTCAGCGGCTTGTACGGGGTGCTGCGGCCGCTAGACATGATGCAGCCCTACCGGCTGGAGATGGGTACCCGGCTGGCCAATGCCCGTGGCAAAGACCTGTATGCATTTTGGCGCGCAGACCTTGGCGCATACCTGAACAAGCGCCTTGGGCTTGACGCCTCGCCGGTGGTGGTCAACCTGGCCTCGCAAGAGTATTTCAAGGCGGTCGATGTCAAAGCACTCAAGGCGCGGGTGGTGGAGTGCGTGTTTGAGGAGTACCGCAACGGGACCTACAAAATCATCAGCTTCATGGCCAAACGGGCGCGCGGTTTAATGGCCCGCTATGCTGCCATCCAGTGCCTGATGGAGCCGGCTGACCTGCAAGGCTTTGCTGCCGAAGGCTATGCTTTTGCTGCTGGCGTGTCGGAGCCTCAGCGCCTGGTCTTTCGCCGCAGACTTGAGCCCGAAGGCCGGCTTGCATGAAGCTGGCCTGCTTGCCTTGAGTACCCCAGTGTCCTCGTGAAAATTACCGCCAATAAGCTAGAAATTGAGTTCGAGGACAGCGGCGCGGGCGCGTCCGGGCCGGCGCGGCCGCCCCTGCTATTGATCATGGGCCTGGGCATGCAACTGGTGGCTTGGCCACAGGAGTTTGTGCAGGCACTTTTGGATGCTGGTTACCGGGTGATTCGCCCCGACAACCGCGACGTCGGTTTGAGTCAGCATATGCACCATCTAGGACGGGCGAATTTGATATGGGCCGGCCTGCGGCTCAGGCTTGGCTTGACGGTTCGTCCGCTGTACAGCCTGAGCGACATGGCGCAGGACATGCTGGGCCTGATGGATGCGCTCGGCGTGGACCGGGCGCATGTGCTGGGCGTGAGCATGGGCGGCATGATCGGACAGCGCATGGCTTTGCTGGCGCCGCAGCGGGTGCTGAGCCTGTGCAGTGTGATGAGCAGCAGTGGTGCCCCAGGACTGCCCAGGGCCAGACTGGCTGTACTGCGGGCGCTGTTGCGCCGCCCTGATGGAGCCAGCAGCGAGGCCTTAGTCGCCCACTACCTGCGTTTGTTTCGCATCATTGGCAGTCCGGATTTCCTCATGGCCGAAGACTGGTTGCGCGAGCGCATTCGCCTGGCAGCCGCACGCGGCTTTGACCCGACTGGCACCGCGCGTCAGATGTTGGCGATCATCGCCGACAGTGCCCGGGCTGATGAATTGCCGGGTATCGTCGCCCCGACTCTGGTGTTCCATGGCGAAAAAGATGTTTTGTTGCCATTTGCTTGTGGCGAAGATACTGCCCGACGCATCCCGGGCGCACGTCTGGTAGGCATGCCGGGCATGGGCCATGATTTGCCACCGCTGGTGATCCAGCGTTTGTTGGCCGTCCTGCTACCCCACCTCGGCGCTGTATGAATGAGCTCGCGGGCTCGCAGCTGGGGCGTGCCAGTGCCTATGTTGACCATTACGACGCATCACTTTTGTACCCGATCGCCCGCCAACCCAAGCGCGCCGAACTGGGGTTGGCGGGAGCGTTGCCGTTTTTGGGCGCTGATGTTTGGACTGCCTTCGAACTCAGCTGGCTTGGGCCACGCGGCAAACCACAGGTGGCGCTGGCGCACATCACCGTGCCCTGCGAATCGACCCACATCATCGAGAGCAAGTCGCTCAAACTCTACCTCAACAGCTTCAACAACACGGTGTTTGCCGATGCCGCCGCCGTGCTGGCGCACTTGCGTGCCGACCTGAACGAGGCGGCCTGGCGCGGCGCTGTGGTGCAGTCGTCGGTGGGCGTGCGGCTGCTCGATCCCGAACTGTTCGACCGCGAGCCGGTGCAGGAGCTCGACGGCCTGAGCCTGGACCGACTTGACGTCGAGTGCCGCCAGTACACGCCGGCGCCGGAGCTGCTGCGCGCAGCAGCCGAGGAGCCGCCAGTGACCGAGGTGCTGACCAGCCGCCTGCTCAAGAGCAACTGCCTGGTGACCGGCCAGCCCGACTGGGGCAGCCTGCAGGTCAGTTACAGCGGGGCCGCCATCAACCAAGAGGGTTTGCTGCAGTACCTGGTGAGTTTTCGCAACCACCACGAGTTTCACGAGCAGTGCGTTGAGCGCATCTTCATGGACATTTGGCAGCGCTGCCGGCCCATCAAGCTGGCGGTTTATGCGCGCTACACCCGCCGTGGCGGGCTGGACATCAACCCGTTTCGAACCAGCTACGCGCAGTCCCTGCCGGCCAATGTGCGTACGGCGCGGCAATAGGCGGAGTCGGAGCCGCTCAGAGTTGGCCCCGGTCCAGGTCGCAAAAAGCCTGTAACGGCGCCAGTTCCGGGAACTCTGCCGGCGTCTTGGTTTTCAGGGCTGTGACTGCAGCGCGTAGGTGGGCGTTGCTCCAGATAGCCCCTTGTAGCCAGCCCATCTGGCGCAGCGAATCCTCTACCGAATGGTCGCGGGAGTAATGCACCGCCTGCTTGGTGCCCCAGATCGCCACCGGCGGCTTGGCCGCAATTTCGTGTGCGCATTGCAGCGCGGCGGCCAGTGTGGCCTCGGGCGTATCAAACACCTCGTTCACCAGGCCGTAGCCCTGCGCCCGGGCCGCACCCAGGCGCCAGTTTGGCGTGGGCTCGGCCATGGGCCTGATGAAGGCGGCGAGGCTGTGCCCGCAGGCCATTTTGCTGCCGGTAGACTTTGCCGAGTACCGCCAGTACTCGCGCGCCTTCAAGGACATCG
>SHXM01000154.1 GCA_009693325.1 Rhodoferax sp.
GGCTGATGTTCAGCGCGCTTAAAGTGTCATAAATACTCATGGTGGTCCTTCAAAAATCAGTGCAACTCAGGTCTTGCCATCGCTCGGGAGCCCTGGAATGTTAAGGGCTGGCGGGATTCAGCCCGGCAGGCCACGCTGCGGGTAGCTCTGGGAGTGGCTCGACCGTGACGCCGACCCTCAAGGTGTGGCTTGCGCCGCCATGAATCACGCCACGCATGGGCGACACATCGCCAAAGTCACGCCCAGTGGCCAGGGTTACATAGTCCTCGCCGGGCGAGTGCCAGCCGACCCGGTTATTGGTGGGATCGAGATCGCACCAACGCTGGGCCGGCGGCAGGTCGGGCAGGTAAACCGCTGCCCAGGCGTGCGAAGCATCGCTGCCGCGCAAGCGCGCCACGCCGGGCCCAGGCTGGGTGAGCATGTAGCCGCTGACATAGCGGGCCGGCAAACCCATGCTGCGCAGGCAGGCAATCAAGATGTGGGCGAAATCCTGGCACACCCCCTTGCGCTGGACCAGCGCCTGCAGGGCCGGGGTGTTGATCATGGTGCTTTGGCTCTCGTAAATGAAATCGGCATGCATGCGCTGCATCAGCTCGGTGGCTGCCGCCAGCAGGCCCCGGCCTGGCGCAAAGCTGGGCCTGGCATAGGCCACAAAGCTGGCATCCAGCGGGGCAAAGGCAGAGGCGAAAACGAAATCATTGGCAGCATCAAAGTTGGCGCCCGAGCGGTAACGAAACAGTTCGCGCACCGCCTCCCAGCCCAGGCTGCTGCTGGGCACAGCACTGGCTTGGGTACGCACCACGCTGCGCGCCACCACTTCCAGCGCCGGATGGGGTGTTTGCAAAGAAAAGAAGCAGCGGCTGTTGCCGTAGACATCGGAGCTTCGCACCAGGCCTGCAGGGGTAGGACTGATGTCGAGTTGGTGGCTGAGCAGCAGCTGCGGCCCATCTTCCAAGGGCTGCAAATACGCCATGTGCTGGGCGGTCTCTACCCAGGGGGCATAGTCGTAGCGGGTGCTGTGGGTGATCTCCAGCCTCATAGGGTGCCCACGCTGTGCTTGCTGTCACTGGCATGGCTAAAGTAAGTTGCGCTGACTTCCTCCGAGACTCGCCTTGCGCTGGCCTGGCAGTGCTCCAGCAATGCCAGCAGGGCTGGTGCTGCCCCAGACAGGCGGCCCTGGTTTGGCTGGTCGCAGAGTTCGGCCAGGCTCCAGGCACTCGGGTCAGGCATTTGCTGCGCCAGCGGGCTGGGCGCTTCCGACGAACCGCTGGCCAACTTGTTGAGCCTGCCGCGCAGGGTTTGGGCGGTGCAGGCCAACGATCGCGGGTTATCGCCATTGAGCACCAGCAGGTCGACCAGTGAGGCAATATCGCGGCTTCGCTGGTAGTGGGCATGGAATGTGGTGGTGCTCTCAAACAGGGCAACCAGCGCCTCAAAGCCAGCGACCGTGTGCACCGAGCCGCTTTGCAACGCGCCATGCAGGGCCGAGGCCAAAAAACCCAGCCTCTCGATGTGGCGGCCAATGCTCAGCAGGCGCCAGCCGTCGTCGCGGGTCATGCGGTCGGTTTGCGCGCCGGTGATGGCCGCCATGTGCTCGCCGCAATGCTTGAGAGTTTTCAAGGCGTCTTGGGCCGGGTCATCACCACCGGGCGTTTGTGTGGCGCAGCTCCGGGTGAGTTCTTCTTCGGCGCGCACCATCACGCGCCAATGTTCTTGCGACAAACGCTCCCGCACTGCCGAGCCAGCCATCTTCAGGGCGCGCAGGTTGTAGCCGACACTGGTTGCCCCGGCACTGCTGCCCAGGCTGTCGATGAGCGAGCGCTCAAACACGCGGCGGGCTTGCGCGGGCGCCGGCACGCCCGGCAAAACCAGGGTGTTGACCACCGCCATGCGACCCAGCCAGGCAGTCAGAGGCGCAGACGACTGCTCTTCGCCATGGAGGCACTCCAGGGTCAGGCGGGCCAAGCGGATCAGGTTCTCGGTGCGCTCGGTGTAGCGGCCTAGCCAGTACAGGTTTTCGGCGGCGCGGCTGGTGACCGGGCGTTTGCGTTGCGCCAGCAGCGGCGCTGCGCTGAGCGGCGGCGACTGCGCTGCGCTATCCGGCGCGCCTTGGGCCAGCGCCCAGACATCAGCGCTGCTGCCGCCAAGCTGCATGGAGGCGATGTCAGCCGCAGCGCTGGCCACCCGCGCCATGCCGCCAGGTAAAACCCGCCAACCCTGCACCGGGTCTGACACCACAAACACCCGCAGCATCACCGAGCGCGGCTGGATGCCGGCGGCCGACTGCGCCCCGCTGCGGCCAGCTTGCCAGGTGGGCATTTGTGACAAAGGCAGGTAGGCTTGCAGCGTGTGCTCTTCGCCCTGGCGAAAAATGCGCCCGGCCCACTCATCGCGCTGCTGCGCTGATAGCGAACGCCCCAGCACCGCGTCAAAGCCGGAGCGCAGGCTCGATGCCGGGTAGCTCGGTTTGATCACGCAGTCCTGCAATTGCGGCAGGGCAGCTTCCATCGCCGAGCGCTCACCGCACCACCAGGTCGGCAGGGCTGGCAGGATCAGGGGCTGACCCAGCAAGTGCTCGGCCAGACCGGGCAAAAAACCCAGCAGGGCGGGTGACTCCAGAAAGGCCGTGCCCGGGGCATTGGCCACCAGCACCCGGCCGGCCCGAATCGCCTGCAGCAGGCCGGGCACACCCAGGGTGGAGTCGGCGCGCAGCTCCAGCGGATCGAGGTAGTCGTCATCAACCCGTTTGAGCAAGCCGTGCACCGGCACCAGGCCCTTGAGGGTTTTGAGGTAGAGGTTTTCGTCGCGCACCAACAGGTCGCCCCCTTCCACCAGACTCAGGCCCAGGTGGCGAGCCAGGTAGGCATGCTCAAAATAGGTTTCGTTGTAAGGGCCTGGGGTGAGCAGGGCCAGGTGCGCGTCTTCGCCCGCCGGGCTGCGGCTTTTCAGGCTGGCCATCAGCGCAGCGTAGGTGCTGGCCAGGTGCTGCACCCGCAAGGCCTCAAGGGCCTGCGGAAACTGCCCCGATACAGCCATGCGGTTTTCTAAGAGGTAGCCCAGCCCGGACGGCGCCTGGCAGCGCTGCCCCACCACCCACCAGTTGCCGTCTGGGCCGTGCGCGAGGTCATAGGCTGCGATGTGCAGGCGTACGCCGCCCACCGGCGTCACACCGTGCATGGAGCGCAGGTAGCCCGGATGCCCCTGTACCAGCGCGGGGGGCAGCAGGCCGCGCTTGAGCAACTGCTGCGGCCCATACACATCGGCGAGCACCTTCTCCAGCAATCTGGTGCGTTGCAAGACCCCGGCTTCAATCTGGGCCCAGCGTTGCGACTCGATAAGCAGCGGAAACAGGTCCAGCGACCAGGGCCGCTGCGGGCCGTCCTCGTCTGCATACACGTTGTAGGTGACACCGTTGTCACGAATCTGGCGCTGCAGGCTGGCAAAGCGCTGGTCAAGGTCGGCGGCAGTTCGAGTCTCGGCCTGGGACAGAAATTGCTGCCAAGCCGGGGTCGCCGCTGGCTTGCTGGCCAGGGTGTCGACCGCAACCACGTTGCGGAGTTCATCCAAATGGCCCCCGCTTGCCGAGTACGCCGCGGCCTGGGTCGCGACGTCTTGTAGTGCGGCAGTCAAAAGCGGGGGAAGGGGTTCGGTTTTGGCAGTCACAACGCCAGAGTATGCCAGCCAGTGCCACCGCTGTTGCGCCGCTTGCAGCCCTTCGAAGATTGCCAGTCAGGCGCTGGCGGCACCGGATTGGGTCAACACAAAACCCGGGTTTACCCTGTGTTTTTTTGCCCGCCCGGAGGGCGTAGACTGTATACAAAGCCCTAGGCTGTCTTAGCCTAGGGCTGACCTAGGAGAAACGCTTGGAGCCAACCCAGATCACCGACCCGGCTTATTTCCATAAAGTAGTGGATTGCCAGTGGGCCTGCCCGGCGCATACGCCGGTACCCGAGTACATCCGCCTGATTGGCCAGGGCCGCTACAGCGACGCCTACATGATCAACTGGGTCTCCAACGTGTTTCCGGGCGTGTTGGGCCGCACCTGCGACCGTCCCTGCGAGCCGGCCTGCCGACGTGGGCGGGTTGAAGAAAACAACGACCCCTCCGACGGCCCGGTGACCAAGCCCGAGCCGGTGGCCATCTGCCGGCTCAAGCGGGTGGCCGCCGACATGAAAGACGATGTCAAGGGCCGCATGCCAGCCCTGGCCCCGCCGAACGGACGGCGCATCGCCTGCGTGGGCGCCGGGCCCTCGTCGCTCACCGTGGCGCGAGACCTGGCGCCCTTGGGGTATGAGGTCACAGTGTTCGACGGTGATCGGCAGGCGGGCGGTTTTATCCGCTCCCAAATTCCGCGCTTTCGGCTGCCCGAGTCGGTGATAGACGAAGAGACCGGCTACATCCTGGATCTGGGTGTCAATTTTCGGGGTGGCGAACGGGTGGAGTCTATGGCTGGCCTGTTGGCCCAGGGCTACGACGCGGTCTATGTGGGCTGCGGCGCACCACGTGGGCGTAATCTGGACATTCCGGGCCGCCAGGAGGCCTCAGCCAACATCCACATCGGTATCGACTGGCTTGCGTCGGTCTCATTCGGGCACGTCACCAGTGTGGGGAGCCGGGTGATCGTGCTGGGTGGGGGCAACACCGCCATGGACTGCTGCCGTTCTGCCCGCCGGCTGGGTGGCACGGACGTCAAGGTGGTGGTGCGCAGCGGCTATGACGAGATGAAGGCCTCACCCTGGGAGAAAGAAGACGCCGTGCACGAGGGCATCCCGATTGTTAATTTTCATGTCCCACGCAGCTTTGAGCACCAGAACGGTCAGCTGATCGGCATGTATTTTGATGTGGTCAAAGCCGTCTATGACGCGCAGGGTCAGCGCAGCCTGGTGCCCACCGGCGACGCGCCGGTGTTTTTTGCCTGCGACACGGTTCTGCTGGCAGTTGGGCAAGAAAATGCCTTTCCGTGGATTGAGGCGGACAGTGGCGTGCGTTTTGACCGCCATGGCCTGCCGGTACTGGATAAAAAAACTTTTCAGTCAAGCCTGACCCATGTTTTTTTTGGTGGTGACGCGGCTTTTGGGCCCAAGAACATCATCACTGCCGTGGCCCACGGGCATGAGGCGGCGATCTCGATTGACCTGTTCCTGAGCCGCCAGGACATTCGTCGCCGTCCCGCAGCCACGGTGAACCTGATGTCGCAAAAAATGGGCATCCATGAGTGGAGCTATGACAACGACGTGTCGGACGACAGCCGCTTCAAAGTGCCATGGGCCAAGGCCGAAATCGCCCTGGCCAATATCCGGGTCGAGGTCGAGCTGGGTTTTGATGCGGCCACCGCCTTCAAGGAGGCCAGCCGCTGCCTGAATTGCGACATCCAGACCGTCTTCACCCGCGAGACCTGCATCGAGTGCGATGCCTGCGTTGACATCTGCCCGATGGACTGCATCAGCTTCACTGACAACGGCGAGGAGGCCGACCTGCGCCAGCGCCTGAAGGCGCCCGCGCATGTGCTGACACAAGACTTGTATGTATCTAGTGCGCTGAAGACCGGCCATGTGATGGTCAAAGACGAAGATGTTTGCCTGCATTGCGGCCTGTGCGCCGAGCGCTGTCCCACCGGGGCCTGGGACATGCAGAAATTTTTGTTTATGCCGGCTCAGGCTGGGCCAGCAGGGCACAAAGCCGCCATTGGCCTCAGGGAGATTGCATGAAGCGCATTGAAGCCATCAACGACTTTGTGATCAAGTTCGCCAATGTCAACGGCTCAGGCTCGGCCTCGGCCAATGAACTTTTTGCCAAAGCTATTTTGCGCATGGGCGTGCCGGTGAGCCCGCGCAATATTTTTCCCAGCAACATCCAGGGCCTGCCCACCTGGTACGAGGCCCGGGTCTGCGAACAGGGCTACCAGGGCCGACGCGGCGGAGTCGACATGATGGTCGCCATGAACCCCCAGACCTGGGACGCCGACCTGGCCGAAATCGAACCCGGCGGCTACCTGTTTTACGACAGCACCCGGCCGATTCCAGCCAGCCGCTTTCGGGCTGATGTGCATGTGATCGGCGTGCCGCTGACCGATATCAGCAACACCGCGTACACCGATCCGCGCCAGCGCCAGCTGTTCAAAAACATCATCTATGTGGGTGCCCTGTCGGTGCTGCTCGATGTCGAGTCAGCGGTGTTCGAAAAACTCTTTGCCGAGCAATACCGGGGCAAGGAGTTGCTGCTTGATTCGAATGTGCGGGCCCTGCATCTCGGGCGCGACTATGTGACACAACACCTGCAGGCCCCGCTGGGCATACGGGTGCGGCGCTCCGACCAGGTGGGGGACCAGATTTTTACCGATGGCAACAGCGCTGCAGCCTTGGGCTGCGTGTACGGTGGCGCCACCGTCGCCGCCTGGTACCCCATCACGCCTTCATCCTCGGTCCCAGAGGCGTTCCAAAAGTACTGCGACAAATTCCGGGTCGACGCCGCCACCGGCCAGAACCGCTTTGCCATCGTGCAGGCCGAAGACGAGCTGGCCTCGATCGGCATGGTCATCGGCGCTGGCTGGAACGGCGCCCGCGCTTTTACCGCCACATCGGGCCCCGGCGTATCGCTGATGACCGAATTTATCGGCCTGGCCTACTTTGCTGAAATCCCGGTCACCATCATCAATGTGCAACGCGGCGGCCCGTCCACCGGCATGCCCACCCGCACCCAGCAGTCTGATTTGCTGGCCTGCGCCTATGCCTCGCACGGCGACACCAAGCATGTGATGCTGCTACCCGAAGACCCGCATGAGTGCTTTGAGTTTGCCGCTGCCGCGCTGGACCTGGCCGACCGCTTGCAAACCCCCATCTTCTTCGTG
>SHXM01000155.1 GCA_009693325.1 Rhodoferax sp.
ACGACAACCGACCGTCGCTAATCTATCAGCGGCGCAGCAGGCTGGCTCGTACCATTTTGGCGACCGCCTCGGGCTGCTGGCTGAGCACCCACTTATCCTAAAAAAGGGCCTGACCATGGCTGAAGAATTTGACGATGATCTAGACCTCAGCACGCTCAACGACGAAGAGTTGACCGAGCAGGTTCATGATGATCTCTACAACGGCCTGCGCAACGAGGTGATTGAGGCGACCCATATTTTTCTTGGTCGCGGCTGGTCGGCAGACCGGGTGCTGAATGACGCTTTGGTCGAGGGCATGCGCATTGTTGGCGTTGATTTTCGTGACGGAATTTTGTTTGTTCCAGAGGTCCTGCTGGCTGCCAATGCCATGAAGGGCGGCATGGAAATTCTGCGGCCTTTGCTGGCAGAAACCGGGGTAGAGCCGATCGGGAAAATGGTTATCGGCACGGTCAAGGGCGACATCCATGATATTGGCAAGAATCTGGTGGGCATGATGATGGAGGGCGCCGGTTTTGAGGTGATTGATCTCGGCATCAACAACCCGGTGGAAAAATACCTGCTCGCCCTGGAGGAACACAAGCCCGATATTCTGGGCCTCTCAGCCCTGCTGACCACCACCATGCCTTACATGAAAGTGGTGATCGACACCCTGAAAGAAAAAGGTCTGCGGGATGATTTCATCGTGCTGGTGGGTGGTGCGCCCCTGAACGAGGAGTTTGGCCGGGCGGTTGGCGCCGATGCCTATTGCCGCGACGCCGGTGTTGCGGTTGAGACGGCAAAAACCCTGATCGCTGCCCGCCGCGCCGCTGCCCGGGCTTGAGGCGGGCCTGTGTCACGCACGCTGATCATTGCTTGCGGCGCACTGGCCAGGGAGATCGTCGCTTTGCGACGGCTCAATGATTGGCCGTACATGGACGTCCAGTGTCTGCCCGCCGAATTGCATAACCGACCCGAAAAAATCACTGCTGCGGTAAAAGAAAAAATTACGCTGAACCGGTCTGCCTATACCAGTATTTTTGTGGCCTACGCAGACTGCGGCACCGGTGGCCTGCTCGATGCGATGCTGCTCCAAGAGGGTGTGCAAAGAATCCCTGGCGCTCATTGTTACGAGTTCTTCGCCGGCAGTTCGGCCTTTGAGGCGCTCAATGAGCGTGAACTGGGTACATTTTATTTAACCGATTTTTTGCTCGAGCACTTTGATCGGCTGGTGATACGCGGCTTGGGGATTGATCGGCACCCGGCTTTGCTTGAAACGATTTTTGCCAACTACCGCAAGCTGGTTTACCTCGTTCAGGTGCCCAGGGCCGGCAAAGTCGAGCAGGCCCGCTGTGCCGCCGAGCGGCTGGGCCTGGAGTTTGATTACCAGGTGACGGGTTATGGCGGTCTTGAGCACAGCCTCAAGCGCGCCAATCAAGGAGTGGTGTTTTGGCAAAACTGATTGTGATTTCCTGGCGTGATGTGCCAGCCCAGGTGCTGGTGAAACTCGGTCGAGAAACCGCCAAGGTGCAGTTGTCGCACCGGTTTCAAGAAGCGGTGGACCGCGCCGCCATGCGTGCTGGCAAAGCCAGCTCATCTGACTACCTGGCTGACTGGAAGCGCAGCGAGCCCAGGCGTTGTGGCGATGATATTGAAGTGCAGGCGCAGGCCGAGGCCGACCGGATCGAAGCGCGTTATTCCGATGCTGATTTGCTGCGCTTGATCCGGGCCCACGGTCTGGAGCCTGCAGCCGCTGTTGAACCAGCCCCGCCCGGGCTGGAGCCGGGAGGCGCGTGATGGTTTCGGTGCGGCATTGGTCGGTGCGCCACGCCGGCGCACTGGAGCGCTTCTACCAAGTGTTTGAGCGCACGCTGGTGGCACTCGATCCCCTGTGGCGCAGGATTGGCTACGAGCGCCTGGAAAAACCAGTGGCGGCGCTCGAAAAAGTGGTGAAGGGCTTTTTGTTTGATTGCCAGATGTGCGGTCAATGTGCGTTGAGCTCCACCGGCATGTCCTGCTCCATGAATTGCCCCAAGAATTTGCGTAACGGGCCCTGCGGCGGTGTGCGGTCAAACGGGACTTGCGAGGTCAAACCCGAGATGCCCTGTGTTTGGGTCGAGGCCTTCGAGGGCAGTCAGCGAATGCGCGAAGGCCGTCAGGCCATTCTTATGGTGCAAATCCCGCTGGACCGGAGGCTTCAGGGCCGCTCAAGCTGGCTCAAAGTCGCCCGCGACAAGGCCGCACTTGCAGGTGAGCCGCGATGAGGTTTGAAGACGAACCGGTACCCGGCTATCCCTTGCCCATTTTGCCCGGGCACACCTCGCCGGGGCGGCTCGAGCGGGTGCTGCGCAGTGGCGCATTCGCTGTCACCTCTGAACTCGACCCGCCTGACTCGGCCGACCCGCAGGACGTGTACCGCCGGGCGCGGGTGTTTGATGCTTATGTTGATGCCATCAATGCCACCGATGGCAGCGGGGCGAACTGTCACATGTCAAGCTTGGCGGTGTGTGCCCTGCTCACCCGGGTTGGCTATGCACCGGTGATGCAGATTTCTTGCCGAGACAAAAATCGAATCGCTTTACAGGGTGATATTTTGGGTGGGGCTGCCATGGGCGTGGCCAATATGCTGTGCCTGACCGGTGATGGCGTTCAGGCGGGCGACCATCCGCAGGCCAAGCCGGTGTTTGATCTGGATTGCATGTCTTTGCTGGAAATTGGCCGCACTATGCGGGACGAGCACAGGTTTCAAAGTGGTCGAAAGCTCACTTTTTCGCCGCGGGTGTTCTTTGGTGCTGCCGCCAACCCCTTTGGCCTTCCCGTGCATTGGCGGGCTCAGCGCCTGGCCAAAAAAGTCGCCGCTGGCGCTCAGTTTATCCAAACCCAGTACTGCTACGACCTGCCCCGGCTGAGAAGTTTCATGCAAGAGGTGGAAGACCTCGGCTTGCTGGAGCAGGTGTTCATCCTGGTCGGCGTTGGCCCGCTTCGTAGCGCTAAGACGGCTGAATGGATGCGCACCAACGTGCCGGGCGTCCATATTCCGGATGCTGTGATCAAACGCCTGGCAGGCGCTGAAAAACCGGCTCTCGAAGGTCGGCGGATCTGTATCGAGATGATCCAGCAGTTGCGGCAGATCCGGGGCGTTGCCGGCGTCCATGTGATGGCCTACCGCCAGGAGGATTCGGTGGCGGAAATCGTCGAGCGCTCCGGTGTACTCGAAGGTCGGGTGCCTTGGTATCCCGGCCGTGATGGAGAAATACAAACCCTGAAAGAGATAGCATGACAGACACCGTGATCAGTTCCGCCACCCGCGAGGTGGTGATCGGTTTTCATCGGCCCTTCGTCGTCATTGGCGAGCGCATCAACCCGACTGGGCGAAAAATTCTGGCCGCCGAGATGGTCGCTGGCGATTACAGCCGGGTGATTGCCGATGCCCTGGCACAGGTCGAGGCGGGCGCGCACATGCTCGATGTCAACGCCGGCATTCCCTTGGCGGATGAGCCGGCCCTACTGGCCCGCGCGATCGAGCTGGTGCAGTCCGTCACTGATGTTCCCCTGTCGATCGATTCTTCCATCGTGGCTGCCCTGGAGGCGGGGCTTGCCGTTTACAAAGGCAAGGCACTGGTCAATTCCGTCACCGGCGAAGAAGATCGGCTGGCGACCGTGTTGCCCCTGGTGAAGAAATACGGTGCCGCCGTGGTTGCCATTTCTAATGACGAAACCGGCATCTCGCAAGACCCGGATGTGCGTTTTGCAGTGGCCAAGAAAATTGTTGAACGTGCAGCCGATTACGGCATACCAGCTTGCGATATCGTGGTCGACCCCCTGGTGATGCCGATTGGTGCCATCAACCAGGCCGGGGTTCAAGTGATGCGCCTGCTGCATCGGCTGCGCAATGAGCTCAAAGTCAACACCACCTGTGGTGCATCCAATGTCAGTTTTGGCCTGCCAGAGCGCAATGGCATCAACGCCGGCTTTTTGACCATGGCCATTGCATCGGGCATGACCTCGGCAATCACCAACCCGCTGCATGCCGAGGTTGTCAAAGCCTGCATGGCCGCCGATGTGATGATGGGTCACGACCCCGACTGCATGCGCTGGATCCGCAAATACCGCGAGGCGCCGGTGGTCGGCGCGGATGGCGAGATGGGCCGTGGCCGCCGTGAAGGTGGCAGCAGGAGGCGCCGCGAATGAGTTCTGCAAATAGCGCCAGGAGGAGCCGCTCTTGAGCAACCCGGAGGCACTGGTGGTTTTTACTCCGTCGGGCCGACGCGGGCGCTTTCCCCTGGGCACACCGGTGCTGCAGGCAGCCCGTTCGCTGGGGGTAGATATTGACTCGGTGTGCGGCGGCCGAGGTATTTGTGGACGCTGCCAGGTACTCGTCTCGGAAGGCGAATTTGCCAAACATGGGCTGGTGTCGCGCAGCCAGAACCTGTCGCCTTTTGGGGCTATTGAGACCGCTTTCTGCGAGACCCAAGCCATGCAGGCCGGGCGGCGGCTGTCTTGCTCGGCGCAACTGCTGGGTGACGTGGTGATCGATGTGCCTTCGAGCAGTCAAGTGCACAAGCAGGTTGTGCGCAAGCAGGCCGAGGCGCATGATGTTCATCTAGACCCCCTGGTCCGTTTGCATTATGTCGAGGTGCAGCAACCCGATATGCACGACCCTTCGGGCGATCTGCGTCGTCTGGAAGACGCGCTTGAATTCGAATGGCGCCTGACCGATCTGGCCTGTGACATGCTGGTCTTGCAACAGCTGCAAACCGCGCTGCGCCAGGGTGCTTGGCGGGTCACGGTGGCAGTCCACGCCGGACGTCAAATCATTGCTGTGTGGCCGGGTTTCAAGGAGCATGTCTACGGCCTGGCGGTGGACGTCGGGTCAACCACGATTGCCGCGCACCTGTGCGACCTGGCCTCGGGGGAGGTCGTCGCCTCGGCCGGCGTCATGAACCCGCAAATTCGTTTTGGTGAAGACCTCATGAGCCGGGTGTCCTATGTGATGATGAACCCTGGCGGCGAGCGCGAGATGACCAGCGTGGTTCGTGCGGCGCTCAATGAACTTGCCCAAGATGTGGCGCAGCAGATCGGAATTTCGCCGCAGGATATTCTGGAGGCCAGCTTTGTTGGCAACCCCATCATGCACCACCTGCTGCTGGGTATCAACCCGGTGGAGCTCGGTGGCGCGCCCTTCGCCCTCGCCACCGACCGCGCCATGACGCTTTGGGCGGTGGAGATTGACTTTCACATCCACCGCAATGCGCGCATTTATATCCTGCCCTGTATTGCCGGACATGTAGGGGCTGATACGGCTGGCGTGATCCTGGCTGAGCGGCCAGACCTCTCCGAGCGGGTCAGCCTGCTGGTTGATGTGGGTACCAATGCCGAAATCGTGCTGGGCAACCGGCAACGCCTGCTGGCCTGTTCGAGCCCGACCGGGCCGGCTTTTGAGGGGGCGCAAATCAGTTGCGGGCAGCGGGCCGCGCCTGGCGCAATTGAGCGGGTACGCATTGACCCTGACACTCTGGAGCCCCGCTTCAAGGTGATTGGCTGTGAGCTCTGGTCTGATGCAAGCGGCTTTGCGGATGCGGTGGCGATGTCGGGCGTGACCGGGGTTTGCGGTTCGGGCATCATCGAGGTGCTCGCAGAGATGTACCTGGCCGGCATCATCCGCCAGGACGGCACGATCAGCGGCGAACTTGCCGTGCGCAACCCGAGGATACAGGCTGATGGGCGTACCTTCTCCTATGAACTCTACCGGGCAAGCGGCAGCACACCAGCCCTGAAAATCATGCAAAACGATGTGCGTGCCATTCAGCTGGGCAAGGCGGCTCTGTATGCCGGCGTGCGGCTGCTCATGGAGCGAATGGGGATCGACAAAGTCGACCGCATCAGGCTGGCGGGTGCCTTTGGTAGCCATATTGATGTCAAGTATGCGATGGTGCTTGGCATGATCCCTGATTGCGATCTCAGCGAGGTCAGTTCGGCTGGCAATGCCGCTGGTACTGGCGCCCGCATTGCCCTGCTCGACCAGGGTTCCCGCCAAGAGATCGAGCAGTTGGTGCGTCGGGTCGAGAAAATAGAAACAGCAGTGGAGCCGCGCTTTCAGGAATTTTTTGTTGAAGCCATGGCTATCCCGCACCTCAACGCCCCTTTTGACAATTTGCGCCAAGTGGTGAAGTTGCCAGAGCGAACCGGCGCCGGCCTTGATTCGAATCCGCGCGCACGGCGCGCAGCCCGGCGCGGCGCCTGAGCCATGGCCGCCAGCATTCGGACGATTCCGGGTTTTGTGGGTGGCCTGCCAGTTCAGGGCGGCGGCGCGGTTTTCGAGACCCTCAACCCGGCAAGCGGTCAGGTTCTGGCGAAGGTGCGCGATGCCAATGCGCAGGATGTCGATGCCGCGGTGGCCAGTGCGCAAGCTGGTTTCGATGTTTGGTCCGCGCTGAGCGGTGCCGAGCGCGGCCGGGTCTTGCAACGGGCTGCCGAGTTGCTGCGCAGCCGCAACCGCGAGCTGGCTGAAATCGAGGTGCAGGACTGCGGCAAGCCGCTGCAAGAGGCCCTGGTGGTCGACGTTCAAAGTGGGGCTGACTGCCTGGCCTATTTCGGCGGTGCTGCTGCTACCCTCACTGGCGCCCACTACCCCTTGCAAAAAGCCTTTGCCTACACCCGCAAGGAGCCGCTTGGCGTGTGCGCAGGCATTGGCGCCTGGAACTACCCCTTGCAAATCGCCTGCTGGAAATCAGCGCCTGCCTTGGCTGCGGGCAATGCGATGGTCTTCAAGCCCTCCGAACTCACCCCCATGAGCGCGCTCAAGCTGGCGGAAATCTACCTGGAGGCGGGATTGCCGCCGGGTGTCTTCAATGTTCTGCAGG
>SHXM01000156.1 GCA_009693325.1 Rhodoferax sp.
GATGTTGCCAATATCGGTGGACACCATGGCGCGTGGCGGCATGGCTTTTTCCAGCTCGCGCAGCACCTGGCGCGGGTGCAGCCAGTTGCCGGCTTCGTTCTTGGCCTCTTCAATCACGTCCAGGCTGTAGGCATCGCGCTCGTGGGTCCATCCGTCCAGCTCTTTCTCCCAGGCGGCCTTTTCAGCCGCAATAGTGGCGGCACGGGCAGCCTTGTTGCCGTCGCACACCAAAGCCCGGCTCTGCAGACGCTGCAGCATAGCCTGGGCCGAGGCCTTGGCATCGCCGTGGATGCCGACGGTGATCTTCTTGACCAAGCCCAGGTTGGTGTGGTCGGCCTCGACCTGAATGATCTTGGCGTCTTTGGGCCAATAATCCAGCCCGTGCTGAGCCAGCGTGCCAAACGGGCCCATGCGCGAGCCCAGCGCCACCACCACATCCGCCTGGGCGATCAGCTTCATGGCCGCTTTGGAGCCCTGGTAACCCAGCGGGCCGCACCACAAGGCGTGGCTGGCCGGAAATGCGTCGTTGCGCAGGTAACCGGTCACCACCGGCGCGCCCAGGCGCTCAGCCAGCGCCTGGCATTCGGCCACCGCATCCCCCATCACCACACCGCCACCGGCCAAAATGACCGGGAACTTGGCATTGGCCAACAGGTCGGCGGCCGCGTTGAGGCTGTTTTCACCGCCGGCACCGCGCTCGACGCGCATCGGCTTGGGGATTTCGCAGGTGACTTCACCATAGAAGTAGTCGCGTGGAATGTTGAGCTGGGTCGGGCCCATTTCGGACATGGCGCGGTCAAAGCAGCGCGCTGTGTACTCGGCCATGCGCTTGGGGTTGTTGACATGGCCCTGGTACTTGGTGAACTCCTGGAACATCGGCAGCTGGTTGGCCTCCTGAAAGCCGCCCAGGCCCATGCCCATGGTGCCGGTCTCGGGCGTGATCATCACGACCGGGCTGTGCGCCCAGTAGGCGGCCGCAATGGCGGTCACGCAGTTGCTGATGCCGGGGCCGTTTTGGCCAATCACCACGCCGTGGCGGCCGCTGACACGGGCGTAACCGTCTGCCATGTGGCCGGCGCCCTGCTCATGCACCACCGGGATCAGCTTGATACCAGCAGGGGCAAAGATGTCCATCGCGTCCATGAAAGCCGAGCCCATGATGCCGAAGATTTCGGTCACGCCATTGGCAGCCATGGTCTCGACAAAAGCCTCCGAGGGCGTCATTTTTTGCGGTCCGGCGGGCACGGCGGGCTTGCTGGCGGTGGTGTCGTTCATGGGAAAGGTTCTCCTGAAAAGCGGCTGTTAAATCAAGGTCTCAGCCCAAAGAACTAGAACAGTCCCCGGGCGCATGCTGCATGAGATTCTAGGATCAGGCTTTTACCCGGTCAACCAAAATATTAAAAAATAGAACGTAATCGACAAATATTTGGAATTTCGATATCATCCAGCACGATGAAAGCCGTGCCCGCCCAGAAGTCAGAGGTCGTCGAAATCAACGGCGACACCCCCACGCTGCGCCTGTTTTCGCTTCTAGAAGCCATTGCCGCCAAGAACCAATTGTTCTCGCTGCCTAGCCTGGTTGAGGAAACCGCCCTGCCCAAACCAACCCTGCACCGCATGCTGCAGCAACTTGAAGCCGCCGGCCTGGTGCAACGCCAGGGCGACGGCCGGCACTACAGCACCGGACTGCGCTTGCGCCGGCTGGCCGAGAACCTGCTGCTCAACAACACTTACCACGGCGCCCAGCATCTGGTGCTGCGGCATTTGGTGGATGAGTTGGGTGAAAGCTGCAACATCACTGCCTTGGCCGGCAGCGAGGTGATCTACCTGGACCGGGTGGAAACAGCAGCACCGCTGCGTTTCTACCTGCACCCCGGCTCCCGCGTGCCGGCCCACTGCTCGGCCAGCGGCAAGATGTTCCTGTCGCAAATGAGCCCGGCCCAACGCCGGCGTCTGTTGTCTCATGCGCCGTTGGCGGCATACACCGGCAAGACACTGACCGACCCTGCCCTGCTCGAAGATGAGCTCAAACAGGTGCGCCGAGACGGCTATGCGCTGGACAACGAAGAGTTTTTGCCCGGCCTGCTGTGTGCCGCGGTGCTGGTGCCATCGGGCGCTGGCCGCTCCAACCTGTGCGTGGCCGTGCAGGCGCCCATCATGCGGCTCACACCAGACAAGGTGTTGGCCATGTTGCCCCGTCTACAGCAGGCCGCAGCGGCGCTCAGCCAGATCGAGCTCGAAGCACAGCCGCTTGCCACACAGGGCTGACACCCCCACACACATCACCACACCGGGACCGCCAAATTGAGTTCTATTTCCCCCGGCCAGCCCGACCGCATGGTCTCGGTGCGCGAACTGTTCGGCATTGACACCGCCCTGCGCGTACCCGCTTTCAGCCAAGCCGATGCCCATGTGCCAGACATCGACAGCGTGTACCGCTTCAACCCCGAGGTCACGTTGGCGCTGCTGGCGGGTTTCACGCACAACCGGCGCGTGCTGGTTCAGGGCCTGCACGGCACCGGCAAATCGACCCACATCGAGCAGGTAGCGGCGCGGCTCAACTGGCCCTGCGTGCGCGTGAATCTGGACGGCCACATCAGCCGGCTTGACCTGGTGGGGCGCGACACCGTGGTGCTGCGCGAGGGCCAGCAAGTGACCGAGTTCCAGGAGGGCATCGTGCCCTGGGCGCTGCAGCGCCCAGTAGCGCTGATTTTTGACGAGTACGACGCCGGCCGACCCGACGTGATGTTTGTGATCCAGCGCATCCTGGAGCAGGGCGGCCAGTTCACGCTGCTTGACCAGAACCGCGTGCTGCGGCCGCACCCGGGCTTTCGCTTGTTTGCCACCTCCAACACCGTGGGCCTGGGCAACCTTAACGGCCTGTACCACGGCGCCCAGCGCCTCAACCACGCCCAGATGGACCGCTGGAACATCGTGGCTGCGCTCAACTACCTGCCCGCAGCCGAAGAAATGGCCATCGTCGCCGCGCGTGTGCCGAGCCTGGCCGACCCGGCGCGACATACCTTGCTCGAAGGCATGGTGGCTCTGGCTGACCTCACACGCAAGGGCTTTGCCGCGGGCGACCTGTCCACATTAATGTCGCCCCGTACGGTGATCACCTGGGGCGAGAACCTCGACATCTTCCAGGACCCGGCACTGGCGCTGCGCCTGTCATTCCTGAACAAGTGCGACGACGCCGAGCGGCCGGTGGTGGCAGAGTACTACCAGCGCTGTTTTGGCGCCGAACTGGCCGAATCCCACGCCCTGACCGCCCCACGGCCATGAGCGCGCAGGCGGCACAGCCCGCCCAGGTGCGGCTGCAGCACCTGGTGGAGGAACTGTGCGCTGCAAGCATACGAGCACTCAGCGGCCAGCCGGACCTGCACTTTCGCGGCCGCCGGCTGCACCGCGCCGGCTTGGCTTTGCCACTGTTCGCCCCACACCTGCACCCGTCACTCGACGACGATGACTTTGCCTCGTTCCGTGGTGCGGCCGACGGCCTGGCCCTGCGCCTGCGCCTGTCTGACCCACAACTGCACCGTCAGCTGTGTCCGGCTGCACCGGTGGAGCGTCTGCTGTTTGAGCTGCTGGAGCAGATACGGGTCGAATCCCAGGTGCTCGCCGGTCTGGGCGGTGTTGCGGCCAATGTGCGTCACCGTTTCGAGCAGTGGTCGCTGGCCTTTCACCGCTCCGGCCTGACCGACAGCATGCGCGGCATCCTGCTGTTCACCGTGGCACAAATCTGTAGGGCCCGGGTCACCGGCGAGCCGGTGCTGGCAGACACCGAAGACCTGATGGAGGCGACCCGCGCCGGGATTGCACCGCTGCTGGGACACGCACTGGCCGGCCTGCGCCGATACCGTCACGACCAAGCCGCCTACGCAGGCCACGCACTGGAGCTGGCACGGCTGGTGGCCGATCTGCTGCGCTCCGCCGAGCCCGAGGCCACGGACGGCGAGCAGGACAAGCCCGCCGAAGAAATGGAGCGCGCGGCCTTCAGTCTGATGATGGACTTTGACGCCGCGGTGGAAGACGGCATTGCCGCCGCCGTGAGCGGGCGCAGCCGGGTGCTGGAGGATCAGGGCGACCGCTACCGGGTATTCACGACCGCCTACGACCGCGAAGTGGACGCCGCCAGCTTGGTGCGCCCTGCCCTGCTGCGCGAGTACCGTGAGCAACTGGACCGGCGCATTGCCGGTCAGGGTGTCAACATGGCGCGGCTGGCACGCGAGCTCAAGCTGCTGCTAGCCCGCCCGGTGCAAGACGGCTGGGACAGCGGCCAGGAAGAAGGCCGCCTGGACGGCCGCCGTATCGCGCAGCTGATCGCATCCCCCACCGAGCGCCGGCTGTTCCGCACCGAGCGGCTAGAGCCACAGGCTGACTGCGTGCTGGGCTTTTTGATCGACTGCTCGGGATCGATGAAGCAACACATCGAGTCGGTGGCCATGCTGGTGGACGTGTTGATAAGGGCCTTGGAACAGGCAGGCGTTAGCACCGAGGTCCTGGGCTTCAGCACAGGCGCCTGGCAGGGCGGACGCGCCCAGCGCGACTGGCTGCGCCTGGGCCGTCCGCAGCACCCGGGCCGGCTCAATGAAGTCTGCCACCTGGTCTTCAAAAACGCCGATACCCCCTGGCGCCGGGCCCGCCCCGACATCGCTGCGCTGCTCAAGCACGACCTGTTTCGTGAAGGCATCGACGGCGAAGCGGTGGACTGGGCCTGCAACCGCCTCAAAAAACGCCCTGAGGCACGCCGCCTCCTGCTGGTCATCTCGGATGGCTGCCCGATGGACGGCGCAACCCAACTGGCCAACGATGCCCACTACCTGGATAACCACCTCAAGCAGGTGGTGGCACAGCAGGCGCAGAGCGGCGAGGTGGCCGTATTTGGCGTGGGCGTCGGTCTGGACCTGAGCCCGTTTTACCCCCACAACCTGGCACTGGACCTGTCCAGCCCACCGGGCAATGGCGTGTTTCGGGAATTGCTGGCGATGCTGGCGCGGTATCTGCGCGGTTAGCTCGAAGGCGCATGGTTGTGTCACCTCGGGCTGTCGCTGAGGGTCATCGAGCGGACCCCTGACGTCCCCGCGCTGGCGGGCGGCGTGGTTCACGTTCTACGGCTCACGCTAGAAAATCCGCCCGGCCACCGACTGTTTTGCCAAGGATCCATCCCCGGCTAAAGAAGAGAAACTCCCCGTTAATCCAGCAGCGGAAACAGCGCGTCATCCATCTCCGCCTGGTCCGGCAAGCGCTCGACCAAACCAGCAAAGGGCGGCGATGTGCACCAGGGGCGCACAGCGTGGCGGGCGTCGTCGCCCAGGTAGCGTGCTGAAAACACGCGGCGGCGCTGGGTGGGGCCGACGCCACTGCTGGCATGCAGGGTCAGCATGTGAAAGGCAACCGCATCGCCAGGCTCCAGCGCCCAGGCCAATTGCCGGTACTGGGTTGGTTGCGCGTCGATATCAGGCAGCTCGGCCAGGCTCCCGTCCGGGAACCATTTCGCCTGTTGGTCACGAAAGGTGCGTGGCATGTACCAAGTGCCAGCATGCGAGCCGGCGACAAAGCGCAGGGTGCTGGCTAAGGGCACCGGGTCCACCGGCAGCCAGAAACTAACGTTTTGCCGGCCGCTTACGTTGTAGTAGGGCTGGTCCTGGTGCCAAGGCGTCTCCTGGCGGGTGCCCGGCTCCTTCACCAGCAGGTGGTCGTGGTACAGGCGGCAGGTCTGGCTTTGCATCAGCTGCCGGGCCACGCGGGGCAGCGCCGAATGCTGGAGCACCGCGGCATAAGCCGGGTTGGCCTGCCAGGTGCAAAAATCTTCCACAAAACGGCCCGGGTCATCGGGCGCATTGACCACCAAAGCCAGCGGGCTCAGGTGGGCCAGGTTGTGTTCGATGCCAGCCGCGAGTTTGGCGAGCTCAGCGGCATTGAGCAGGCCGCGCAGCACCACCGCGCCGTCACGTTCAAAAGCCTCGACGGCCGTGGGGGGCAATGGAAAAAAGGCAGGCATCAGGCCCACCAAAAGACGGACAGGTCGAATGCCCTCTCCACAAACCAGACCAGGGCAACTACCAGGGCGGCAAGGGAGCCCGCACGCAACACACCAAGCTGGTAAAACGGCGTGTGGCGCAGCACAAAGGCCAGCGGTAAAAAGAGCGCCACAATCGCCAACTGCCCGAGCTCAACGCCTAGGTTAAAGCTCACCAAGCTCAGGGCCAAAGACCCGGCTGGCAGACCCAGCTCAGCCAGCACGCTGGCAAAACCAAAGCCGTGTATCAGCCCGAAGAAAAACGCCATCGCCCAGCGCGCTTGTACCACCGGGTGCAGGTTATTGGCGGCCGCCAGCACCACCGAGGCGGCGATGGCCGACTCCACCCAGCGGCTGGGCAGGCTGATGAGCTCCAGAGCCGCCAGCGACAGGGTAATGGAGTGCGCCAGTGTGAAGGCTGTCACCACCCCCAACACGCCCAGGCCAGCTTGTCTGAAGCTGCCAGCGCCACGCAGCCCGGCGCCCTGTCGAACCAACACTGCGGGCAGTAACAGTGCAAGCAAAAACAAGATGTGGTCAAAGCCGATCCAGATGTGCCACACCCCTTCCTGCAGGTATCGGAAAAACTGCGCCCCGAGCGAGGCGTTGTCTGAAAACTGCATGACGCTGTTTTGTGGTCCCAGAACAGAGCTGTGTATCAGGCCATCGAGATCGAGTTTGAGCAAGCCCCGGTGCTGCGCATCAAGATCAAACAAAAGGCTGTATTGAATTGTCAGCGGGCCTTGGCTGCGCG
>SHXM01000157.1 GCA_009693325.1 Rhodoferax sp.
TGTATCCATGCTCAATGGCTTGGGCAGCTATCCATAGATCGTTGTAGCGTGGACGGGGAGAGCGTCCGCTTTGCTTTACGGCGGCAGCAAGTAGGCCAAAGGCTGCGGCAGTGTGCTTGGACACCTCTAAAACCGGCCGACTTTCCACTTGGCGCAGGTAGGCGGCACGCATTGAACGCACCGTCGCATCTACGCATGAATGCACACCGAAACTCAACTCTCCGATGGAGATTGCGGATGTGTAAACAGGCAGATCGCCCGCAGCCTCGATGACCTCTCGAGCGCCCACTTGGTTAGACGCTAGGCCCACCCAAACACAGCTATCAAAAATCACGCCCATGGGTCACGCACCGTATCGCCCAAACCATCCTTGCTATCTTGAAGCCAGGAACCTGCTTGCTGAGGAGTCAGGATTGGAAAGGTAAGACCTGCCAACGCTTGAGCGGCTGTCATGGCCTTCTGCGGTGGCATGATTTGGGCAATCATGGTGTGATTGCGCTCAATGGTTACGGTCTCGCCCCGCGTGGCCACTCGGTCCAGTATCTCGCGGGTGTTTCTGGCGAGTTCTGTAGCGCTGATGGTTTGCATTGCACAGACCTTAGTAATTATGTATATCTACGCATTCTACATAATTAATGCATATTGAGGACGTTTTAAGCTTGGCTAATAGTGGGCCTTGCCGCATCGATCACGCTCTGGCCATGGTTGGCCCAACCCGACGGTGGCTTATGCCATATGTAACCGACTGGGCGCGGCTTTTCCTGTGCCGCGGGCTGATAAATCATGGCCGAATAATGGCCCCGAATAGTGGCCTGGGGCCTTGCCGGCCTCGGTGCTTTGTTGAGCACCGCAGGCCTGGCTGAATCAGAACAAACCTGAAATCTTCCCGTCGTCGTCGATGTCGATGCGCATCGAGGCCGGCTCTTTGGGCAAACCGGGCATGGTCATGATGTCACCGCAGATCATCACCACAAACTCGGCGCCAGCGGCCAGCCGGACCTCTCGCACATTGACCATGTGGCCCGAGGGCGCGGCGCGCAGTTTGGGGTCGGTGGAGAACGAGTACTGGGTCTTGGCCACGCACACGGGGTAGTGGCCGTAGCCGTCTTGCTGTAGTTTGGTAATTTTGGCCCGCACAGCAGAGTCAGCCGAGATATCGGCCGCGCCGTAAACCTGGGTGGCGATGGCTTTCATCTTGTCCCACAACGTGTCGGCGTCTTCGTAGACAAAGCGCATCTTGGCAGTGCCCGACTCGGCCAGTTTGACTACCATGCGCGCCAGTTCTTCGGCGCCAGCCGAGCCCTGCGACCAGTGGCGCGCCACCACCACCGGCACACCCTGCTGGTCCATTTTTTGGCGCAGCAGGTCGAGTTCGGGCTCGGTGTCCGAGGTGAAGTGGTTGATCGACACCACGCAGGGCAGGCCGTAGCGGTTGCGGATGTTGCCCACATGCCGCTCCAGGTTGGCCATGCCTTTTTCCAGCGCCGCTAGGTTGGGGGTGTTGAGGTCTTTGGCGTCCACGCCGCCATGGTGCTTAAGGGCGCGCAGGGTGGCCACCACCACCACCGCATCGGGGCGCAGCCCAGACTTGCGGCACTTGATGTCGATGAACTTCTCGGCGCCCAAATCAGCACCAAAACCAGCCTCGGTGACCACATACTCGCCGAGCTTGAGCGCAGCCTGGGTGGCGGTGACGGTGTTGCAGCCGTGGGCAATGTTGGCAAACGGGCCGCCGTGGATGATGGCCGGGTTGTTCTCGAGGGTTTGCACCAGGTTGGGTTTGATCGCGTCTTTGAGCAGCGCGGCCATGGCGCCCTGTGCCTTGAGGTCACTGGCGCGAATAGCTGTTTGTTCACGGGTGTAGCCAACAATGATGTTGCCCAGGCGCTGCTTGAGGTCACGGCGTGAGGTGGCCAAGCAGAAGATGGCCATGACTTCTGACGCCACCACGATGTCAAAGCCATCCTCGCGCGGGAAACCATTGCCCGGGCCACCGAGCGAAACGACGGTTGAACGCAAGGCGCGATCGTTCATGTCCATCACCCGGCGCCAGACGATGCGCCGGGCATCAAAACCCAGCGTGTTGCCGTGGTGGATGTGGTTGTCCATCAGCGCGGCCAGCAGGTTGTGCGCCAGCGCAATGGCGTTGAAGTCGCCAGTAAAGTGCAGGTTGATGTCCTCCATGGGCACCACCTGGGCATAACCGCCGCCGGCCGCGCCGCCTTTCATGCCAAACACCGGGCCGAGTGATGGCTCGCGCAGCGCAATCACGGTGCGCTTGCCAATGCGGTTGAGCGCATCCCCTAGGCCCACGGTGGTGGTGGTCTTGCCTTCGCCGGCTGGCGTCGGGCTGATGGCGGTCACCAGCACCAGCTTGCCGTTGGGGGTCTGGTTGTTGTTGAGCCACTGCAGGTCAATCTTGGCCTTGTAGTGGCCGTAGGGCTCCAGCGCTTCGGGCGGGATACCGAGCCGCTCCTGCGCCAACTGGATGATGGGCTTCAAGGTGGCGGCTTGGGCGATTTCGATGTCTGAACCTATCACGGTGTCTCCTGGGTGTTGTGCCGCAGCCAAGACCGGCCAACGGCATGGAAATGGCGATTTTGGGCAGGTCTGCTCGGCGCCACAAGCCTTGATGCGTCTTGCATTATCCCGCCAGCGTCAAGTGGGCTGGCAGGTATAGTCGCACCGCCATGTTCATTGCCTCAAAATTGCTGCTGTTTGTTACCCAACCGCTGGCCTGGGCTGCACTGCTTTTGCTGTGCGGCCTGCTCGCTGCAAAGCTGGGCCTCGGCTGGGGCCGGCGCTGGGGCCCCCGGCTGAGCTGGGCCGCCTTTGCGGTGCTGCTGCTGCAGGGCTGGGAGCCGCTGCCCGACGCCTTGATACGCCAGCTCGAGTTGCGCCACACAGAGCTGGCTGCAGATACCCCGTTGCAGGACTTTGCTGGTGTGCTGTTGCTTGGCGGCGCGCTCGAGCCAGCTTATGTGTGGCAGGGCCACAGCCAAGTGGCCCTGAACGATGCGGCCGAACGAATGACTGCGGCCGTGCCGCTGCTGCAAAAGCAGCCGGGCCTGCGGCTGTTGTTCACCGGCGGAGAGGGTGAACTGCTCGCCACCGGCATCACCGAGGCCGGCCGCGCCGCCTTGTTCTTCGCCAGCATGGGGGTACCGCGAGAACGCCTGGTGATGGAGTCGGCCTCACGCAACACTTTCGAGAATGCGGTGTTCAGCGCCCAGCTGGCTGGCATCGACACCAAGCAACGCTGGCTGCTGCTGACCTCGGCCTGGCACATGCCCCGCGCGATGGCAACTTTCCAAAAAGCCGGTTGGAACGTGACACCCTACCCAGTCGACTACCGCAGTGGCCTGGCCACGCCCCTGACCCAATATTCTTTGGCCGAGGGAGCTCGCAAATGGCATCTGGTGCTACACGAGCTCCTGGGCTCGCTGGTCTACCAACTCACCGGCCGCGCCTGACAGCGCAGCAGCCGGTGCCACAAAACGGCGTCCTCGAAAACATGGATTCCCGCTGTGAGGGGAATGGCGGGTTTAGGGCCGGTTAAGGCCCGCTTAAGGTCCGCTTAAGGTTCGCTTAAGGGCCGGCATGGCGACTTGGTGCGCCGCACTGGCAGACTCAGGGCGGGGCGGGTAGGACGGGTAAGGGGCTGGCGAGCAGTTTGTCTATGCGCTTGCCCTCCAGGGCTACCACCTCAAAGCGCCAGCCGACGCACTCGATACGCTCGCCCGCTTGCGGCATCACGCCAGACACCGACATCAGCAGGCCGGCTACGGTGTTGTAGCGGCCACGGTCTTCTTCGGGCAGCGCGTCCAGGCCCAGGCGCACCTTGAGCTCGCCAACTGGCATCAGGCCGTCGATCAGCCAGCTACCGTCCTCGCGTCGCGTGGCCCAGGCCTCGGTCTGGGCGTCTGGTTGCAGCTCGCCAGTGATGGCCTCGAGCAGGTCAAGCGGGGTCAGCAGGCCCTGCACCGTGCCGTACTCGTCGACGACAAACACAAAACGCCCGGCGCGGGCGCGGAACTGCTCGAGCAGGGCCATGGCGCTGAGGGTCTCAGGCACAAAGGTGGCTGCCGTGGCATGCGGCTCGATCGGGCCGGGCGTGGCCGGCCCGAGTTCGAGCAGGCGCGCCACGCTGATGACGCCCACCACATGCTCGAGCGAGCCCCTGCACACCGGGTACCAGGAGTGGGCGCCCTGCCCAGCGCCGGCGGCCGCGCGTTGCAGGCTTTGGGCCACCGTGTGCGAGGCATCCAGCCAAGCCATGTCAGTCCGTGGCACCATCAGCGAGGTGAGCGGACGGGCGTCGAGCTGAAACACGTTTTGCACCATCTGGTGCTCATGCTGCTCGATCAACCCGGCGTTGACGCCCTCCTCCAGACTGGCGGTAATTTCTTCTTCGGTGACCGCCTGGGCCGCCGTGGTGTCAATGCGCAGCAGCTTGAGCACGGCCGCCGTGGTGCCAGAAAGCAGGCGCACGAAGGGCTTGGCAGCGGTGGCAAGCCACAGCATGGGCCGAGACACCCAGCGGGCCACGGGCTCGGGGTAGAGCTGGCCAATGCGCTTGGGCACGAGCTCCCCAAAAATAATGGTGATGAAGGTGATGGCGGTGACCACCATGGCGGTGGCCGATATGGCCGCCGCCTTCTCACTGACACCCCAGCCCAGCAGCCAGGCCGCCACGCCCTCGCTGAAAGCCGCCTCGCCCACAATGCCATTGAGCACGCCAATCGAGGTGATGCCAACCTGTACGGTAGACAAAAACTGGTTTGGGTTGCCCAGCAGGGTGAGTGCCGCCTGGGCCCCTTTGTCACCGGCCTCTGCCATGGCACTGAGCCGCGCCTTGCGGCTGGCCGCCAGCGCGAGCTCCGACATCGCAAAGACGCCATTGAGCAGGGTCAGAAAAACAATCAGCAGGACATCCATGGATCAGCGGCGAGAATGAACAGCATGGCACTTTACTTGATTGGCGATGTGCAGGGTTGCGACGCCGCCCTGCAGCGCTTGCTCGACAAGATTGATTTTTCCCCCAGTCGCGACACGCTTTTCATGCTGGGCGATCTGGTGAACCGGGGGCCAGATTCGGCCCGGGTGCTGCGCCGCCTGATGGGTTACGGCAGCGCCGCTGAATGCTTGCTGGGCAACCACGACCTGCACCTGCTGGCCTTGGCCCAGGGGGTGCGCCGGCCAAACCGAAGCGACACCATCAGCGATGTGCTTGCAGCCAGCGACCGAGACGCGCTGCTGGATTGGCTGCGCCGGCAACGCCTGGCCATGCTCGAAGTGATCGATGGCCAAGCGCTGCTGATGGTGCATGCCGGCGTGCTGCCGGGCTGGACCGCGCAGCAAGCGGTGGCACTGGCAGGCGAAGTTGAAGCGCAATTGCGCGGAGCCGATGCGGCTGACTTTTTGCAACAACTCTACGGCGACATGCCCGACACCTGGAGCGAGGCCCTCAGCGGCATGGCACGCTGGCGCATGATCGTCAACGCCCTCACCCGCCTGCGTTTTTGCAATGCCCAGAACCGCATGGAATTTGCCACCAAAGACGGCGCCGGTGCCGCGCCCCAAGGCTACCTGCCCTGGTTTGATGTACCGGGTAGACAGACCGAAGCGGTGACCGTAGCTTTTGGCCATTGGTCAACGCTGGGCGCCCTGCAGCGCACCAATCTGCTGGCGCTTGACACCGGCTGCGTGTGGGGCGGCTGCCTGAGCGCCCTGCGCTTTTCGGTGCGCGGGACAGCGCTGGCAGAGCGCAAGCCCCTGACCGGCGCCCTGATTCAGGTGCAATGCACAGCGGCAGAGCGGCTGGCTTGAGCAGGCAGCCGCGGGGCTCAATCGCCCTTGAAAAGAGCCGCCACGCGGCGCTTGGGCTTGATGTTGGCTGAAATGCCTCGGGAACCCGGGCGCGGCGCACTGGCCTCCCAAGAAGGCGCCGCCTGCTCCGAAGGTGCGGCTTCGTAGGGTTTGTCAAAGAAGGGGTCGCGCGGGGCGCGCGACGCGTGCACTGGGCGAGCTGCCCGATCTGGGCGCAACTGCTGGCCATCGGCGCCGGCCGGCCGGGGGTGGTTGTCTTGCCCGCCGCCCCGCTGGGCTTGGTCGTCGTCCCCGGCGGCATACATGCGCCGGCCGTCATTGATGCGGCCCTGCCGGCGGATATCGGGCTGATCCTCATCGAACTCCAGAGCCTCGAGCTCGATTTTGATTTTGATGAGTTTCTCAATGTCCGCCACCAGCCGGGCATCACTTTTGGTGACAAAGCTGACCGCCAAACCAGAGGCGCCGGCGCGCCCGGTGCGCCCGATGCGGTGCACATAGTCTTCGGCGTTGAACGGGATATCGAAGTTGAATACCGCCGGCACATCCTTGATATCCAGGCCCCGGGCCGCCACGTCGGTGCACACCAGCAGGTCAACCTCGCCTTTTTTGAAGGCATCAAGCGCCTTGAGGCGCTCGTCCTGGCTTTTGTCACCATGCAGGGCGGTGGTGTTGAGGCCCTCGCGCTCCAGCGAGCGGGCCAGGCGGGCGCAGCCGAGTTTGCTGTTGACAAACACAAAGGCCTGCTTGAGTGCGCGGCTCTTGATGATTTGGTGCAGCGCGTGGCGCTTGTCGTCGTCGCCAAGGCTGTAGAAATGCTGTTCCACGGTGGAGGCGGTGGCATTCGAGCGGGCCACCTCGATGGTGACGGGGCTTTGCAGGTAGCTGTTGGCCAGGCGTTTGATCTCG
>SHXM01000158.1 GCA_009693325.1 Rhodoferax sp.
GCGTGGGCGCGGCAGCTTCGAGCAGGTAAGAGATCATGGTCGGCACCACATTGAGCCAGGTGCAGCCGCTTTGGCAGGCCTGCTCCCAAAAGCGTGCGGCGGAAAACTTGGGCGGCATGGCCAGGCTGCCGCCATGGTCCAGCGGCGCCAGCATGGTCACGGCAAAGGCGTTGATGTGGTACAGAGGCAGCACCGCCAGCACCCGGTCGGCCGGCAGCAGCGCATGCTCGGTGCTGATGGCGGCTGCGTTGGCGGCCAGGTTGGCATGGGTCAGCATCACCCCTTTGGGCCGCCCGGTGGTGCCCGAGGTGTACATCAGCAGGGCCAATGTGTCGGACGCTGGGGCCGGCGCATCAGCCTCAGCCGCAGGCCAGTCGTAGGCATCCGGTGCGCTGACCAGCAGGCGGATGCTGCGCCCCATGCCCTGCAGTAGCGCGCGCACCGGTGCCTCCCAATCGGGGCTGACGATCACCAGCTTGCAGTCGCTGTGCTCGAGCACGTAGCGCATCTGCTCGGGCTGCGAGAGCAGGTTGACTGGGTTGACGCACCAGCCGCCCTGCATCGCCCCCAGCAGCCATTGCAGCGTGGCAAGCCCGTTGGGCATGACCAGCGATACCGTGTCGCCAGGCATGGTCCCCTGGGCCAGCAGCAGTGCCGCCACTTGCCGGCTACGGCCTGCCAGCTCCCCAAAGCTGAGCTGCTGGCGACCCTCGTGGTCCATGGCGTACAGCGCATCGGGGCGCAGACTGGCCTGCCGCTCGATGAGTTGGCGAACGCCTGCGCTCATGCGCGGCCGAACTTTTCGAAAAACCCGCCAAAAATAGCCCGCTCGCTGGGCAGACGTTCCGTGATGGGCCGCGCGATGCGGGTGATGTTGAGGTAGTGCCGGTAGTTCATGTTGTCAGAGAAATTGTTCTTGCCCCAGGTGCCGCAGCCCATCGAGAGCGAAAACGGCAGGCCGTTGTCAAAGCTGCCACCGGTGGCAATGCTGTGGGCCTGGTTCACAATCACGCGCGAAACCGGCAGCGTCAGCCCTAGTTGCAAGGCGCGATCAGGCCGATTGCTGTGCAGCCCAACCGAGTGCCCGGCGCCTTCGAATGCGTAAATCAGGGCAACATGGGCGGCGGCTGCGTCAAAATTTTGCGCCCGGTACAGGGTGAGGACCGGGCAGAGTTTTTCGCCCGAAAAAGGATGCCCCCGGCCGACGCCGTCTTCCTCCACCAGCAGCATGGTGGGCGATAACGCGGCCAGGCTGGCCAGGCCGGCACGGCTGGCAATCAGCCCGGCGGGCTGCCCTATCACGGCGGCCGAGAGCTTGCCCTGGGGCCACATCAGGGCTTCGAGCCGGGCTTTTTCCGCGGAGTCAAGCAGCACCGCGCCCTGCGCACGCAGCGCCTGCAACATTGCCGGATAAACAGCGTCCACGATTACCAGACTGTTTTCAGAGGAGCAACTGGTGGCGTTGTCAAAGGTCTTGGAGCGCAACACACGCTCAGCCGTGGCCTGAAGGTCTGCGCTTTCGTCGATGATGCCCGCCACATTGCCTGCGCCCACGCCAAAGGCCGGGGTGCCGCTGGCATAGGCCGCCCGCACATTGGCTTGTGAGCCGGTGGCCACGACCAAATCGCATTGCTGCATCAGGGCCTGGGTGCTGGCTTTGCTGATCGGGTCAGGCAGCAGCTGCACCAGGTCGGCTGGGGCGCCGATGCGACCGAACTGCGCATGGATGAATTCAAGCAAACGCGCCGACGTGCTCCAGCCCTTGGGTGAGGGCGCCAGAATCACCGCATTACGGCCCTTGAGGGCGTTGATGATTTTGTTGGCCGGTGTAGCCGCCGGGTTGGTGGACGGCGTGACAGCGCAAACCACCCCCACCGGCCGCGCGATTTCGGTCAGGCCCAGCGCTCTGTCTTCGTGAATCACGCCCACCGAGCGCGCGCCTTGCAAGTCGCGTAGCAGGCCCAGCGTTTTACGGTGGTTTTTTCGCACTTTGTCAGCCACATTGCCAATGCCGGTGTCGGCCACAGCCAGTTCAGCGAGCTGCTGGTTTCGCCTCGGCTCGAGAATCGCCCAGCCGGCTGCCGCCACCACTTCGTCCACGCGGCTTTGGTCATAGCCATTGGCCACCTGCTGTGCCAGACGGGCGCGGGCCACGAGCTGGCCCACCAGCTGATCCAGCGGGCTGTCTGCTGGGCGCATGTCAATCGGCCTTGATATTGGCGTCTTTGGCCAGCTTGGCCCACTTTGGCAACTCAGCCGCCACGATGCGGGCCAGCGCCTGCGGCGTGCCGCCCACGCCCTCGGCGCCTTGGGCCAGCAGTTTCTCGCGGATCGTGGCATCGGCCAGCACACTGTTGAGGGCGCGGTTGAGCCGCTCGATCACCGGCTGGGGCGTGCGCGCGGGCACAAACATGGCGTACCAGGAATCCACTTCAAAGTCTGACACGCCGCTTTCTTGTACCGTGGGTACATCGGGAAAAGCAGCACTGCGTTTGATGGTGGAGACTGCCAGCGCGCGCAACTTACCGGCTTTGACAAACTGGGCTGCGGCCGGGATCGATACCCACAGCAGCGGAACCTGCCCACTGATCACATCGACCACTGCCGGTCCGCCGCCGCGGTAGGGTATGTGTGTCATTTGGGTGCCGGTTCGCAGCTTGAACAACTCGCCGGCCAGGTGCCCCGGCGAGCCATTGCCCACAGACGCGTAGGCCAGCAGCTCAGGCTTGGCCTTGGCCAGTGCCACCAACTCGGCCACGGTGTTAGCGGGTACCTGCGGGTTGGCTACCAGAATTTGCGGCAACGAGGCCACCGTACCAATCGCCTCAAAGTCCTTGATAGTGTCAAACGAGAGCTTGGGATAGATGGCTGGGTTGATGGTGTGCGAGCTCAGGGTGAACAGAACGGTATAGCCATCGGGCGTGGCGCGTGCCACCAGCTCCGAGCCCACCGAGCCCCCCGCGCCACCCTTGTTGTCGATGATGATGGCCTGGCCCAGTGCCGCCCCAAAGCGCTCTTGCACGATGCGCGCAATCACATCCGTACCGCCACCGGGCGGGTAGGGCACGACAAAGCGCAGTGGCTTGTCGGGGTACATGGTTTGGGCCAGGGCTGTGCCCGTGCACAGAACGCTCAGTGCCAGCATCGCCCAAGTGCCAAGCGGGGATCGCAGTGAAAAAACAAGTCGCATGACAGGCTCCTGGACAGGTTAAAGAGAAAAACATTATGTACTCAAGGCCAGGCCTGGAAATTTATCAATCCACCCACTCCAAATTCCGAAAGTTAAAGCCGCTTTCGACGGTTGGCTTGACTATTGAAAAATAGGGCGACACATCGAAGTCTCTAGGTGTGAGCAAACTGTAATGCTTGGGTTTGAAGCGCTGCGGCCCGAAGCCTTGGTCGGTGCCGGCGTCGCCCTGATATCCCTCCAGCGCAATGATGGGGTAGCGAATGGTTTGAAATGCCTGGGCGATCATGGTGGAACATATCGCGCGGGTCGGGTCGCCGCTGCCAAGCGCCAGCAGGTGGCGCCTGAGGCGGGTCGGTATTGGCGGCGTTGGCAGTAGAAATCTGGCCAAATCCAGCACGTTGCGCAGGTCGTACTGATGGCCTATTTGCGAGATTGCGGCTTGTGTGACCCGAACGCACTCTTGCTCAGTCAAGCCGATTGGCCGGCAAATTCTGGTGTGCAAATGGGCGAACTTCTCCAGGCTGGTGCTTCTGACGCCGTGCACCGTGTCTGCCTCCACAAGGCAGTGGTCCAAATCCGCATTCGAGCCGGAAAAATCGGCGCCTACAAACAGGGCGGCGTGCGACCAGGTGGATTGCGTGAGGTATTTGATGGCGGTGCTGATTCTGGTGTTGCCCTCAACCAGCAGCACATCACCCGGGCGCAGGGTGGCCTGCAAATGCAGCGGGTTCGATGGTGGCGCGGTCCCATTGATGCTGATCTCTTTGCTCAGGTAGCTGGCCAGGTATTTGCCGATTGAGAACTTGGCTTGGTCCATAGAGCAGAATTTTTGGGCAGGCTTTGATGAAGGGACGGCACACGCACATGCGACGCGCGTCGGCACAGTTGGTCATCCAGATTACAGCTTGGTGGGAGACCTCGCACCGCACCCTGTGCATTATGCCGATGGATGGCTGTCGATGGATGGCTTGTCGCAGTGGCTGCAATCATGAGATACTGATTTGAGCGAGCCTGTAGTGCGCTTGCGTTTTGCGGCCACTGAACCGACGCGGAGACGCCATGCGACTTTTTTCAGCCACCATTGCCACCGAGACCAACACTTTCTCTCCGCTGCCCACCAGCATAGAGGCCTTCCGGGAGGGCGTTTTTTTGCGCCCTGGCGAGCATCCAGACGATGCACCGCGCATGTGCACCGCGCCGCTGTTTGTGGCGCGTCAGCGTGCTGCCAAGGATGGCTTTACCTTGATTGAGGGGAGTTGCTTCGCTGCCAGCCCTGCGGGCACGGTCAACCGGGCCGACTACGAGTCGATGCGCGACGAAGTGCTCGACCAGTTGCGGGCCGCGTTGCCGCTGGACGGCCTGTTGTTTGGCCTGCACGGTGCCATGGTGGCTCACGGCTATGACGATGTGGAGGGCGATATTCTGGAGCGCGCACGCGCCATCGCAGGCCCAGACTGCGTGATCGGCGTCGAGCTTGATCCACACTGCCATTTGACCCTCAAGCGCATGCGCAACGCTGACCTGATCATTTGCTACAAGGAGTTTCCACACACCGACGTGGTCGAGCGAGCCCAAGACCTGCTTGACCTCATGCTGCGCACATTGCGTGCAGAGGTGCGTCCAGTGATGTCGCTTTACGATTGCCGACAGATTGGCAGTTACCCGACCACCTTGCCGCTGATGCGCGGCTTTGTGGACCGCATGATGGCGCTGGAGGGCCGGGACGGCATCTTGTCGGTCTCAGCGGTGCACTGTTTTCCTTACGCCGACGTGGCTGAACTCGGTGGGCGCATTCTGGTGGTGGCCGACGGCGACAAGTCAAAAGCTGACGCGCTGGCCACCCGTCTGGGCCAAGAGCTGGTCAGTATGCGTGGACGCACCGCGCCAGACTATCTGTCGGTTCCCGCTGGGGTCAGTACTGCCATCGGCTTTGTGGGTGGCCCCGTGGTGTTAGCCGACCCGGCTGACAATGCTGGCGGCGGCGCGCCGTCAGACAACACCACCCTGCTGCTTGAATTGATGAAGCAGCAGGCGGTCAACGCGGCCATAGGTCCGATTTGGGACCCGATCGCCGTGCGCCTGTGTTTTGACGCCGGGCTTGGAGCCAAATTGCCTTTGCGTTTTGGCGGCAAGATCGGCCCGGCCTCCGGGCCCGCGGTTGACGCGGTGGTAGAGGTGGTGGCGATCAAGCGGGATTGCTGGCAAAGTTTTGGTCCCACCCTGGTGCCCTTGGGCGACTGCGCCTTGGTGCGCCTGGACGGCATTGACGTAGTGCTGATCACCAACCGGACGCAGGCTCTTGGGCTGGAACTTTTTTCGAACCTCGGGATTGAGCCTGCGCAGAAGAAAATTTTGGCGGTCAAATCAACCAACCATTTCATGGGCGCTTTTGGCCCGATTGCAGCAAAAGTGATTTATGTCGACTCCGATGGCCCGCTGTTGCGTGACTACGCCAAGTTGCCTTACACCAAGGTGCAGCGCCCGATCTGGCCCTTGGACGAAGTCACCGCGCCCGGGCTGATTTTTTGACCGAGGCGGCAAAGCGGCGCCACCGCGGCCGGCCCCTTGCACAAGAACAGGTGCTTACGAGGCCGGGCCGGCCGGTTTCTCGCAAACAATGAAGTAGTGACGGTACAGCAGGCAGGAAAAGGGATACATGGCATGCCGCAAAGCAACCGGCATGGCATGCTTGGCAACTTGAACATAAAGCCACTGAACCGGATAGATGAGCAAAGCCAGGGGCAGCATCAGGTAGTCTTTGCCGCGAACCGAACAGTACCGGACCTCTTTGATCGTGAAACCCGCGTCCTGCAAAATGCGGATCATGTTGTAGGTGGTTATTACCTTCCGGGTTGGTTGTGGCTGTTGCGTGAAGATGTGATATTGACGAAATTTCCCAAGCCAGAAAAAAGACAGCCGATCACGAACCGACATCAGGTTGTCGTTGCTCACCAGGAACATGCCGCCAACATTCAGGTGGTTCTTGCATTGTTCAAAAAACTTCAAGGTGTTGTCGAACTCCATCACGCCACTGACCAAAAGTACCAAGTCAAACTTTTTGGGCGGGAAAACATTAAAGCTGCGACTGGCATCCACCAGCGCAAAGTCCGTGGGCGATATCCTTTGCGGAGCCTGAACATCGCATCCCAGAACCCTAGCGCCGGGGAAAAATTGACGCAGCGTCGCTATCAAGTCTCCCTGACCACAGGGTATGTCGAGTATGTTTTTTCCATGCCAGGTGAGGCCCGTATTTACCAAATACCCGATGATGGCTTGCAGCACACCACGAGCCGTGTTGCCGCGAGGAATTTCAGTGAGTAAGATTTTTAAATTCATGGCAGATTTGTCGGCCGCGACTTCCTCGAGATTGCCTTTGCGGCTGGCGAGGGCAAGATGGTCCCCCGACTGAGTAAGATCGAAACAGGCAAGCCCGCTTTCGTCACTGTTTGGCGCTCTTGGATTCTGGAGTGATAGCGTCGACCACTGCGCCTGCGGCTTTGACCGTTGTTTTG
>SHXM01000159.1 GCA_009693325.1 Rhodoferax sp.
TGGTAGCCCCGGATCACCCGGATCAGTTCGCCCAGCTTTAACGGCTCTGTAATGGCCGCAAAGTGTTTGCCGTGGTGAGGCTTCAATGCACCGCGAATATCGGCGCTTATGTCGCGCTGTGCCCTGCCAGTAGCCACTGCGTATCGCCAGACCTGCCCCGCCGTGGTCAGGACCCGGTGCGCGACGTCCAGGGCGCCCCGCTCCTCCACCCGGCGTATGGTAGCCAGCAGTTCGATAGGCTCGATTTCTCCGATATGTCGATTCCCCAGAAAGGGGAACAGGTCTTTTTCAAGGTTGCGCTTTTCGCGGATGGCGTAGTGACTGCTCCAGCCGTCCAGCTTCATTGCGTACCATTCCAGCGCCGTTGCTTTGAACGTGTTCGCCGCCGGGGTAAGTGCCTTCAGCTTTTCGGTCTTGCGAAGTTGGATCGGGTCTATCCCCTCCGCCTTTTTCAGCTTTGCCTCGTCACGGGTTTTTCTGGCGGCCGTCAGGCTCACCTCGGGGTAGCTGCCCATGGCTAGCTGCTTTTCCCGTCCGCCCAGCCGGTACTTGAGAAACCAGCGCTTCGATCCTGCCGGGCTAACTTGCAGGTACATGCCGCCGGAATCAGGGAATCTGGCCTGCTTGCGCTCTGGTGGGCAAACTGCATTACGGCACTTGGCGTCGGTCAGCATGGGGGTGCACCTCCGGTCAGTCGTGGGGGTTCAAAATAACAGGGTTTTCATAGGAGAAAACGTGGCGTACCCCCACTTTTTCTTGAAACTCTCTGTTTGCACCCCCGTTTGTACCCCCGATTTATCTTAGCTGTCAATAGCGGCCCTTAAACCTCGTTGCACTGTAACTAGCTGATTTACCAATGAAAAAGGCCTCTAAGTATCGCTACTTAGAGGCCTTTAGACTGTCTCTTGGTCGGGGCGAAAGGATTCGAACCTTCGACCCTCTGGTCCCAAACCAGATGCGCTACCAGGCTGCGCTACACCCCGCCGTGGCAGATATTGTAACGTCTTACCCTGCCGGCTAAGGGCCTGTTGACCCCTTGGCTGGCGCTTGCGCATCATGCCTACGCTATATTTGCGCCATGACCGCAGCATCGCCGCCATTGGCCTGGCTCACCGCCGGGCAAGCCTTTCCGAAGCCGGGCCTGGCCTGGGGCGCTGGCAGCCCTGCACCGGGACTGCTTGCGGCTGGCGGGAGTCTGGATGCACAGACCCTCTGTGAAGCCTATCGCCAAGGTATTTTTCCCTGGTCGAACGAGCGCCAACCGACGCTTTGGTGGAGCCCAGACCCGCGTATGGTGCTGCAGCCCAGTCAGTTCCAACTGCATGCATCCCTGAAAAAAACCCTCCGCCGGTTTAGCACCAGTCCCGACCGCGAGTTGCGCTTCAACACGGCTTTTGACACGGTTATCGAGGCTTGTGCGAGCAGCGCCCGCGGAAGTCAGGGCGGCACCTGGGTGTTGCCGTCCATGATTGATGCCTACAGCGAGTTGCACCGAGGCGGTCTGGCTCACAGTGTGGAGACCTGGGTTGGCGAGGAACTCGTAGGTGGCTTGTACTGCGTGGCTCTGGGCAAAGCAGTGTTTGGCGAATCAATGTTCAGCCGTACCACGGACGCGTCGAAAATCGCCCTTGCGGGACTGGTGAGTTTTTGCCTCAAGCACGGCATATCGCAAATCGACTGCCAACAAAACACCCGTCACCTGGCTTCCCTGGGCGCACAGGAAATGTCCCGGGCAGCCTTCATGGAGGGCCTGGCGGCAGCACTGACTCAGGCTTCGCCCGCCTGGGTGTTTGACAAATTGGATTGGCAACACCTCATACCCCAAGCCTCCGCCTGATATGACGCACCTCAAGGATTTACCGCTGCAGACCCTGCAGTTCTATGCCACTGCGCCGTACGCCTGCAGCTATTTGCCTGAGCAACAGGCCAGATCACAAGTTGCAACCCCAAGTCACCTGATCAACAACGCCACCTACTCGGATCTGGTGAGCAAGGGTTTCCGGCGCAGCGGCATGTTCACCTACCGACCCTACTGCGATGGCTGCCGCGCCTGTGTGCCGTTGCGGGTTTTGGCAGCGCAGTTTGCACCCGACCGAAGCCAGCGCCGCGCCTGGACGAGACATCGCAGCCTGGAGGCTCGGGTACTCAAGCTGTGCTTCTTAGAAGAACACTACCAGCTCTACCTGCGCTACCAAAGCGCCAGGCATCCGGGCGGCGGCATGGACCAGGACAGCGTCGACCAGTACACGCAGTTCCTGCTCCAAAGCCGGGTCAATTCACGCTTGGTAGAGTTTCGCGACGCAGCAGCCCCCGGGCAGACTGGCGAACTGAAAATGGTTGCCATTCTGGATGTTCTGGATGACGGCATTTCTGCGGTCTACACGTTCTACGACCCTGATCCACGCGACAGCTTGGGCACCTACAGCGTGTTGTGGCAAATCGAGCAGGCCCGATTCTTGAATCTGCCGTATGTTTATTTGGGCTACTGGATACAGGCGAGCCCGAAGATGAATTACAAGCGCAGTTTCTCACCGTCCGAGTTGCTGCACAACGGAGCCTGGGGGGCCACGCCCCAGCCCTGACCAGCCAGCGCTTTAAATCAGCGTTTGGTGCCGAATATTTGAGGAGGGCAGCACCTGGCTCCAACCCGGCGACCGAGGCGTCTGGGGGCAATTTTTTCACATGGTAAAATAGACGCAGCTTCTCCAGGAGAATTCATGCGAAAAACAGAGCCTGGCGTACAAGCCACACCAACCGTTCAGGTGATAGAACGCATGTTCGCATTGATGGATGTTTTAGCTTCCCGAGAAGAGGCCATGTCGCTGAAGGAGATCAGCGAAAAAACTGGGCTGCACCCCTCTACCACGCACCGGATTCTCAATGATCTGGCGACCGGGCGCTTTGTTGACCGCCCTCATCCCGGCAACTACCGGCTCGGTATGCGCCTGCTCGAACTTGGCAATTTGGTGAAAAGCCGGCTCAATGTCCGTGACGCTGCGCTGCTGCCCATGCGCGAGTTGCATAAACTGATTGCACAACCGGTCAACCTGAGCGTGCGCCAGGGCGACGAAATTATTTATGTTGAACGGGCCTATAGCGAGCGCTCCGGCATGCAGGTAGTGCGCGCCATTGGCGGGCGCGCACCCCTGCACCTGACCTCCGTGGGCAAGTTGTTTCTGGCCGCCGACGACCCAGTGCGGGTACGCGCCTACGCCGCGCGCACCGGGCTGGCTGGCCACACCAAAAACAGCCTGACCCAGTTGCCTATCCTGGAGCGTGATTTGTCCCGCGTGCGTCAATACGGGGTGGCACGTGACAATGAAGAACTCGAACTCGGAGTGCGCTGCATGGCCGCCGGTATTTATGACGACCAGGGCAGGTTGGCGGCGGGCCTTTCAATTTCTGCACCTGCGGAGCGTCTGGAAGAGGCTTGGCTGGTCAAACTCAAGGCCACGGCCAATGAGATATCTGCCAGCATGGGCTACCGCGCCGGCCTGCCAAGCGCCTAGCCTCGAGGCCTAAAGGCTTGCTATCCGAAGTGGCAAATCAGCCGCACCGGACAAGGCCCGCGCAGGCGCTTGGTTACCCGACTCCATCCAGCGCCGTACCCGCTCGGCATCGGCCAGGCGGGTCAACTTTCCAGCCGAGTCTAAAAACACCATGATCAGTTTGCGCCCAGCTACCCGGGCTTGCATCACCAGACATTGCCCGGCTTCTGAGATGTAGCCAGTCTTTTGCAGGCCAATCTCCCAGGCCGGGTTTTTGACCAGGCGGTTGGTGTTTTTAAAGTCAAGTGTGCGCCGGCCCACTGCCACCTGGTGCCCAGGCGAGGTGGAGAATTCGCGCAGGATCGGGTCCTCGTAGGCAAACCCAACCAGTTTGGCCAAGTCGTTCGCGCTGGACTGATTTTTGCTCGACAGGCCGGTGGGTTCGACATAGCGGGTATCAACCATGCCGATCGATTTGGCCTTTGCGTTCATGGCCTCCACAAACACCGCCATGCCACCCGGGTGCGCCCGCCCAAGCGCATGGGCTGCTCGGTTCTCGCTGGACATCAGGGCCAGGTGCAGGAGTTCTGCCCGCGTCAGTTCCGCACCAACCAAAAGCCGCGACCGGCTACCCTTTTCGGTACCCACGTCGGCCTGGGCGATGGTGATTTTTTCATCCATGTCCAAATGAGCCTCGCTGACCACCAAACCGGTCATGAGTTTGGTGAGTGAGGCAATCGGCAGCACCACCATCTCATTTTTGCTGAACAAAACCTCGCGGGTATCTTGGTCGATCACCAGTGCCACACTGGATTTAAGGTCCAGTGGATCGCGGGATGCATGGAGGCCGGCGAGTTGTCCGAAAGACGGGGGCAGGGGCTTGGCCGCCGCCCTGACAACCGAATTTTTTCTGGCGCTCGCCTTAGGACGCTGGGGCTTGCTACCGGACTTGGCACTTTTGCTCAACTTGGACCCCCCAAGAGCCGCCTTGCTTGGTGCGGCAGCTGCCTGGGCACTAAGGGCGCTGGACCCGCCACCAAGCAGAACTGCCAGAAACAAGCCCAAGCAGGCAGCACAAACCCTAGGAATTTTCTTCACGAAGGTCTAACTCCAGCGTTGGCAAAGGCTTTTTTACGGAAAAAAATTATCATCCAACGAGTCTAGTCCAAAAACACAGTCCAAATCAGACACTTGCGCGATTTTCTTAAACCAGAGCAAGCAGACACTAAGACGCATTGCTCCGGCCCATTCCTACCGAAACATGCAAACACGGACTCATCACTTGAGCTGTGGTCCGACTCCTGAGAGTCGGCCTAGCCCTGAGCGGCCACCCGTTCGGCTTTGCTGTGCAATTTGTTCAGGGCACTCAGGTAAGCCTTGGCGGAGGCGACCACGATGTCGGGGTCAGCGCCGACGCCATTGACGACCCGCCCACTGTTTTGCAAGCGCACGGTCACCTCGCCCTGACTTTCGGTAGAGCCGCTGATCGCGTTAACCGAGTAGAGCACCATCTCAGCGCCACTTTTTACCAGTGACTCTATCGCCTTGAGCGAAGCGTCCACCGGACCGTTGCCGTCGGAGTCGCCTTTGACCTCCTTGCCCTGCACGGTAAAAACCACGCTTGCCTGCGGTCTTTCACCGGTTTCGCTGCGCTGAGACAAAGACACGAAACCATACTGCTCGTCTCCTTGCGGCCTGCCCTTGTCGCTGGTCAGCGCCAAGATATCTTCGTCGAATATTTCGCTTTTACGGTCAGCCAGTTCCTTGAACTTGGCAAAGGCCGTGTTGATGTCAGCCTCGCTCTCGAGTTGAACCCCGAGTTCGACCAGGCGCTGCTTGAAGGCATTGCGCCCGCTGAGTTTGCCCAGCACGATTTTATTGGCGCTCCAGCCCACATCCTCGGCCCGCATGATCTCGTAGGTGTCTCTGGCCTTCAGCACACCATCCTGATGGATGCCAGAGGCATGGGCAAAGGCATTGGCACCGACCACGGCCTTGTTGGGCTGCACCACAAAACCCGTGGTCTGACTCACCATGCGACTGGTGGCCAGAATATGCTTGGTGTCGATGTTGAGGTCAAGTCCGAAGTAATCGCGCCGGGTTTTGACCGCCATCACAATTTCTTCCAAGCTGCAATTGCCCGCCCGCTCACCGAGGCCGTTGATCGTGCACTCAACCTGCCGTGCGCCCCCAATCTTGACACCGGCCAGGGAATTGGCAACGGCCATGCCGAGGTCGTTGTGGCAGTGAACTGACCAGACCGCCTGATCTGAGTTGGGAATGCGCTCGCGCAGTTCTTTGATAAACAGGCCATAGAGTTCGGGCACGGCATAGCCAACAGTGTCTGGCACGTTGATGGTGGTGGCGCCCTCCTTGATCACCGCTTCAAGAACCCGGCAAAGGTAATCTGGGTCGCTGCGGTAACCGTCTTCGGGACTGAACTCAACATCGGCCACCAGATTACGGGCAAATCGAACCGACAGTTTTGCCTGCTCGAACACCTGGTCTGGCGACATGCGCAACTTTTTCTCCATGTGTAGCGCCGATGTGGCAATAAAGGTGTGGATCCGCGACCGGTTGGCGCCCTTGAGGGCTTCGGCTGCGCGGGAGATATCCCGGTCATTGGCTCGGGAAAGGGAGCAGACTGTGGAGTCTTTGATCGTTTTAGCGATCAGTTGCACCGCCTCAAAATCACCGTTGGAACTGGCCGCAAAACCAGCCTCGATCACATCGACTTTGAGCCGCTCGAGTTGACGCGCTATCCGCAGCTTTTCGTCTTTGGTCATGGACGCTCCGGGCGACTGCTCACCATCGCGCAAGGTGGTGTCAAAAATAATCAATTTATCGCTCATGTCAGTCTCCTTGAAGGCTTTGCGTCAAATGTCGATGAGGGCACACCAACAAAAAAGCCCGTAGCGTTTACTTACGGGCTTGAGGTGGTGGTGAACGCAGGCGCTACCGTCTCAGCCCGTCGGGCTTCAGTAGTAGCGCTAGCAGCATGCTATTCATGCTTAAATCCTAACATAGTTCAAT
>SHXM01000160.1 GCA_009693325.1 Rhodoferax sp.
ACCCCATGTGGCTCGCGCCAGGTCAGCACACTGTAGCCGTCTAGGTAGGGAATGGTGTCGCCGTGCAGTTTGTCGCAAGCGCCGGCATAAAACTCGAAATAGCGGGCCAGCGCCAGAGCATCGGCGCGGGCCTGGCGAACCGGCTTGCCACAGTCGCGTTGTTCAATTTCACGCAATTCCTCGGCGTGCTCGCCTATTTTGAGTGACAGGCGCATCATCAGCCGGCCCCGCTCGGCCGCGCTGAACTGACGCCAACTGCTGTCAAGTGCCGCATGGGCGGCGCGCACTGCTGCGTCAATGTCTTGCGCATTGCTGCGCTGGATATGGTCGAAAATCTGGCCGTCAGAGGGGTCTACGACCGCAATGGTTTGCCCAGAGCCGGAGGGGCATGCGCGGTTGGCGATGTAATTGAGTTGCATGGCCCATATTTTCATTCAAAAACCGGGCCTGGCACCTGCCGTACAGGCGCCAGGCCCGGTTTTTTGGCCGGCTACTGTTCCGTGACCAACGAGGCAGCCAAACTGCTACGGCTCAGGCTGGCGCTGTGCCGCGGCTGCTCATTTCAACAAAGGAGGTCCGGTTGGCGTTCAGCCAGTCGACCGACAAGGTGTTGTGGAGTTGCCGCGGATGAAAGCCCTCTTGCGTGTAAGCCCTCAGGGGCTTGAACATGCAGCTGATCAAGCCGCGCTTGCCAAACAAAAAGCCCGCGGCGCTGACCCAGGTACGCCACTGCCACAGGGTGCCGTCGTGGTACAGGTTATTCACAGTTTGGCGCAACAAATCGGTAAAAAACACCAGGCTGATGCGCCTGAACCAGGTCAGGCGCCACTGGTGCGAGCCGCCCAGGGCCAGGTAGAGGTCAAAGGCGGTGCACTTGTGCTCCGACTCCTCGGCGCTGTGCCACAGCCACATGGTCTTGAAACGCTCTTCGCTGCCCTCAAACAACTCCGGGTTGCTGAGCAGCCAGTCGGCAAACACGGCGGTGAAGTGTTCGGTCGCCGCGGTAATGGCCAGCCAATGCCGGGGATGAAAGTCTGCCACGATTTTCAGGCGCTCACGGGCCCTTGCTTCCCAGTGGTTGAGCAGCCCATGCTTCTCGATTTGACCGTTGAACAGGGCATGAATGCGCCTATGGGTTGCTTCTTGGCCTATGAAGCCCTGCGCCTCTGCGGCGAATTTTTCCTGCAGAGCAGGCGGCAGGGCCTTGAGCCCGCTGCGAACCGAGTCCATGAAAAACTGCTCGCCACAGGGGAAACTCATGGACAAGGCATTGAATATGGCGGTACGAAAGGCATCCCCACCAAACCAATGGCGTGGCACCGGGGCATCTAGATCAATCAGCAGGCGGCGCACAACAAGCTCGGACATACAGGACTTCCAAGTGAAATCGGTACGAACGCGTACCACGATGTTCGGAGTGTGCCCAAATGTTGTGGTACTGTCAAGTACCACGCAATAGCCCGCCAGTTCGAAACAATTTACAAGAGGAGCGCTAGCAGCCATGCAGCAAGACCAGGCAGCGCCTGAGGCCCAGGCCCACCGTCAGCGCTTGCTTGAGGGCATGGCCAAAAGCGTTGGTATGAAGGGCTACGCGGCCAGCACGGTTGCCGACATCGTGGCTCAGGCGGGGGTGTCACGGCGTACTTTTTATGAGCACTTTGACAGCCGTGCTGAATGCCTGATTGCCCTCTACGAGGCTGCCGGACACGGCGCCATCGCCGTCTTGCGCTCAGCGCTCGATCCGTCACGTGGTTGGCAAACCCAGGTCGAACTGGCGCTCAAAGCCTATCTTGAGTTCCTGGCCAGCGACCCGGTGCTGTTGCGTACCTTGTACATAGAAATCCTGGGTCTGGGTTTAGCCGGTCTGGCTGCGCGTCGGCGGGTGAACCAGGAGATTGCCGACTTCATGCTCGCTGTCATCAACAGCCCGCTGCAGGCGGCCCTGCTCACGCCTGAGCTGGCGATGTCGGTCGTGGGCGGCGTCAATGAACTGATTTTGGTAGCCATCGAGCAGGACAGGATAGCCAATCTGCCGCACATCGCTGTCACTGCGGCCGCCCTGATTCGCGCTGTCATCGTCAGCCCCGGGGTGGCTGTGCCGGCAGTTGTTTGAACCTTTGGCATATCAAAACAGCATAAAAAAGCCCGCTTTCGCGGGCCTCTCTGCGCCTGCGTTGTCGGTCAGCCTCCGTGAATTTTCATCATCACCGGCACAATCAACAGGGCCACAATGTTGATGATCTTGATTAGCGGGTTGATGGCCGGCCCGGCAGTGTCTTTGTAGGGATCACCCACTGTGTCGCCGGTGACGGCTGCCTTGTGGGTTTCAGAACCTTTGCCGCCATGGTGACCATCTTCGATGTATTTTTTGGCGTTATCCCAGGCGCCGCCGCCGGTACACATCGATATCGCCACGAACAAACCGGTAACGATGGTACCCATCAGCAGACCGCCCAAGGCTGCCGGCCCCAGTACCAGACCCACCACAATCGGCGCGACCACTGGCAGCAGGGATGGGATCATCATCTCTTTGATGGCAGCTGTGGTTAGCATGTCAACAGCCGTGTCGTATTCGGGCTTGCCGGTACCGTCCATAATGCCCTTGATTTCGCGAAACTGACGCCTTACCTCGACGACCACCGCGCCCGCCGCGCGGCCTACCGCCTCCATCGCCATGGCGCCAAACAGGTAAGGAATAAGCCCGCCAATAAACAGCCCAATGATGACCATCGGGTTGCTCAGGTCAAAGCTGATGGCCCGGCCGTAACTCTCCAGCTTGTGGGTGTAGTCGGCAAACAAAACCAGCGCGGCCAGACCTGCCGAACCAATGGCGTAGCCTTTGGTGACAGCCTTGGTGGTGTTGCCCACGGCGTCTAGCGGATCGGTGATATCGCGCACACTGGCCGGCAACTCGGCCATTTCTGCAATGCCGCCGGCGTTGTCGGTGATCGGTCCGTAGGCGTCCAGAGCCACCACAATGCCGGCCATGCTGAGCATGGAGGTCGCAGCAATCGCGATGCCATAAAGGCCTGCCAGGGCGTGGGAGGTCCAGATTGCAAGGCACACAAACAGCACCGGCCAGGCGGTTGAGCGCATCGACACGCCCAGCCCGGCAATGATGTTGGTGCCATGGCCGGTGGTGGACGCCTGCGCGATATGCTGGACCGGGGCGTACTGAGTGCCCGTGTAGTACTCGGTGATCCAGACCAGCACCGCGGTCAAGGCCAGCCCGACGGCGCAAGCGCCAAACAGTTTCATCTGGCTGCCGGTGGCGGAAATCGCGTTGTCTGGCATCAACCATTGGGTGACAAAGAAAAACGCCACCAAGGACAGGCCACCAGCCACTGCCAAACCCTTGTAGAGGGCGGGCATGACGTTTTTCATGCCGGGTGTGGCCTGAACAAAAAAGCAGCCAATGATGGAGGCCACGATAGACACAGCGCCCAGGGCCAGCGGATAGACCACCGCGCTCGTGCCAGCGTTGGTGATCAGCAAAGCGCCCAGCACCATGGTGGCAATCAGGGTTACCGCATAGGTTTCGAACAGGTCGGCGGCCATGCCAGCGCAGTCGCCCACGTTGTCTCCGACATTGTCGGCAATCACGGCCGGATTGCGGGGATCGTCTTCGGGAATGCCGGCCTCGACTTTGCCCACAAGGTCAGCACCCACGTCTGCGCCTTTGGTGAAAATGCCGCCGCCGAGCCGCGCGAAGATGGAAATCAGTGACGAGCCGAAGGCAAAACCGATCAGGGGGTCGAGCAGCTTGGCGAGATTTTTATCCGGCGTGAGGTTGCCGTTGCCTATCAAAAACCAGTAAAAGACCGTGACGCCCAGCAGTCCTAGGCCGACCACCAGCATACCGGTGATGGCGCCGCCCCGAAACGCCACGTCCAAGGCCGGGCCGATGCCCCGTGTGGCGGCCTGCGCAGTGCGCACATTAGCCTTCACAGACACGTTCATACCGATGAACCCGCAGGCACCAGACAGCACTGCACCGACAACAAAGCCAACGGCGCTAAGGCCATCCAAAAACAGACCGATCAAGATGGTCAGAACGATGCCCACCATGGCGATGGTTTTGTATTGGCGCGCCAAATAAGCGGCAGCGCCGGTTTGAATGGCTGCAGCAATTTCCTGCATCCTCGGATTTCCCGCGTCCTGGGAAAGAATCCAGCTGCGAGCCCAAACGCCGTAAGCCACGGCAATCAATCCACAAACGATCGCCAAAATCAGCGCCGAGTTGCCTGTCATAGTTCATTCTCCTTGTGCATTGCTGAAGGTGGCGCCACGCAATCGGCTCCACCGCTGCGTTGCTTCCTCGCCGAGGCACAGGCACTGGACCGTGCCTGTCAGCGATTGGCCAACCGCCAGACTGTACCTTGAAATCAGGTGCTTTTCTGAGCTGTGCAGGACGCGAGCCGGTAAAATGACGCTAATCCCACCCGCCTCAACGGCTCAAACCAAACCGAAGCTCCCACCCATGTCCCTGGACAATGTCACACCCGGAAAATACGCTCCCGATGCCTTCAATGTGATCATTGAAATCCCAATGAATGCCGACCCCATCAAGTACGAGGTTGACAAAGCCACCGGCGCTATTTTTGTAGACCGCTTCATGAGCACCTCCATGCACTACCCGACCAATTACGGGTATGTGCCCAAGACTATTTCTGGCGATGGTGACCCGGTCGATGTGCTGGTGGTCACGCCGGTTCCCTTGATTCCGGGCGTGGTGGTGACCTGCCGGGCCATCGGTATTTTGAAAATGCAGGATGAGGCCGGCGAGGACGGAAAAATACTGGCCGTGCCGACGGACAAAATCCTCTCGATTTACACCCACTGGCAAAAGCCCAGCGATATGAACCCACTGCGCTTAAAAACCATTGCCCATTTTTTTGAGCACTACAAAGACCTCGAAGAGGGCAAGTGGGTCAAGATACTGGGCTGGGAGGGGCCTGAGTCGGCGCGACAGGAAATCTTGGACGGCATCGCCAACTACCAGCAGTCCAGGGCTTGAGTTCCCCTCTGACGATCCTTGGCTGCCACCGGCGTTTGACAGTTACCGAGCCGCGGGCTTGCGCATAGGGCTGCGTTGCTTGAGGTCCTCCAGGTATTCCCCGATACCATCGCCTTCGCGTTCCAAAAAATTTGCCACAGCGTCTGAGAAAGCCGGGTGGGCCAGCCAATGGGCGCTGCTGGCTTTGACCGGTAGCAAGGCCCGGGCCAGCTTGTGCTCCCCCTGTGCACCGCCTTCAAAGCGGCGGTAGCCCTGTTCAATGCACCATTGCAGGGGCTGGTAGTAACAGGCTTCAAAGTGCAGGCAGTCGACCCGCTCTAGCGCACCCCAGTAGCGACCGTAGGCAACCAAGCTGCCTGGGTTCAAGGCGATCAAGCTGCTGGCAATTGGTCTGCCTTGGCGTTGCGCCACAAACAGCAGCCAATGTTCGGGCAGTTCCATGGCCATGCGCTGGAAAAATTCTCGGTTCAAGTAGGCTGCGTTGCCATGTTCGCGGTAGGTGCGCTCATAGCATTGGTAAAAAAATTCCCAGTCGGTAGCCGTGATCTGCTGGCCGTACATGCAGCGAAAAACCACCCCTGCGTCTGCGACCTTGCGGCGTTCCTGCCTGATTTTTTTGCGTTTGTCTTGCGCCAGAGTAGTCAAAAAAGCCTCGAAATCCGCATAGCCAGGCTGAGTGTTGTTCCAGTGGAACTGGACCGTGTGCCGCAGCATCAGGCCGGCCTGTTCACAGGCTTCGATGTCTTGCCGGCTGGAGAACAAAAGATGAAGAGATGACAGCTGCTCAGTTTTGCACCATGCGACAAGGGCTTGAGCCAGCGCCGCGCGTTGGGCGCTATTGCGCGCCAGCAATCGGCTGCCCGGCACCGGTGTGAATGGTACGGCCACCAGCGCCTTGGGATAGTAAGCCAGGCCGTGCTGGGCGTAAGCGTTGGCCCAGGACCAATCAAACACATATTCACCCTGGGAGTGCACCTTGAGGTAGATGGCGCAGGCACCGAGCAACTGCTTGCCCCGCTGCATCAGCATGAAATGCGGCGCCCAGCCTGTGCCGGGCTGGGCGCAGCCACTGTGATGCAGGGCCGCCAGGTACTCGTGGCGCATGAAAGGCGTGGGCTCGTCCTGCTGCGCCAACAGGCTGTTCCACTGGACAGCATCGAGTTCTGCAGGGGATTGCACCACCCGAATGACATAATCATTTGCTTCGATCTTCACGGCCTCCTCAAACCCTGCATTGTGACGTTTCATGACACTAAAAATCTGCGTTGCCCAGCTTAATTTTGTGGTCGGCGACCTGGCCGGAAATGCCCAGAAAATGATTGCTGCGGCCCAGACTGCCTACGCTGACGGCGTGCGCTTATTGCTCACGCCCGAACTCGCCATTTGCGGCTATGCCGCCGAAGACTTATTCTTGCGTCCGGCTTTCATCGAAGCCTGTGATGATGCCG
>SHXM01000161.1 GCA_009693325.1 Rhodoferax sp.
GCGGTTTGTGTCAAAAAGCCATTAAACCGAGATTATTCATTAGGATCTTGACGGCATCGCCGTGAGCTTGACCGGCTCCCCCGCGTTGGCCCACAAGCCTTCAAACCACGGTCGTCGTTTTCGCGCCACCGCCAGGCGAAACGTCTGCTTGGTGTTCTTTGTGCTGTCATCCCACAAGGCACCCACGGCCAGCACCTGATGGTGCAGCGTTGACAGGGTGTGGTGTACCTTTTGCCGCAGCACCGCGTGGCGAAACACGCTCATCAAGTTGTAGCTGAGCATCGTCACCCCCAGCGCCGCCTCTGTGGCCCAGAAGTCTCTGAGCACAAAGCTGTCCAGCCCAAAGTCCGCCTTGAGCTCCTTGATCCGGTTCTCGCAATCTGCTCTTCCCCGGTACAGGCGCCACACCTCCAGCGCCGGAAGGCTCAAATCGGTGAGCATCGCCCCGTAGCGCCAGCCCTGCAGGTCCGGGTCATCGGCAAACAGCGACATCGTCTTGCCCGCCACCGCACCGTTCTTGCGTTGGATGTGCTGGCGCACCACCACCATACGCTGCGGCTTGAGCCAGTTGTGGGGGTGGTAGAGCAGCTCAGAGACCTCCAGGCCCACCTCCACTTGCTGCCACTTGCACTGATCGACGATGGCTTGCTGCAGGCCCTGCGTCAAGCGCGCACTGATGATGTGATGGATCTTCTTGGCCTCAAGCAGTGCCACGACCGCTTTGTCGTAAAAGCCGCTGTCAGCGCGCAATAGGCCTACGCGGGTCTGCCCCAGATTGTCCAAGGTGGACTCGATAAAGCTCTCGAAGTTGTTGCTCGATGCAGCGTTACCCGGACGCAGCCAGAAATTGGCCACCAAACGCCAGTCGGCCACAAACGCCATCAGCGGGTGGTGGCTTGCCCGGCCCTTGTTCTTGGCGTTGTAGCCCTTGGCTGCGCCCTCAATCCGGCTGCCCCAGCGCGTCAGGACCGTGGAGTCCACATCCAAGGTGATGGGGTTCAGGCGCAAGGTGTCAAACAGCCAGCGGTAACTGCTGGTTTGCACACGAGTGGCAATGGGCTGGTCAAAGCGCTGGAACAGCCTGACGATGGCTTTGTGGCCCGCGGCCTTGCCCCAGCCAAACAGGCGCACCAAGGTGGCGTCCAGGCGGGTGATGTCGGCATGCGCAAAGCGGGCCGCACCACACCAGATGCTGACCATCATTTGCTCGATGAGTTGCTCTGGGCGGTAGCCCCGATTGGAGCCCGGTGGTGGCAAACCCCAGCTTTGCACGGCCTGTTTGAAGCCCATGCCGTCGAGCATGCGTTTGAGCAGCGCTAATCCACCCCAGGCGGTGACTTCGCGGGAGGTGAACTTCAGATCGAACGGTGTTTCCGAAGGCATGGAGAACTCCAAAAGACGCGAAGATCATTGATTTCATTGAGAATTTCCAATGGTATCCATTAAAAAAATAGGCTCGAAATCAGGCCGTGGCAGGTTGGTTCACGATAGCAGATCGGGGGCTAATGGACAATCTCGGTTTAATACAGAATATATGAAGAGTCATGGGTTGGTTTTCACTGATATGGCATCAAAACGCAATGGCATCATGAACAATGGCAAGAACTCTTCTGCGCAAAAGCCGGCGGTGCCTTTCGTCGAGAACTACCTGCCTACGCTGATGGCGCGCGTCCATGCCCTGATGGCGCACGAGTTCCACGAAATCGTCTGTAACCGAGGCTTCACCGTCTCCGAGTGGCGGATCCTGGCTTCGCTGGCCGACAGGGGCCCGGTGCCCATAGGTCGGCTGGCGCAGTTCGTGGTGATGAAGCAGCCCACCGTGACGCGCGTGCTCGATCGCCAGGAGGCACGCGGCGAGGTCCAGCGCATCGCGCACAAAACAGACAGGCGCATCACCCTGGTCTCCATCACGCCCCTGGGCACGCGGCTGGTGGCCGAACTGATAGAGCAGGCACGCGAACACGAGGCGCGCATTCTGAAGCCACTGGGGGACGAACACATGGCCGAGCTCAAGGCCTCTCTGCGCCAGATCATCGCCATGAACGAGCCGCCCGGCGGGATCGCGCGGGCCGATCTCGACGGCGCCTGAGCTGGCGCCAAAGGCTTTGTGGCGGCTTAGCCCGCGCGGGGCTCATCGCAGGTCAGCACTGGCTTGCCCCTGGCACGCCTGGCCAAGAGCTGCGGCAGCAATCGCACCCCATAGTCCAGCGCAAACGCCTCCACGGCCAGCTGCAGCCGCCCGTCGGCCAGGCGGGCCAGCAGCTGCGGCGCCAGAGCGCGGGCGTCGGCTTCCCGGCGCATCATGTTCAGGGGCAGCAAAGCCACGTCGGCCAGCATCAGGTGCGGCAAGCTCAGGGGCGGATGCGCGCCGGCGGTGTAGCCCACCAGCACAGCGCGACCGCCAGGTTTCACGCCGCGCAGGGCCTGGGGCAAGACCTCGCCACCCACGCAATCGATCAGCAGGTCCGATTCCGGACGCAGCTCCTCAAGCAGCACGGCCTGTGCGCCCAAGGCTGGCGGCGCGCTGCCCAGTGACAGGACCGCGATCGCCTGGGCACCGCACTCACGCGCCAGTTGCAGCACGATGGAGCCCACGGCACCGCTCGCCCCCGTGACCAGGATGCGCTCGCCCAGCTGCCAGCGCCCCAGGTCATGCAAGGCGCACCAGGCGGCAGTACACGGCGAAAAGAAGGACGCGCCCAGGGTGTAAGGAATCTCGACCGGCAGCTCGCCCATGGCCTCGTCCGGGGTGTCGATGTACTCACGCCAGCAGCCATCGCGGCGCGTGCCCAGGCCGCCGCCGCGCAGCCAGACCCGGGTGCCGGCCGCGAAACGCTCACCAGCCACCACCACCCCTGCCGCCTCGGTGCCAGGCACGTAGGGCAGCGGTGGATGCAGGCCGAAACCGCCGCTCCAGATAGTGTGGTCGATGTGGCCCATGCTGGCCGCGTGCATGCGCACCAGCGAACGCCCAGGCCCCGGCGGCGCGAGGTCGGCGATGTCCTCCAGCTGCGGGGCCTGGCCCCAGGCATGCACACGCAGCGCCTTCATGCCACACCGTCCAGAAAGTTGAGCACAGCCTGCGCAAAAGCCTGCGGCAGCTGATCGGGCAGGGGCACCATGGCGCCGGGCACGGTTGCCACCTGGGCCTGCGGAAGCAGGTGCTGCCATTCGACCGTGTGGGGCGAGGCAAAAGGATCGTCTGGCGCGTGCACGATCAGCGTGGGCAGGGCGTGCAGGCGGGACACCTTGCCTTCCATCTCGTAGCGGGCGACCGCACGGTGGCCGCCTTCCACATCGCCGCGCACCTTGAGCGCGTCCAGCACAAAGGCCTGCAGCAGGTCCGGCCGGTCTTTCGGGTAAAAACCCTGGCGCTTGCGCCAGAGCTCGGTGAGGTGGTCGCCGTCGGGGCTGGCCTCTACAGCGTCAATCGGCGGACGCTGTGCGCGCGCCAGGCGGAAAGGCTCATTCGTATAGGGCGTGGAGGACAACACCAGCGAGCGCACCCGCTGGCCATGCACCGCGCCCAACTCCACCGCGATCACGCCGCCGGTGTGGTGGCCCACCACATGCGCGCGATCAACGCCCAGGGCATCGAGCAGACCCACCGCCGCTTGTGCCCAGCCTTCAATGGAGGCCGGTCCCGCCAGCGGCTCAGAGTCGCCAAAGCCCACCGTGTCCATGGCGAGGGCGCGGTAGCGCGTGCCCAGCACCGGCAACACCTGAGCGTATTCCAGCCAGCTGCGCGGCGTTTGGTGCAGCAGCAGCACCGGGGCGGCCGCCGGGTCGCCGCAGGCGGCGTAATGCAGCTGTCCATGCGACAGGTCGGCGAAGTGGCGGCGCACGGCAAGGTCCATGGTCACGCCTCGTCGATGTCGGTCAGGGCGGCCGGCCGCCACAGGCCCGCATGCCGCAGCATGCCCAGGGTGCGCGAGAGCACGTCGCGGCGGTAGGCGCCCGCGTCGCGGTCCCCGTAGTCGTAAAAGCCGCTGCCCGTCTTAAGGCCCAGGTGGCCCTGCGCCATCAGGCGCGCCACGATGGCCGGCTCGGCATAGCGGTCCGGGTTGATGGAGCCTGCCATCTCGCGGCTGGCGTGGTGAAGAATGTCCACGCCGCCAAAGTCAATGAACTCCACCACCCCGATTGCTGCAAAGCGCAGGCCCATGCCGTAGCGGGTGGCCGTGTCTATGTCCTCGGCTGTGGCCACGCCCTCCTCTACCATGCGTGCGGCCTCGTTCATCACCAGGGCCTGCAGGCGAGGCACGATGAAGCCCGGTGCCACGCCGCACACCACCGGCAGCTTGCCGATGGACTGCATGAAAGCGCGGGTGCGCGCCACCACCTGCGCCGACGTGCCCGGATGCGTGCTGATCTCCACCACCGGGATCAGGTAGGCCGGGTTCAGCCAGTGCATGTTCAAAAAGCGCTCGGGGTGCGACACCAGGGGCGCGATGTCGGTCACCAAAATGCTGCTGGTGGTGGAGGTGAGCACCGCGTCGGGCCGGCAATGCTGCGACAGCAGCGCGAAAGCTTCTTGCTTGGCCGCCAGGGTCTCGGGCACGCCTTCAAAGACCAGCTCGGCTTGGCCCAGCGCTGGCGCGACGCCTTCGCCGTCCACCCATTCAATGCGCTGCACCAGGGCCTCGATCGCCTGCGGGTCCAGCGCGCCCAGCTGCGCCAAGGCGTCCAGGCTGGCGCGGATCTCGGCAAAGACCTCCTGCTTCAGGCGCGCCGCCGCCTCAGGCGTGCGCTGGCGCAGGTCTATCAATGCAATTCGGTGGCCGGCCCAGGCAAAGGCTATGGCAAGGCCCCGGCCCATGCGGCCAGCGCCGGCGGCAGCAAAGCGCGCCACGGCTTATTCCCCCTCGTGCAGCAAATGCTGAAGCTCAGTGCGATCGAGCTTGGCCAGGCCCAGGCCCTCTAGCGTGCGAGCTCCCGCGCGCAGGTCCCGCCCCTGCCAGCCACCGGCGATGGCCAGCAGGCCCTGTGTGAGGGGTGCGTCCACGCCGGACCACCGCGCCACCGAGGCCAAAAAGGCCAGGCCCATCTCGATGTCCTCGGTCACGTAGCGGTGGTGATGCAGGTCGATGAATTCGCGCCAGTCGCCGGACTTGACCAGGCGCTTGTGCACGTCGCCGTACATCCAGCGATCGCTGCTGTAGTGGTCGGCCAGCGGGTAGTGCGGCGCGCCATAGCCCAGGGCCTCGCGCATCGCCATGCGCTCGGCGTCCAGGCGATCGGTCACCGCGCGCACCGAGGTCTGGGTCCCTTCGTTGTGGATGTCCCAGCGCTCGAAATGCTGCAGGGGCGCGGCGTTCATGACCACCAGGGGCGGATGAATGATGGGCCCGGCGTTCATCAAGGCGCCTGAGAGCGCGTCGCCACAGCCATGCACGCTGGGGAAGGCCTCGCGGATCACGGCCACGGCCTCGTCGGCGCGTCGCGCCGGGTACACCCCGGTGGGCAGGCGCACAGCGCGTATGGTGACGTTGACCTCGCGGTCGCCGTGCTTGCGCGCCAGCCAGGGCAAGGTGCCGGTCTCGGCCCAGAGCACATCGGCGCGGTTGCCAGCGGCACGCACCTGGCGGGCCATCACAAAGCTGCCGAAGGTGCCGGGGGGCAGGAACACCACCTGCCCGTCGCTCAAGTGCGGGGCGAGATGGGCGGCGATGTCTTGCTGCGCGACGGCTGGAGAGGGGATCACGATGAGGCGGGCGCCCCGCACGACCTGTCCGATGTCTGCCGAAGTCAGGGCAATGGGCACCTCACGGCGGCCCTCGGCGTCCTTCAAAACGATGCTGCCGGCCTGGACCACCGGGGCGAGCGCTTGTTCATCACGGCGCCACAGGCGCACCTCATGGCCGGCCAGTGACAGGTCGGCGGCGGCGGCGTAGCAGCCATGCCCGCCTCCCAGGACTGCGATCTTCATGCTGGATGTGTCTCCGTTGACCCGGCCGCGATAGGGGCCTCAGGGTGCCCAGAAATATTAATTTTCATATATTAAGATGTCAAGCAGGTGATCCCTAGGCAAGGCCACAAAGGCGTGATTCGTGGTTCTGTCGCAGCAAGCATAAACGACAATCACTGTCATGCATGATTTCCGTAAAAGTTTGATCAACAGCACCTTGCACAAGGTCCTCCAACGGCTTCACTATCCGCTGGAAGTGATGCTCACCTGTGTGCGCTGGTACGTGGCCTATCCGTTGAGCCTGCGACATGTGGAAGAAATGATGCACGAGCGTGGTGTTTTTGTTGACCACTCTACGGTGCATCGCTGGGCGATCAAGATGGTACCGGTGCTCTCTGCCGTCTTTCGCAGGCGCAAACGAGCCGTTGGTCGGAGCTGGCGCATGGATGAGACCTACATCAAGGTGTCGGGCCAGTGGAAGTACCTGTACCGCGCAGTTGACCGTGCTGGCGACACAGTGGACTTCCTGCT
>SHXM01000162.1 GCA_009693325.1 Rhodoferax sp.
TTGCAAAAATGAAAGGTGGTGGTGGTGGTGGTGGTGGTGGTGGTGGTGGTGGTGGTGGTGGTGGTGGTGGTGGTGGTGGTGGTGGTGGTGTCTGGGCTGGGGTGGGTGTGGCGAGGTCTGTCGTTGTCGGGGGCTGGAGCGCTTCGGTGCTGGCTGGGCTTGGCGTCGCTTGGCGTGTGGGCACTGCAGCGGCCGGCGGCAGGGGTTTGGCCGGTTCGGTTGTGGTTCTGGGTATCGGTGTGGGTGGAGGCGCCAGAATTTCAGCCTGCAGCAAAGCAGTTCTAAGTTGTTTGGGCTGCGGCCCGTGCAGCGCAGACAGAACAATCGCGTGGAGCAGCACTACCAGGCTGACGATCAAAATGGGTCTGCGCATGCCGCTATCGAGGGTGTTGTGGGGCCATGCGCTGGGCGCTAAGGCTCGGGCGCCGAGTTTATCCGCGCCAGTCAAAAAGCCGGGGCCCGAGCCTCACATACCGCAACTTGCCGAACTGCCCCGGGTTTGCCTGCTTGCAATGCGCCGCCGCCCGCTGACTGGTATTGTCAACGGCTAGGTGCAACCGGATCAGCCGGCAGCAGCAGCACAAAGGCCGCCGTGCAAGCAGCAATGCCAGCCATGACAAACAGCAGGTTTGCAAATCCCGTCGCCTTCACAACTGGCCCGAGCACGTACACCGCCAGCGAGCTGATGCCAAAAGACACGGCCAGCCGCATACCGCTGACGCGCGAGCGCATCGAGTCGTCAACATAGCGCACGATCATCGCGTCGGTGAAGGGGATGGCGCCAAAAATAGTCACCATAAAGCCAATTTGCAGCCAGAAAAGGAGCCAGCCCTGGGCGTTGGCTGCCAACAAAAAGGCGGGTATTTGCAGCAGCACAATACAAAAATAAAGTGGCTTGAGCGCAAAACGGTCGATCAGACGCCCGACCACCACCTGTGCCAATGAGGCTACCGCATAAACGCAGGCCAGCAGGCTGCCCAAGTGAGCCGGGTCTTCAACCAGACCGACAAAGCGCTCACGCATCAATTGGCCGTTGCCGTTGGTGGTGAAGTTGAACAACAGGCTGCCGGAGATAGCCGCAAAGGTCATCACCAAAAACAGGCGCGCCAGCAGCTCTGGCGACAGACCAACTTTTGCTCTGCCTTGGCCCTTGGCAGGCGACTCGGTCTCAGGCTCGCTCCAGCGCAGGAACAACAGGCCGCAAACCAGGCACATCAGTGCCGGCACGATAAAAGCCATTCGCCAGCCGAGGAACTTGACCATAAAACCGGTCAGGATGGCCGCCAGGGCAATGCCTAGGTTGCCCACCAGGCCATTCAGGCCGATGGTTGCGCCCGGGTTGGGCGCATGCTGCACCAACATAGGTATGCCAACCGGGTGGTAAATCGCAGAAAAAGCGCCCAGCAAGACCAGGGCGGCGGCCATTTGCCAGGCGCTCTGCGTGGCCGCGCACAGCAGGGCGGAGGCGCTCATGCCGAAGAAAAAAATAACCATCATGTTGCGCCGACCCCAAAGATCCCCCAAGCGTCCGGCCGGCACCGAACCCAGCCCGAACATCAAGAAGGCGCCTGCGCTGTAGGGCAGCAGGTCTTCCCAGCGATCAAAGCCAAACTCTGGCGCAATGCTGGTGACCGCGGTGGCAAAGATCAGTAAAAACATGTGGTCGACCGCATGGCCCAGGTTGAGCAGGCGAGCCACAGCGGGGGAGAGCGTCATAGCCCTGCGGTTGGCGCCGGCCCAAGTCGTTCGTTCTGCGGGTACATGAATTTTTTGGCTTCTTGGTCTAACTCGGTCTTAAAAGCGTGCCGGTTGCGCAGTGCTTCGGCGGCTTGGGCGGCGGGTCGGGCAGCCACTACATCGAGCAGGCGTTTGCAATGGGGGTAGCGCTGCCAAGTGGCCTCGGCTGTGCCCAAGACATAGGGCAGAAGACGGGCCCAGGCCCAAAAGGCCATGTCGACGATGCTGTAGCCTTGGCCCACCATGTACTCCCGCGTGGCGAGGTGGTCTTCGAGCACCTGCCAGTGGCGGTGGGCCTCGTAGTCATAGCGGTTCAGGGCATAAACTTTGGGCTCGGGTGCCACATGCCGAAAATGCACCGACTGACCTGAAAAAGGACCAATGCCACTGGCAATGAACATCAGCCAAGACAGGGTTTGGGCCCGCTGTGCACTGTGCAGGTCGGTGCAGACAAAGCGCTGGGCGCGTTCGGCCAAGAACAACACGATGGCGTTGCTGTCAAACAGGATGACATCGCCGTCTTTGACCGCTGGCACTTTGGCGTTTGGGTTGACTGCCAGCAGCGCCGCCGAGAACTGTTCGCCCTTGCGGGTATCTACCGGCACCGCCTCGTAGGGCAGGCCTAACTCCTCAAGCAGCAGGGCAACCTTCATCGGGTTGGGGGCGGCGTTGTAGAAAAACTTCAGCATGGTGTTTGGTACTCCTGGCTACTTGCTTGAAAGCAAATATTGTAGGCAGGCCTCATATGCCGACCCTGGCCCCAGCGGTCGGGTTTCCAGGGCTGCTGTTTTACTCACTCAAAGTTGAGCCTCTCGGGGTGTATCTCCTGCAGGATGGTGGTGGCTATCTCTTCAATCGATTTCGTCGTGGTGGACAGCCAACGGATGCCGCTGCGGCGCATCATGGATTCGGCCTCGCGCACCTCCATGCGGCAGTTCTCCAAAGAGGCATAGATTGAGTTGGGGCGACGTTCTTTTCGGATTTCGCTCAAGCGCTCGGCCTGAATGGTCAGGCCAAATAATTTGGACTGGTGTGTTTTGAGAACGATTGGCAGGTGCTGGCGCTCGAAGTCTTCGGGAATCAGAGGGTAATTCGACGCCTTCAGTCCGTATTGCATGGCCAGGTAAAGCGAGGTCGGTGTTTTCCCGCTTCGGCTGACCCCCACCAGGATCACATCAGATTGATCCAGATCAAGGTTGGACTGGCCGTCGTCATGGGCCAGCGAAAAATTGATGGCTTCGATGCGTGACTGGTATTCCTTGCTTTTGCTGGCATCGCTAAAGCGCCCGATGCGGTGGTTGGAGGTGACTTGCAATTCGGCCTCAAGGGGCTGCACAAAGGTGCCAAACATGTCGAGCAGCATGCCCTGGCAGCCACCGCGAATGACTTGGAGTATTTCCGCATTCACCAGGGTGGTGAAGACGATTGGTTTTTTGCCATCAACCACCACAGCATGGTTGATTTGGCGCACCGCCTGATGTGCTTTGTCAACCGAATCCATGAAGGGCATTCGAACCTGGCGAAACTTGGTCTCAAATTGGGCCAGTATGGCTCGCCCAAAGGTTTCCGCTGTGATGCCAGTGCCGTCAGAGATAAAAAACACGGTGCGATTGGGCATGATGCTTTGCAGCCTTTGGTTGGTGCCAGTTTAGTTTTTTTGGGCGGGCTTGCTGGCTGGGATGGTGGTGGATTGTCGTCTGGAGCGGCCCCTACAATGAGTCGCACACCGCCCAAATTCCACCATGCCCAGAACTGACCGAGCGAAGCACGCGCGCATGCAGACTCTGGACATTGCCGTCCGCAGCCTGTCAGCAGAGCTGATTGGCCTTGGCGCACCGATTTCAACTTCTGGAGTTTTTTCATGTCTGCACTCTTCAGCCCGACCGCCATGGTCGTCCCGTTTGAACATCTGAGAATGAGCGACGTCCAGGAGGTGGGCGGCAAAAACGCCAGCCTGGGCGAAATGATTTCCCAATTGCCTACCGGGATCAAGGTGCCCACTGGTTTTGCCACTACCGCCTGTGCGTTTCGGCACTTTTTGGCTGGGGCCGGTCTTGATGCCCGCATCAAGGCGCGCTTGGCAGGCTTGGATACCGACGATGTGCGAGCACTCACCCAAACCGGTGCCGATATTCGCGCCATGGTCGAAGCGCAGCCGTTTCCGGCCGACTTGGAGCAGGCGATCCGCCGGGCCTTTGAAGTCCTGCATGGCGGTGCAGAAGAGGCATCTTTTGCGGTGCGCTCTTCCGCCACGGCGGAAGATCTGCCCGATGCCTCGTTTGCCGGGCAGCAGGAAACTTTTCTCAACGTGTTGGGCATTGACGATATCCTGAACAAGATTCGCGAAGTGTTTGCCTCCCTCTACAACGACCGGGCCATCAGCTACCGGGTGCACAAGGGCTATGCCCACCATGATGTGGCGCTGAGTGCCGGTATTCAGCGTATGGTGCGCTCTGACCTGGGCGTATCCGGTGTCATGTTTACCATCGACACTGAATCCGGTTTTGATCAGGTGGTGTTCATCACCTCGAGCTACGGCCTCGGAGAGACCGTGGTCCAGGGTGCCGTTAACCCAGATGAGTTTTATGTTCACAAGCCTATGCTCAGAGCTGGGAAACGAGCTGTAATCCGGCGAAATCTGGGCTCCAAGTTGATCCAGATGCAGTTTGCCAGCCCAGCAGAAAAAGCGGCCACGGGCAAGCTGGTCAAAACCGTTGATGTGCCCACCGAATTGCGCAACCGCTACTCTTTGAGCGACAGCGATCTCGAAAAACTTGCCACACAGGCCCTGCTGATCGAGCAGCACTATGGTCGCGCGATGGACATTGAATGGGGCAAAGATGGTCTGGACGGCGAGCTCTATGTGCTGCAAGCCAGACCCGAAACCGTCAAGAGCCAGGCTGCCGGCAAGGTCGAATACCGCTACCAACTCAAGAGCAAGAGCGAGGTCATTGTCGAGGGCCGGGCGATTGGCCAAAAAATTGGCACCGGGCCGGTCCGGGTGATCCACAACATCGCTGATATGGATCAGGTGCAGGCGGGTGATGTACTGGTTGCAGACATGACCGACCCGAACTGGGAGCCGGTGATGAAGCGGGCCGCCGCGATTGTGACCAACCGTGGCGGGCGTACCTGCCATGCTGCCATCATCGCCCGCGAGTTGGGTATTCCAGCCGTGGTGGGCTGCGGCCAGGCGAGCGAATTGCTCAAGGACGGAATGCTGGTGACGGTTAGTTGTGCCGAAGGAGATACGGGCTTTGTTTACGACGGCCTGCTGGAGACCGAAGTCTCGGAGGTGCAACGCGGACTGATGCCGGAGATTGGCCTGAAGATCATGATGAATGTGGGCAACCCGCAACTGGCATTCGATTTCTGCCAACTGCCCAATGAAGGTGTTGGCCTGGCGCGTCTGGAGTTCATCATCAACAACAACATCGGCGTCCATCCCAAAGCGATTCTGGACTACCCTAACATCGATGTCGATCTGAAAAAAGCGGTCGAGTCGGTAGCGCGCGGCCATGCCTCACCTCGGGCTTTTTATGTTGACCGGGTGGCAGAAGGTGTTGCCACGATAGCTGCTGCCTTCTGGCCCAAGCCGGTGATCGTGCGTTTGTCAGATTTCAAAAGCAATGAATACCGAAAACTCATTGGCGGCAGCCGTTATGAGCCCGAAGAGGAAAACCCCATGCTGGGCTTTCGTGGCGCCTCGCGTTACATCAGCGCTGATTTTGGCGAAGCATTTGCCATGGAATGCGAGGCCCTCATACGTGTGCGCAAAGACATGGGCCTAGACAATGTGCAGGTGATGGTGCCCTTTGTGCGAACCCTGGAGCAGGCGCGCAGGGTGACCGAACTGCTGGCAGCACATGGACTCAAACGCGGCCAGGATGGCCTGCAACTCATCATGATGTGCGAGATTCCCAGCAATGCCATCCTGGCGCATGAGTTTTTGCAGTATTTCGACGGGTTTTCCATTGGCTCCAACGACCTCACCCAACTCACTCTGGGGCTGGACCGGGACTCCGGCCTGGCGCTGCTGGCAGCGGATTTTGACGAACGCGACCCGGCGGTGACCGCACTGATTACCATGGCGATCGACGCTTGCAAGGCGAGCGGTAAATATGTTGGTATCTGTGGTCAGGGGCCCAGCGATCACCCAGACTTTGCCCAGTGGCTCAGCCGGGCTGGTATTTCTTCGATTTCGCTAAATCCGGACTCGGTGATCGCCACCTGGAAACAATTGGCGGACTAATAGAAAACACCTATTGAAGCGGCCTGGTGATGGTGCCATGATGCCGGCATGGCAATCCACCCGGTGTCCGGCATACCGCCTGACCGTCCCTTGGCGACGATATTGGGGGTGCACGCTTGGCTGTTGCTTGTCTGGTTCGCTGCCTCCTTTGGCGTGGTTTTCTTTGCCCGCGACTTGCACAGCAGCCTAGCCGGTTGGCCGCTGGGCTTTTGGCTGGCGGCCCAGGGCAGTGTGTTTGTGTTCATTGGTATCGTCGCCGGGTTCGCCTGGCACGCCAACCGCCGTGAGCCAGCGGCTGAACCCCTGGACGCCAACTACCCAAACTATGTGATGGGGCTGAATCGCCGCTT
>SHXM01000012.1 GCA_009693325.1 Rhodoferax sp.
AAACCGAAATTTTCCATGAGGCGAACCTGCGGTTCTGTTTGGGTGCAAGCGGCGCATTGACGGTCAGTTTTGACAGGGCATTGATAAAAAGTATAAACTGTATAAATTGTTTTTTAAGGAGCTGTTATATGGTCACTGTCAAATCACTGCCGTCGAAAAAAATTGCCGCCACCCTTGCTACGGCGAAGCCAAAAGTCACTGTCAGCCGGCCAGTTAGAGCGGCATCCGCCAAGTCCGCACCGCGCATAAAAACCGGCACCGCCCCCAAGCCAGTTGTTGCCGCAGCCAAAAATTTAGCGCCCGCTGCCAAAGCGCCAGATGAAGCAGCGGGCACCAAGCCAGTAAAGCTCAAAAAACCAAAGCTCGTGCGAGACAGCTTTACCATGCCAAAATTAGAGTACAACGTGCTCGACGAACTCAAACACCGGGCGGTAAAGCTGCTCTGGCCAGCGAAAAAAAGTGAGCTCATGCGCGCTGGTATCAAGGCGCTTGCGTCCATGCCAGACAGCGTGTTTTTGGCCGCGCTGAAAGCGGTGCCAGCAATCAAAACCGGCCGGCCCAGCAAGGGAGATACCGACTGAGCCTCCCCTGTGGGGCCAGATCAAATTCCCAGCCCAGGCTGGAAACCAGCCACGGTAAATTGCAGGCATTTGCGAGGCGAGCCGGGCTGAGGGTCTGCTGTCAGGCCCAGATCTTTCCGAGGCTAGATGCTAGAGTATTTCCGGGCTTTGCACTGTCACCAAAAAGGTTTTAGGCAGCGCATCTCGCTCCCGATAACGCAGCCACCAGACTGCGCCTTTTCTCACCGTCCAGTCCTGCGATTCAATGCCCAGCAAGTGGGCGACAGTTTGCCCAAGGACCGGTTGATGGCCCACGATCAGCACAGCGCCTTTGGCATTTGTCCACTGCGCCACTTCAAGAAGCTGCGCCACACTGGCCTCGACGGCGAGTTCCGGTTTGATCTTGTATTTGCGGCCCAGTGTCATAGCAGTCTGCTCAGCCCTGAGCGCCGGGCTGACCAGCACCTTGGCTCCGTCGGGCAGATGGCGGTCCAGCCAGCTGGCCATTTTTGCAGCCTGTTTTTCGCCCTTTGGGGTCAGGGCACGGGATGGATCGTGGCATCCTTCAACCCATTCCTGGGCCTCTGCGTGGCGCCATAGAACCAGGTCCATTGCCTTAGCAATCTGCCGTCAGCAGCGCCTCAAAGACCCAGACCGATTGCTCAAGGGGCTCTTCTTGGGGAAAGGCTAGGAACTCTTCCTGCCAAACCCCAATACTTTTGTGCCGGTCTTGCGAAGTTTCCTGGCCGTGATACAGCTGCCAAGGCCTCGGATAGAAAATTGCAACCATGTGACGGCCTCCCCTTCTCCTTGCCAGTAATGACCTTATTGTTCGGCGACACTATGTAGGTTTGATGAAAGTTTGGAGATTCGGGCCCAGTGGGTAAGGGTAAGGGTCAGGGTCATGCGCCTGCTCAACGGGGGGCTTCATCTGGCAGCCACATTTGCAGAAATTGTGCGCTGCCCATCGCCGGGTCCAGTTGGTAATTCTTGAAACCGACACGTTCATAGAGCTTGATCGCGCCCAGATTACCCTGAAGGACTTCGAGGGTTAGTTTGCACGCACCACGGGCTCGGGCCAGCGAGACGACCAAGGCGAGCATTTTCTCGGCTACCCGCTGACCCCGGTAATCTGGCAGCACCACCACATCGTGCACATTCACCAATGCTTGACAGGCGAAGGTTGAAAAACCTTCGATGCAGTTGACCAGGCCAATCGCCTCGGCCGAGTCATGGTCCTCTTGACCAGAGAATGCCAAGACACTGAAAGCCTGGGGCCGTTCGGCCAAAGCCGACACCAGGTGAGCACGGGCGAATGCGCTGAGCCCCCGGCTACCACCCATGGGATCACGGGCATAGGCGTCAAGCAGCCCGACCAAGGCCTGGGCATGCCGAGGGTTGGCGTAATCAGCCTGCAAAATGTGCAATTGCTGCAGCGCCATCAGGCGGCCACGCCAATCGTTCGAGCAATGCGCTGTGCCCAGTCTTGGGCCTGGGCCGCGTCGCGCGCCTCAACCATCACCCGTACCAGTGGCTCGGTACCGCTGGCACGAATGAGAAGCCTGCCCTGCCCTGCCAATTCAGCCTGTACAGCCTGTGTTGCTGCGGCCAGCCCGGCACTGGCCTGCCAGTCTTGTCCGGGCTTGAGGCGCACATTGAGCAGGGTCTGCGGAAAAAGCGCAACCGAAGCCAATAACTCGGCCATGGTTTTGCCGCTGCGCACACAGGCTTGCAACACTTGCAGTGCCGAGATCAAACCGTCTCCCGTGCTGTGCTTGTCGAGCATGAGCAAATGGCCAGAGCCTTCTCCGCCGAGCAGCCATTGGTGTTGCTGCAAGGCCTCGAGCACATAGCGGTCGCCCACCTTGGCGCGCACAAACTGAACACCACGGGCCTGCAGCGCCAGCTCGACAGCCATGTTGCTCATCACGGTGCCCACCGCCCCGGGTACAGATTGGCCGCTGCTCAGCCGCTCGTCAACCATCAGGTAGAGCAACTCATCGCCGTTGTACAGCCGCCCCTGCGCATCGACCAACTGCAGTCGATCAGCATCGCCATCTAGCGCCACGCCGTAGTCAGCCCTGTGCAGCGCAACGGCTTTCACCAAGGCCTGCGGGTGCGTGGCTCCGACCCCATGGTTGATGTTCATCCCGTCAGGCTGGCATCCAATGGCAATGACTTCAGCGCCCAGTTCATGGAAAACCTTGGGCGCTATGTTGTAAGCCGCGCCATGGGCGCCGTCCACCACGATTTTCAGACCCTTGAGGGACAGCTCACTGGCAAAGGTGCTTTTGCAAAACTCAATGTAACGTCCGGCAGCATCATCCAGACGGCGGGTCTTGCCCAGGCCAGCTGAATCTGCCCACATCGGAGCCCGCTCCAGCACCGTCTCCACCTCCTGCTCCCAGGCATCCGACAGCTTGCTGCCCTGGGCGCTGAAGAATTTAATGCCGTTGTCCTCAAAACCATTGTGGCTGGCGCTGATCACGACGCCCAAGCTGGCCCGCTGAGACCGGGTCAAATAGGCCACGCCGGGCGTAGGCAGCGGGCCGAGTAAAACCACGTCAACGCCGGCCGAATTAAAGCCGCTCTCCAACGCACTTTCCAGCATATAGCCTGAAATACGGGTGTCCTTGCCAATCAGAACGCTGGGGCGAGCCTCATGCTGCTTGAGCACACGACCGACCGAGTGGGCCAGTCGCAAAATAAAGTCAGGGGTAATGGGCGGCGTACCGACGACGCCGCGAATGCCATCAGTACCAAAATAGGTTCGACTCATGAATGTCCTGAACTGTGTGACGAGGGGGAAGAGATAGAGTCATTTTATGGCGCTGAGAACCTTGAGCGCCTGCACAGTCTCCCGCACATCATGCACACGCACGATGGCCGCCCCGCGCTCGACAGCCAGCAGGGCCGCTGCCACGCTCGCCACCATGCGTGGGTGCGGCATATCGGTGCCGGCCGCCGAAGGCAAATCCAGTGAGCTTGCCAAAGATCGCTTGCGCGACCATCCCGCGAGCAAGGGATAGCCCCCATTCAGCAGGGCTTGTTGCTGCGCGAGTAGCGAGAAATTTTGTTCCGCGGTTTTACCGAAACCTATGCCCGGGTCGAGCACGATGCGCGCTTTGGCAACGCCCCGCTGGGCCAAGGCCAGCGCCCTTTGGGACAGAAAACTTAACACCTGGGTGAGTACCTCGCCCTCCATGGGGCTAGCTTGCATGGTTTGCGGCTCGCGGTGCATGTGCATCAGGCACACGCCGCAATTTGGGTGAGCCGCCACAACCGCCAAGCCAGAGAGCGCTGCTGCAGACGGTTCGGGATCAAGCCAGCGCAGCGCCCAGATGTCATTGATGATGTCGGCGCCCATGTCAAGCGCCACCTGCATCACCTCTGGCTTGTAGGTGTCCACCGAAACGGGTACGCCCAGCTGCAGTGCCCCCTGCAGAACTGGCAGCAAGCGAATGAGCTCCTCTTGCGCCGACAGCGGCTGGGCACCCGGCCGGGTGGACTCGGCGCCCAAGTCAAGCAGATCTGCGCCCTGGCTCAGGAGTTGCTCGCAACGCCCCAGCGCGGCAGCGGCATCAAGGTACTGGCCGCCATCTGTGAACGAGTCTGGCGTGATGTTGACAATGCCCATCACCCGGGGCCTGCCCAGGTCTATGCGGTAGCGACTGGTCTGCCAAAACATTTGTCTAGAAAAAGCTCACGAAGTCTGCCATCACCCAGCTGGCCCGGTTTGCCTGCTACTGGTCGTACACCGAGCCAGAAATACCGTACCCTGCACATGCAGCTTCGCGCCCCTGCTGCCGTTGGGCATGCCCTTCCCGACTGTGGATACAGTTTGTACTTGAGCCCGAGCGCGAATTAACCGCTTTCATTTTGTCCCGGAACCTCGGTGTCACAGCGCCAGGCGCTTGGACTGACGCCTGCTCTGGGACCGGCTGGTGTCTGGTCAATCGGCCTCAGGCCACCGTTGGTGCGGTGTCTGGCTTGACGCTCGGTGCGCTGCCACCGCTGCTGTCGCTGCCCGAGGAGGGGGTACGAGGCGTCCAATCTTTGGGTGGACGCGGCTCCCTGCTGGCCATGATGTCATCGAGTTGGTCGCTGTCTATGGTTTCCCACTCCAGCAGCGCCTTGGCCATGGCATGCATCTTGTCGCTGTTGTCCTCAATGAGCTTGCGCGCCAAGCTGTACTGCTGGTCAATGATACGGCGCACTTCGGCGTCCACCTTTTGCATGGTTTGCTCGCTCATATTGGTCGTTTTTGTGACCGAGCGGCCCAAAAACACCTCGCCCTCGTTCTCTGCGTAAACCATAGGCCCAAGCGCATCGGTCATCCCGTAACGGGTCACCATGTTACGAGCGATTTGGGTGGCCCGCTCAAAATCGTTGCTGGCGCCAGTGGTCATTTGCTTCATGAAAACTTCTTCGGCAATACGCCCACCAAACAACATACTGATCTGGTGCAGCATGTACTCGCTGTCGTAGCTGTAGCGGTCCTGGGCCGGCAGGCTCATGGTCACACCCAAAGCGCGGCCGCGCGGAATCACGGTCACCTTGTGCACCGGATCGCACTTGGCGAGCAATTTGCCTATCAGGGCATGTCCGGACTCGTGGTACGCAGTGTTCCTGCGCTCGGACTCGGGCATGACCATGCTTTTGCGCTCGGGGCCCATCAGGATTTTGTCTTTTGCCTTTTCAAAGTCCTGCATTTCCACCGTACGGGCATTGCGGCGCGCTGCCATCAACGCAGCTTCATTGCACAAATTTGCCAGATCAGCGCCCGACATTCCCGGGGTACCCCGAGCGATGATGCCGGCATTGACATCCTGCCCCAGCGGCACCTTGCGCATGTGCACATTCAAAATCTGCTCCCTGCCACGGATATCGGGCAGGGTGACATACACCTGGCGATCAAACCGGCCAGGGCGCAGCAGGGCAGAGTCCAAAATGTCTGGCCGGTTGGTGGCTGCAACCACAATCACGCCCACATTGGTCTCAAAGCCGTCCATCTCGACGAGCATTTGATTGAGGGTTTGCTCGCGTTCGTCATTACCGCCTCCCAAGCCGGCACCTCGCTGGCGTCCGACCGCATCAATTTCATCGATGAAGATGATGCAGGGTGCGTTTTTCTTGGCGTTGTCAAACATGTCTCGTACCCGGGCGGCTCCGACTCCGACGAACATTTCAACGAAGTCAGACCCCGAGATAGAGAAAAACGGCACCTTGGCCTCGCCGGCGATGCCCTTGGCCAATAGGGTTTTGCCGGTGCCAGGCGGCCCAACCAGCAACAAACCGCGCGGAATACGACCACCCAGCTTTTGGAATTTTTGCGGGTCTTTGAGAAAATCAACCACTTCCTTCACTTCTTCTTTGGCCTCATCACAACCCGCAACATCAGCAAAGGTGACCTGGTTGGTGTTTTCATCCATCATGCGAGCCTTGCTTTTGCCAAAGCTGAAGGCCCCGCCTTTACCGCCCCCCTGCATCTGCCGCATGAAATAGACCCAAACCCCGATCAGGAGCAGCATGGGGCCCCAGCTCACCAGCAGGGTCATGAGCAGAGAGCCTTCTTCGCGGGGTTTGACATCGAATTTGACGCCATTGGCAATCAGGTCCCCGACCAGGCCACGGTCCAAGTAGGTGGCCGTGGTTCTGACTTTTCGGTCGTCATTGGTAACAGCCAAAATTTCAGTGCCGCCTTGACCTTCCTGGATCACCGCACTCTTTATGCGCTTGCCACGAACCTCTTCCAAAAAGTCAGAGTAGCCCAGGTTTCCGGCACCGGATGCGCTGCGGGTATCGAACTGCTTGAAGACAGTAAACAATACCAGTGCGATCACAAGCCAGACTGCGATTTTCGAAAACCACGGATTGTTCAAGCGGAGCTCCAGTTAGGACATGAATGTCATACTTCGACACATCTGGGCCTTATTTTAGTGTTTTCAAGATGCCTCGGGCTTAGCCCTACTTCCCCAAGCCCTTAGCAATCACCACCTCCGACCACCTCCAACCACCTTAGCCCGCCTCGCCTGCCTTGAACCCTCTACCCACCCAAAACGCCCATTTGGACCCTGGGCCTCAGCCAGGCCGGTTGCGAGACGGTCTTACATCAAGGCCTGAGCAGGCCTCGCCCAACCAAAAAGGTTTCCGAAGAGCGGCCCCGGGAGGCCTGCGGCTTGATCGGCTTGACCATCTCAAAGGTCTGCTTGAAGCGGGCAAGCAGGCCGCTGTAGGCGCCACCATGGAACACTTTGGCGACCAATGCCCCCTGCGGTTTGAGCTCCCTGGCGGCAAATTCGAGCGCCAGTTCCACCAAATGCTCGATGCGCGCCGAGTCGGCCGACTCGATTCCCGACAAATTGGGTGCCATATCGGACAGCACCAGGTCTGCCTTGACGCCCCGCAGCTCCAGCGTGAGGCGCTGAAGAACTGCATCATCGCGAAAATCGCCTTGTAAAAATAGCACTCCCTCCACGGCGACCATGGGCAGGATGTCTAGCGCCAAGATGCGGCCGCGGGCTGGGCCGAGCTCAGCCGCGACCACTCTGGGTGACAGCTTGCGCTGAACATACTGACTCCAGGCCCCCGGTGCCGAGCCGAGGTCAATCACCAGATCACCTGGCTTGATCAGCCTCAAGCTTTCATCAATTTCCTGTAGCTTGTAAGCGGCTCTGGAGCGGTAGCCTTCTTTTTGCGCTAATTTGACATATGCGTCGTTGACATGCTCGTTCAACCAGGCCCGGTTGACTTTGCTGCTTTTGTTGCTGTTTTTCATTTTTTTGGGGGTCACCGATAATACTGCCATGGCCCTGATTCAACTTACACCCGCCGAGCGCAAAGTGCACCGTTCTGAAGCCCATCACCTCGACCCGGTGGTGATGGTAGGAGGCGACGGCTTGACCGCGGCTATCAAAAAAGAGGCTCATGCCGCCCTGACAGCGCACGGGCTCATCAAAATACGGGTTTTTTCAGACGATCGTTCGGCACGCGAGTCCATGTTGCAACTTCTTGCCGAAGAACTCGATGCAGCGCCGATTCAGCACATTGGCAAATTATTGGTACTGTGGCGGCCGATGCCGGCGCGCGAAAAGCCTGTCGATGAAAACCGCATGGCTGGCCCACGAGAGTTCAAAGTGCTGAAGTACAGCAAGCAGGCGGGCCAACGGCCCGAGGTGAAAACCCTGCGCGTATTGGGCAACCAGCGGCTTTCGGCTGGCGGACAGGTCAAGCGCGCCAAAGCACGCAAGCAAATCAGCGTCAAAAAGCGCAGTCAGACATAAGTCACCGACACCACCTCGTAATTGCGCACGCCCCCGGGCGCCTGCACTTCGGCGGTATCGCCCTCTTCTTTGCCGATCAGCGCACGGGCAATCGGGCTGCCGATGTTGACAAAGCCGAGTTTGATATCAGCCTCATCTTCGCCAACAATTTGGTAGGTCACCCGCTCGCCAGAAGCCTCGTCCTCGAGTTGAACAGTGGCGCCAAAAACCACTTTTCCGCCAGCGTCGAGTTCGGCCGGATCGATGATCTGAGCGGCCGACATCTTTCCCTCTATTTCCTGAATGCGGCCCTCAATGAAACCCTGGCGATCTTTGGCGGCGTCATACTCGGCGTTTTCGCTGAGGTCGCCCTGAGCACGGGCTTCGGCAATCGCATTGATAACCCACGGTCGGTCAACTGTCTTGAGCCGGTGCAGCTCGGTTTTGAGCTTTTGCGCACCGCGTTTTGTGATGGGAATGGTGGCCACTGAGCGCTCCGTCTGGGTGGTGAAAAGTTCCAAAAAAACGCGCCGGGCAAGATCTTGCGGCGGCGCCTAACCGGGCGGATTATGCCGGTGTTGTGCACCCTGTGGCCGCCAAGCCCTGCCCTGCCGCAGAAGGCTATCGAGTCAGCTGCCCATGCATCTCTTGAACCGACAGCACATCGAGGTGGTCCATCGCATGCATGCCCTGCACCGCGGCCTCGGCGCCAGCGATGGTGGTGAAGGTGATCACCCGCGCCTGCAAAGACGAGGTACGAATATGGCGTGAATCAGCAATGGCATTGCGGCGTTCTTCCACGGTATTGATGACCAGGGAAATTTCATTGTTCTTAATCATGTCTACCACATGAGGGCGGCCCTCGGTCACCTTGTTGACCAGGCCACAGGGTACGCCGGCGGCATTGATGGCGGCCGCTGTACCCTTGGTCGCCGTCAAAGCAAAGCCCATGTCAAACAAAGCCCGGGCGACCACAATAGCCCTCGGCTTATCGCGGTTCTTGACCGATATAAAAACCTTTCCGGCCGATTCACCCGTGGCTGTCAACGGCCGCGGCAATTGGGTTCCAGCGCCCAATTGCGACTTAACAAAGGCCTCGCCAAAGGTTTTTCCCACCCCCATCACCTCACCGGTAGACTTTATCTCTGGCCCCAGAATGGTGTCGACGCCGGGGAACTTGACGAAGGGGAAGACAGCCTCTTTGACACTGAAATAAGGCGGCGTGACCTCGTGCTTGAGCCCTTGCGAGGCCAGCGACTGGCCCACCATGCAGCGCGCCGCGACTTTGGCCAGGGGAATGCCGGTTGCCTTGGATACAAAGGGCACTGTGCGCGAGGCCCTCGGGTTGACTTCCAACACATAGATCAGGTCCTGCCCGTCGATATTTTGAATGGCAAACTGGACATTCATCAGGCCCACCACGTTCAGGGCCTGCGCCATCTCCGAGGTCTGGCGTTTGACCTCGTCAACAGTGGCCGCACTCAGGCTGTAGGGCGGCAGGGAACAGGCCGAGTCGCCACTGTGCACGCCCGCTTGCTCAATGTGTTCCATCACGCCACCAATGAAGGTGCGGCCGGGTTCCCCATCGGCGCCGGCGTCGCGCAGGCAATCAACGTCACATTCGATTGCATCGTTCAGAAAGCGATCAAGCAGCACCGGCGAGTCATGGCTGACCTTGACCGCCTCGCGCATGTAGCGCTCCAAATCACGCTGTTCATGCACGATTTCCATGGCGCGGCCGCCCAGAACATAGCTGGGACGGACCACTAGCGGGTAGCCCAGAGCGGCGGCTTTCTCCAGCGCCTCGGGCTCGGTGCGGGCGGTGGCGTTGAGCGGTTGGCGCAGCTTCAGGGTGTGCAGCAGTTTCTGGAAGCGCTCCCGGTCCTCAGCCGCATCAATCATGTCAGGGGAGGTGCCGATGATGGGCACCCCGTTGGCTTGCAGGTCGAGTGCGAGCTTGAGCGGCGTCTGTCCGCCATACTGCACGATGACGCCCAGAGGTTTCTCCTTGTCGACTATCTCAAGCACGTCCTCCAGCGTGAGCGGCTCAAAGTACAGACGGTCCGAGGTATCAAAGTCGGTCGAGACGGTTTCCGGGTTGCAGTTGACCATGATGGTTTCATAGCCGTCTTCGCGCAGGGCCAGCGCCGCATGCACGCAGCAGTAATCAAACTCGATGCCCTGGCCGATCCGGTTCGGGCCGCCGCCCAGCACCATGATCTTTTTGCGCTGGGTCGGCTCGGCCTCGCATTCACTGTTTTCGGCCTCGTAGGTCGAGTAAAGGTAGGCCGTGTCGGTGGCAAACTCGGCAGCACAGGTGTCGACCCGCTTGTAGACCGGACGCACGCCGAGTTCATGCCGACGCCTGCGGATGAGGGTGTCCGTTGTTTTAAGTTGCCGAGCCAACCGCCTGTCCGAAAAGCCTTTTTGCTTGAGCGCACGCAGCGTCAACGCATCGATCGCGTCGAGCGTGGTGGTTTCGAGCTCGAGCTCTATCTTGACGATCTGCTCGATTTGCACCAAAAACCAGGGGTCAATTTTGGTTAGTGCAAATACCTCGTCCACGCTCATGCCCTGGGCAAAGGCATCACCCACATACCAAATGCGCTCCGGGCCGGGCTCGCCGAGTTCTTTTTCCAGCACTTCGCGGTCCTGGGTTTTCTCGTTCATGCCGTCCACGCCAACTTCCAGGCCACGCAAGGCTTTCTGGAACGACTCCTGGAAGCTGCGGCCAATCGCCATGACCTCGCCCACCGACTTCATCTGGGTGGTCAGCCGGCTGTCAGCGGTCGGGAATTTCTCAAAGGCAAAGCGCGGAATCTTGGTCACGACATAGTCGATGCTGGGCTCAAAGCTAGCCGGCGTGGCGCCATTGGTGATGTCGTTGCGCAGCTCATCCAAGGTATAGCCCACTGCCAGCTTGGCCGCCACCCGGGCGATCGGGAAACCGGTGGCCTTGGATGCCAGCGCCGAGGAACGCGAGACCCTCGGGTTCATTTCAATCACCACCATGCGCCCGTCCTGCGGATTGATCGCGAACTGCACATTACTGCCCCCAGTGTCGGCGCCGATTTCCCGCAACACCGCCAGCGAGGCATTGCGCATGATTTGGTATTCCTTGTCGCTCAAGGTTTGCGCCGGCGCCACCGTGATCGAGTCACCAGTGTGCACACCCATGGGGTCCAGGTTTTCAATCGAACAAACGATGATGCAGTTGTCCGCCCGGTCGCGTACCACCTCCATCTCATACTCTTTCCAGCCGAGCAGGGACTCCTCAATCAACAGTTCTCGGGTCGGCGAGGCTTCCAGCCCGCGCTTGCAGATCAGCTCGAACTCCTCGGCGTTGTAGGCAATGCCGCCGCCGGTACCCCCGAGGGTAAAGCTGGGGCGGATAACAGTGGGAAAGCCCAAGGTTTTTTGCACATGCCAGGCCTCTTGCATCGAGTGGGCGATACCGGAGCGGGCCGACTCCAGCCCGATGTGGGTCATGGCGTTCTTGAACTTGAGCCGGTCTTCGGCCTTGTCGATGGCTTGAGGCGTAGCGCCTATCAGCTCGACTTGGTATTTATCAAGAACGCCTTGGTGCCACAACTCAAGCGCACAGTTCAAGGCGGTCTGCCCCCCCATAGTGGGCAAAATTGCATCAGGGCGCTGCTTGGCAATGATTTTCTCCACTGTCTGCCAAGTGATCGGTTCGATGTAGGTCACATCAGCCGTGGCCGGATCGGTCATGATGGTGGCCGGATTGCTGTTGATCAGGATCACCTTGTAACCCTCTTCCCTAAGCGCCTTGCAAGCCTGAACGCCCGAGTAATCAAATTCACAGGCCTGGCCAATGATGATCGGGCCGGCACCTATGATCAAAATGCTTTTGATGTCGCTTCGCTTTGGCATGTGTTTTTCCTGCTGTCTGTTCTTTATCGACAGCGCCCGCGGGCACTGCAGCTGTGGCTTCTCAAAGCTTCGTTTTTCGGCGCCGCTGTTCAGGCCAGGCTGGCATTGGCCAGCTTCAGGCCAAACCAAACAAACACCGCGCCCACCGCCCCAGATAGGCTAGCTGACAACTTGTGGTGCGCACGAAAACTCTGCGCCAATCGGGCACCCATGAGGATCAGCACCGATAAATACACCGCGCTAAAGCCCATGATGATGGCGCTCAAGATCAAAAATGGCAGGGCCGGTGCTGGGTAAGCTGGATCGATGAACTGGACAAAGAAAGACAGCAAAAACAAAATTGCCTTCGGGTTTAACAGGCTCACCAGCAATGCGCGCTGAAACGGTTTAGCCAAGTGCTGCGGCACCACTTGCAGGGGCGTTGCCGCAGCCTCGGCGTGGCGAAATTTTTTCAGCGCTGCGAGAATCAATTGCAAGCCAACCCAGCCGAGGTAAGCCGCACCCGCATACTTCACCACCATGAACAAGCCGGGGTTGGTTCTCAAAAGGCCTGCCGCGCCCAGGGCCACCAAAACCAAGAGCACCGTGTCGCCCACAAAAACCCCCAAGGCCGACTGAAAGCCAGCCTTGACGCCACGCACACCGGCCACCGAGAGGACAAACAGCGAGTTAGGCCCTGGCAGCAGGATGATGCCAAAAGCCCCGATTGTGTAGGTCCACAGATCGGTCACGCCATAAAAATTCATGCGCGCGCCTCCATCTCCAGAATGAAGCGATCGAACATCGAGCCAATGTCATGCGGACCGGGCGAGGCTTCTGGATGGCCCTGGAAACAAAACGCCGGCTGGTCAGTCCGCTCCAGCCCCTGCACAGTGCCGTCGAACAGGCTGATATGCGTGACACGCAACGTGGCAGGCAAGCTTTTTTCATCGACCGCAAAACCATGGTTCTGACTGGTGATGCTGACCCGTCCGCTGGCGAGTTCCTGAACCGGATGGTTGGCGCCGTGATGACCGAACTTCATCTTGAAGGTGCGAGCACCGCTGGCCAGCGCCATGATTTGGTGCCCCAGGCAAATGCCAAAAGTAGGGATACCGCTGTTGATCAACTCGGCAGCGGCGGCAATCGCATACTCGCAGGGCTGAGGGTCACCCGGACCGTTGCTCAGAAAAATACCGTCGGGCCGGTAGGCCAGCACAGTCGCCGCCGGGGTTTGGGCCGGAACCACCGTGACCCGACAGCCGCGCTGGGCAAGCATGCGCAGGATGTTTTGTTTGACACCAAAATCATAGGCCAGCACATGGTAGGGCGTCTGCGTTTGCTCGCCATAGCCGGCCTGCCCGGCCAGGCCGGGTTGGGCCAGGCGCCACTCGGTCTGGCTCCATGCATAGGGGGCCGGCGTCGACACCAGTCGCGCCAAATCCAAGCCAGCCATGCTGGGCGCTGCAGCAGCCAGTGCCAGCGCACGCGCAATCAGTGCCGGCGTGAGCGCCTCTCCCGCCGAGAGGCCCAGAATACAGCCATTTTGTGCACCCTGGCTGCGTAGCTGGCGGGTCAGCTTGCGGGTGTCTATGTTGGCGATGGCCACGGTACGCTCGCGTTGCAGGTAATCGCCCAGCGTCATGTGATGACGAAAATTGGAGGCCAACAGCGGCAGGTCTTTGATGATCAGGCCGGCGGCATAAACCCGAGATGCCTCCACATCCTGCGCATTCACGCCGTAATTACCAATATGGGGGTAGGTCAAGGTGACAATTTGCTGGCAGTAGCTGGGGTCAGTCAAGATTTCCTGGTAGCCAGTCATGGCTGTGTTGAACACCACTTCTCCGACGGTAGCGCCGGCGGCACCAATCGAATTCCCGGTGTAGACGCTGCCATCCGCAAGTGCCAAAACAGCTGGCGGGGCAGCTCCCTTGAGAGACAAAAGCACAGGGTTCTCCGATTAAATAACGGGTACGCCCAGAGCTTCTCAGGCTTAGCGTCCTGATGCGGCTTAACGGTGGGATAGGGCCTGAGTTGCGCCAGGCGTACGGGCTGCCAAAAGGCGCCGGAGTATAGCCCAGGGCCGGCCCCCGAGTGCTCGCAAACCCCGCCCGCCGCCCTGCCGCTTCAGACCATGCGAGAGGTCGCGCTGGCGTGCAGGCAGATGGCAGCCGCACTCGCCACGTTCAGTGACTCCTCACCGCCGGGTTGGGCAATTCGGACCTGCTGGCTGGCCCGCTCGGCCAAGCTGGCGCCAACACCCTGGCCCTCATGGCCAAAGGCCCAGGCGCAGGGCATGGGCAACAGGCCATCGCGCAGCAGTTGATGCAGGCCCATGCCAGCGTGCGAGTCGGTGATCAAAACAGGCAGGGCCAATGCGTCCAGCGCGCTGGGCTCGGCGCCATCCAGAAGACGAAGGCCGAAGTGGGCCCCCATGCCAGCTCGTAACACCTTGGGCGACCACAGCGCGGCGGTGCCCTTGAGCGCAATCACTTGGCTGAAGCCAAAAGCCGCCGCACTGCGCAAAATCGCGCCAACATTACCGGCGTCTTGCAGCCGGTCCAAAATGACAGTGGGGGCGCTGGCCTGGAGCGGCTGCTCAAACGCGAGCTCAATGAGAAAGCCTATGTTTGCGGGTGATTCGAGGGCGCTGAGCTCGGCGAACAAAGTGTCGGCAATGACCATATTTTTTTCCGCGCACCGGGCCCAATTCACCGGGCTACGCGGCCAATAAGAAGCTGAAAAAACTGCAACTGCCGGTCGGATTCCGCGCGACAGTGCGGCACCGCACAGGTGATCACCCTCCACCCAGACCCGGCCCTGCTTGCGGTAGGCATTGCTGTCTCTGGCCAGGCGGCGCAACGCCTTGAGCAGGGGGTTGTCGCGGGAACTGATGAACTCCGGCAGCGCAGCCAGCATCACATCACCTCGGCTACCGGTCTAAAACTGATGCGGTGCTCGGCGCAGGGTCCGTGCGCTTGCAAAGCGGCCAGATGAGCCGCGGTGCCATAGCCCTTGTGCTTGGCAAAGCCGTATTGCGGGTACAGTTGGTCGAGCTCCAGACACCACCGGTCACGATGGACCTTTGCCAATATTGAAGCCGCAGAAATCGCCGGTACCAGCGCGTCGCCACCCACAATAGCCTGAGCCGGCAAGCCGATGTCGGGCAGGCGGTTGCCATCAACCAGCACTTTGTTGGGCTTGAGGCGCAAGCCCTCCACCGCGCGGCGCATGGCCAGCAGGGTGGCTTGCAAGATATTGAGCCGGTCAATTTCTTCGACACTGGCCTGGGCAATCGAGCAGCAAAGCGCTTTGGCGCGGATTTCATCAAACAATTTTTCCCGGCGCAGCGCCGTGAGCTTTTTGGAATCAGCCAGCCCCTTGATGGGTTGGCGCTGGTCCAGGATGACCGCAGCCGCCACCACCGGGCCAGCCAAGGGGCCACGACCGGCTTCGTCAACCCCAGCCACCAACCCGGCTGTGTCCCAGGACAGCGACAGTTGCTCAAGCTTGTAGGACTTTTTCGATCGCATAGCTGGCTATTGTGGGGGTGTCGCACCGTAGTTGCAGATGCAGCTCAAAAAAACGCTGTTGCAAGGCCGCCGCTCGTTCAGGCTCGGTGCGCAGCCCAGCCAACACGGCCTGGGCCAGCGCCGCCGGCGTGGCCGCATCTTGCAGAAACTCGGGTACCACAAACTCCTGGCACAAAATATTGGGCAGGCCCACCCAAGGCTGCAGCCGCTTGCGCCGCATGATTTGCCAGGACCAGCCATTCATGTGATACGCGATCACCATAGCTCGCTTGAACAGGGCGGCCTCCAGGGTTGCGGTTCCGCTGGCAATGAGCGTGATGTCACAGGCTGCCAAAACGGTGTGCGACTGCCCGCTCACAATGCTCAAGTGGGCGGCCATGCCGCTGGCCTGAGCCGCCGCCTCAATCTGCGCCCTCAAGCCAGGCACCACTGGCACGATGCATTGAACAGTCGGCAGTTCGCGCCGGACCAAGGCTGCCGCTTGAAAGAACCGCACTGCCAGATGCGCAATCTCGGAATTTCGGCTGCCGGGCAAAAGCGCCAGCACCGGCCCATCGGGCCGCAAGCCGAGTTGCAAACGGGCGGCCGGCCGGTCAGCCTGCAAGGGGATTCGCTGCGCCAGGGGATGCCCGACATACGTAGCGGCAATGCCATGCTGCGCCAGCAGGGCGGGCTCAAAAGGAAACAGGCACAGCACATGGTCGACGCTGCGGCGTATTTTTGCTAGCCGTTCGGCGCGCCAGGCCCACACCGACGGTGAGACAAAGTGCACTGTCTTGATGCCACTGGCTTTGAGCGATGCTTCCAAATCAAGGTTGAAGTCCGGCGCATCCACGCCGATAAACAAATCAGGGCGCTGCTTCAACAAGCGGGCTTTGAGCTGCCGCCGGATTCCGACAATCTCGCGGTAGCGGCGCAGCAGCTCCCAACCGTAGCCATTCACCGCAAGTTTGTCCTGAGCCCACCAGGCCGCAAAGCCGCGCGCCTGCATTTCAGGGCCGCCAATGCCAGCTGCCAGCACACCCGGCCAACGTGCGCGCAGGCCGTCGAGCAACAGGCCAGCGAGCAGGTCGCCCGAGGCTTCGCCCGCCACCATCGCCAGGCTCAGCCCGCCAGGCAGCGGGCAGCCGGCATCAGTTCTGGAACTCTTGGCGGACCGCTCTTGGGGCAAGTTGGCGGCATTCAATGGGTTCACGCTGCTTGGCAGGGCTTAGCGAACAATGCCCCGTTGGGTTGAGGTTTGATCCAAAAAACCCAGCATCGCGTCAACATCCTGCTCGGCTTGGGGGTTGCTTTTTTTGAGCTCAAGAATCGCTTGGCGAGCCTGCGCCAGGGTCAGCTCCTGCCGGTAAAGCGCTCTGTGCATAGCTTTCACCGCGGCCAGGCGCTCGGCAGAGAAGCCGCGACGGCGCAGGCCCTCGTAATTCATCGAGCGGGCCTGGGCCGGCTGGCCCTGACACATCACAAATGGCGGCAAATCGGCAAACAGCAACGAACACATGGCGCTCAGGCTGTGTGCGCCGATATTGACGAACTGGTGCACCACGGTAAAGCCGCCCAATATGGCCCAGTCTCCAACCGTGACATGCCCGGCCAACTGGGCATTGTTGGCGAAAATAGTGTTGTTACCCACCGCACAGTCGTGCGCCAAATGCACATAGGCCATCAGCCAGTTGTCATTGCCAACCCGGGTCACGCCACCGCCTCCTGGCGAGCCAATGTTGAAGGTACAAAACTCGCGCACCGTGTTGCGGTCCCCGATCAGCAATTCGCAAGGCTCGCCAGCATATTTTTTATCCTGAGGAATTGCCCCGATTGAATTGAACTGGAAAATACGGTTGTCCCGGCCTATCGTGGTGCGGCCCTCGAGCACGCAATGCGGACCAATGCTGGTACCGGCTCCAATCCGTACCTGGGGGCCGATCACCGTGTAGGGGCCAACCCTGACCGAGCTGTCAAGTTCTGCGCCCGGGTCAACCACCGCTGTTGCGTGGATCGCTGTCATGCCGCTGGCCTCAGGCGACAGACCGCATGGCGCAGGTCAACTCGGCTTCAACCGCCAGTTCTTCGCCAACCAGCGCACGCGCCTTGAACTTGAAAATACCCGCCTTCATGCGCAGCAACTCGACATCGAGAATCAGTTGGTCGCCCGGCTCGACCGGGCGTTTGAAACGCGCGCCATCGATGCCGGCGAAGTAATACACCGAGTTCTCATTCGGAGAGGTGTCGAGCGCGTCAAAGGCCAGCAGGGCCGCTGCCTGAGCCAGGGCCTCGAGCATCAGCACCCCGGGCATGACCGGTCGGTGCGGAAAATGGCCCTGAAAAAAAGGCTCGTTCATCGTCACATTTTTGAGCGCCTGAATGTGCCGGCCCTTGTCGATACTGATCACCCGGTCAACCAGCAAAAATGGGTAGCGGTGCGGTAGTTGTTTGAGTATTTTGTGGATGTCCATCATGGCGGCTCCTTGGCATTTTTTTCTCGCTCCAGGGTCCGAAGTCGCTCGCGCAGTTGCTTGAGCTGTTTAAGCGCAGCAGCATTTTTTTCCCAGGCCGCGTTTGAATCCAGCGGGAACAAGCCGGTGTATTGCCCGGGCACAAGCACTGATCTGGTCACGACACTGGCAGCAGAAATATGAACATGGTCGGCCAACTCGATATGACCCAACACGATGGCGCCACCGCCCAAGGTGCAGTGAGCGCCTATGCGAGCGCTGCCAGCCACACCAACACAGCCCGCCAGGGCGCTGTGTTGGCCAATTCGCACGTTGTGCCCGATCTGAACCAGGTTGTCGAGCTTGACGCCGTCTTCGATCACCGTGTCGCCCAAAGCACCCCGGTCAATACAGGTGTTCGCGCCAATTTCAACGTCATTACCAATGCGCACCACGCCGAGTTGTTCGATTTTTTCCCAGACACCCGCATTGGGGGCGAAACCAAACCCGTCAGCACCAATAACCACGCCTGGGTGCAGCAAACAACGCTCGCCGAGTGTGCAGCCTTCGCTCACTGTGACTCTGGACTTCAGCTGGCTGCCAGCACCGATACGCACGCCTCGCTCAACCACGCAGAGCGCGCCAATGCTGGCTGTCGCGTGAATCTCGGCCTCGGCATCGATCACTGCGCTGGGGTGTATCCGGGTGGCATCAGGCTGGCCTGAACGACTCTTCCATAGTTGCGTGACCCTCGCAAAGTACAGATAGGGTTGCGCCACGACGATGCAGGCACCGCGCGATTGCGCCAGGGCGAGGTGTTCGGCTCCTACCACCACACAGGCGGCCCGCGATGCAGCGAGTTGCTTGATGTATTTCGGGTGGCTTAGAAATGCCAAGGCATCCGGGCCCGCTGTCTCAAGGGGTGCGAGTACGCCGATCTCGCGTTGCGGGTCACCGTAGAGTTCTCCACCAAGCGCCGCAACAATCGAACCTAGGGGCAGCAGCACATCGCAAACGCTTTGGGCGCTCTTAGCGAACAACACCCGAATTCAGGATCTTGATGACCTTCTCGGTGATGTCGTGCCTGGGGTTGACATAGACGGCCTCTTGCAAAATCAGGTCGTATTTTTCGGCCTCGGCCACCTGCTTGACAACCTTGTTGGCGCGCTCGAGAACCTGCTGCAACTCTTCGTTTTTACGGGCAGTGAGGTCCTCCTGGAACTCGCGCCGCTTGCGCTGGTGATCCCGGTCCTGATCCACCAGTTGTTTTTGCCGGCTGGCGCGCTGCCCTTCAGACAGCGTGGGCGCTTCTCGCTCCAATTTTTCTGCCATGGTCTTGAGCGCGGCGCTTTGGTCGACCAAATCTTTTTCCCGCTTGGAGAATTCCTGTTCAAGCTTGCTTTGCGCTGCCTTGGCTGTGCCGGCCTCCTTGAAGATCCGATCCGTGCTGACAAAACCGATGCGGAATTCTTGGGCCTGGGTTGCCAAGCAAGCCAGACCGAACAGCGTGCTAACAGTTGTTTGATGCAAAAAATGCTTCATTAGAAACTCGACCCAATTTGAAATTGAACGCTTTGCATTTTATCCCCTTCAAATTTTTTCACCGGCCAGGCAAATGCCAAACGCAGGGGCCCGACCGGAGAGATCCAGCTCAAACCGACACCGGCGGAAGACCTCAGATCGCTGGCATTGTCGTTGACGCTCAGGCCGTAGCCAGGACCGCCGACACTGCCAGCGTCTAAAAATCCATACATCCTGAGTGTTTTGTCGTTGCCCACACCCGGAAAGGGCGCCAGCAATTCTGCATTCACATTGAGTTTTTGGGTACCGCCCACCACCGTGCCGCTGATGTCTTTGGGCCCCAGGCTGCCCTGCTCAAAACCCCGAACCGAGCCCAGGCCACCGCCATAAAAATTCTTGAACACGGGGAACGAGCGCTCGCCCACGGCCGCACCAAAGCCGAGGTCCGCATTGAGCGCTAAGGTCAGCTGCTTGCTGAGCGGAAAATACTCCTGATGCTGGAGAGTCGAGCGGAAATACCGCGCATCTCCGGCAACCGACAGGTCAGCGCTGAGGCGTTGGTAACGTCCTGCCGTGGGCGCCAGCGAACTATCACGACGATCCCGCGACCATCCCAGCGTCAGCGGCAGGGCACTGCTTTCGTAGCCGAACTGCTTGGCATAGTCGAGGTAAGCGGTTGGCAGGGATGTTCCCGGCACGATGATGGTGTTCTCGATGCCCGCGCCGAAGTAGACGGTATCGCTCTCGGTAAAGGGCACACCAAAACGGATGCTGCCGCCAGAGGTGACCAGCTGGTAATAACTTTGGTCCTGGTAGGGGCTGAAGGTTTTGTGATACGCGCTTATGGTGCGCGATACGCCATCACTCGTGAAATAGGGGTCTGTGGTGCTGAAATCGAGCACCCGGTTTATCTTGCTGGTGTTGAGTTGCACGCCCAGAGAATTACCCGAGCCAAAGGCGTTGTCCTGCTTCAAGCCGAACTGCAATCCAAGCCCATCACCGCTGGAAAAGCCAGCCCCAAGGCTCAGGCTGCCGGTGGGCTTTTCCACCAGATTCAAATTCAAGTCGACTTGGTCTGGCGAGCCCGGAACCTCAGAGGTTTCGACCGACACATCGCCGAAATAGCCCAGCCGGTCGACCCGGTCCCGCGAGAGTTTTATTTTGTAGCCGTCGTACCAGGATGCTTCGAACTGCCTGAGCTCCCGGCGCACCACGATATCGCGCGAGCGGTTGTTACCCGCCAGGTTGATCTTTCGCACATAGGCCCGGCGCGAGGGGTCAGCCTGCAGAACCACGGCCACACGGTTGTTGATTCGGTCAACCTCCGGGCGGGCCTCCACCCGTGCGAAAGCAAAACCGAAATTGCCGAAATAATCGATGAAGGCCTTGTTTGTTTTGGCAACCTCGTCGGCGTTGTAGGCCTGGCCGGGACGAATCGAGACCAGCGATTTGAATTCATCATCGCGGCCCAGAAAATTGCCTTCCAGCCTGACGCTGCTGACCTCAAAACGGGCACCTTCGGATACATTGATGGTGATTGCGATATCAGTTTTGTTGGGAAGAATCGAGACCTGGGTCGACTCCAGCTTGAACTCCAGATAGCCCCGGGTCAAGTAGTATGAGCGCAGGGTTTCAAGGTCAGCATTGAGCTTGGTGCGGGAATAACGGTTGGACTTGGTGTACCAGCTCATCCAGCCGCCGGTGTTGAGATCGAGCAAGTCGAGCAGACTGGCTTGCGAGAAAGCCCGGCTGCCAATGATTCGGATATCGGTGATTTTGGCAGTGTCTCCCTCGATCACGGTAAAAGTCAGGTTGACCCGGTTTCTCTCAATGGGCGTGACCGTTGTGACCACGTCTGCAGCATACAGGCTTCGGTTGATGTACTGTCGTTTGAGTTCTTGCTCAGCCCGGTCCAGCTGGGCCTTGTCAAAGGGCCTGCCCTCGGCCAAACCAACATCGCGCAGGGCTTTTTTCAAGACTTCTTTGTCAAACTCCTTGGTGCCGACAAATTCAAGCTCGGCCACCGTGGGGCGCTCTTCCACGATCACCACCAGCACATCTGCGCTCACCTCGATGCGAACATCCTTGAACAGACCCAAGGAGAACAGGGCGCGGATGGCAGCAGAGCCTTTGTCATCGCTGTAGAGGTCTCCGACCTGGAACGGCAGGGAGACGAACACAGTGCCCGGTTCGACACGTTGCAGGCCCTCGAGACGGATATCGCGCACCGTGAACGGGTCCACGGCCCAGCCCAGCTTGGGCAATCCCAAAAGCAGTACCAAGGACAGCCAGGCCCGAAGACCAAATCGGTTGATTTGCATGTTGATGTTGTCAGTCGAACAGGCGGGTAATGTCATTAAAAAGAGCCACCGAAGTCATGAGCACCAGAACCAGCAGGCCCACCCGCTGCAAGCGCTCCATCCAGACCTCGCTGACCGGGCGCCCCGTGACACCCTCCCAAAGATAATACATCAGGTGTCCACCGTCGAGCATTGGCAGTGGCAGAAGGTTGAGCACGCCCAAGCTGACGCTGATCAACGCCAAAAAAAGAATGTATTGGGTCAGCCCCAAGCTAGCCGACTTGCCCGCGTAATCGGCGACCGTCAAGGGCCCGCTCAGGTTCTTTAGGGAGGCTTGTCCGATCAGCATTTGGCCAATCGTTCTGAGGGTCAGCCATGACACTTCCCAGGTTTTCTGAAAACCGCGGGTCAATCCCTCGATCGGGCCGTAGCTGACCAGTACCAGCTCTGGGCTGCTGCCGACCATGGCGCCAATTCGTCCGACCAGCAGGTCTCCATCCTGCCGCGGGTCGGGCGTGACTCGCAGCGTGATAGCCTGCCCGTCGCGCAGCAGCACCCAGTCGGCTGCCACAGCTCTGCCATTTTCAACCCCAGCACGGATCAGGCGGCGCAGCTGCTGGCCATCGACAACCGGCTGCGCGCCGACTTGGGTGACCAGGTCGCCCTCCCGTAAACCCGCTTTATCGGCAGCCTCCCCGGGGGTTACTGCACCAATCAAGGGCTTGGTGAATGGCCCACTCAAGCCGATGTCACGCATCAAGGCAGCATCAAGGTCCCGGGCGCTGAGTTGCTGAAAATTGAGGGAAAACTCGCGTGCGCTGCCCTGGGCCGGCGCCTGCACCAGCAGGCGCAGCTCACTCGCCTCAAGCGCGCCACGCGAAAGCAGCCAACGAAACTCCTCGAACGAGCTGATGTTTTGCGGTGCTGCGCCATCCATGGCCACAGAAATCACCCGCTCAGCGCCAAGCAGGCCAGCCCGGGCCATGACAGAGCCGGGCACCGGACTTGCCAAAACAGCCGCCGGCACGGTGCTACCACCCCAGTTCACACAGGCATACAAGAGGATGGCGAGCAGAAGATTAGCAGCCGGCCCGGCGCCGACAATGGCCACCCGCATCAACAAGGGCTTGGTGTCAAACGCCATGTGTTGCTCGCTTTGGTCAACCGGTGCCTCCCGGCGGTCCAGCATCCTGACATAGCCGCCCAGGGGAAACAGTCCAATCACAAACTCGGTGGGCGAGCCCTTGGGCTGCCAGCACCAGAGTGTCTTGCCAAAGCCGATAGAAAAACGGGTCACCTTGACACCACAAGCGCAGGCCATCCGGTAATGCCCATATTCATGCACTGCGATCAGCAGCGCCAGTGCAATGAGAAAAGCCGCAAGTGTCAGCATGCCAGCCAGCCGGTGTGCCTGCTCAAAGCCCGATTCCCCGCACCAAGTCCTGCGCCTTGCTGCGCGCCCGAGCATCGAGTTCGAGCAGTTCTTCAAGGGATTCGGGCGGCGAGATGACAAGCGCGCCCAGGGCGCCAGCATTCACCGCGTGAATTTGATCAAAGCGAATTTGACCCGCCAAAAAAGCTTCCACCGCCACCTCATTGGCCGCATTCAAAACCGCCGTTGACCCAGGCGGTGCTGCCAACACTGACCAGGCCAATGCCAAGCCCGGAAAGCGCAGGCCATGGTCACCAGCATCGATGGCCTCGAAGCTCATGTCGGGCATGTTGCGAAAATCCAGCGGCTTCGCGCCAGAAACCATTCGGTCCGGCCAAGCCAGCCCATAGGCGATGGGAACCTTCATGTCGGGCGTCCCCAATTGGGCAACCACGGAATGGTCGGTGTACTGAACCATGGAATGGATCACGCTTTGGGGATGGATCACCACCTCAATTTGGTCGGCCCGCATGCCGAATAGAAAATGGGCCTCGATCACCTCCAATGCCTTGTTCATCATGGTGGCGGAGTCAACCGATATTTTTCGCCCCATCACCCAATTGGGATGGACACAGGCCTGCGCAGGCGTGACATCGCGAAGCGTGTTCGGGTCGCGCTGGCGAAAGGGGCCGCCCGAGGCTGTCAGAATAATTTTGTCAACCCGTTGCGACCAAACATTGGGATCATCCGGCAATGACTGAAACACCGCCGAGTGCTCGCTGTCAATTGGCAAAAGCTTGGCCCCGCCGAGTTTGACCGCCTGCAGAAAATAATCACCGCCGACCACCAACGCCTCTTTGTTGGCCAGCAGCAAGCGCTTGCCCGCCCGCGCCGCAGCCAGGCAAGAGGCCAGCCCGGCGGCGCCAACAATGGCAGCCATCACGGTATCCACCAGTTCATGTGAGGCCACCATGCTGATCGCTTCCGCACCCCAAAGCACCTGCGTGGCCAGGCCAAGCTCGCGGCACTTGCGGTCAAGTTCCTGCCCATGGTGCGCGCTGGCCATCACTGCGAATACCGGCCGATATTGCACGCATTGCTGCAGCAAAATCTCGGTTCGGGTCGATGCGCTCAAGGCAAACACCTCAAAGCGCCCCGGGTGACGTGACATCACCTCCAGCGTATTGAGCCCGATCGACCCAGTCGATCCAAGAATGGCCACGCGCTTTTTCAGCTCAGTTGCCAGCGGCATCATCGGGCAACCCATGGCTGAGACAGCATCATGGCCAAGGGCAGCGTGGGCAGCAGGGCGTCAAGCCGGTCCAGCACGCCGCCGTGGCCAGGCAGCAAAGCGCTGCTGTCCTTCACACCGACGCTGCGTTTGACCAATGATTCCAGCAGGTCACCGACCACGCTCATGGCGGCCAGAAACACCACGCCCAGCAGCAAAATAGGCAAGCCGGCCCGAGCCAACTGGGTGTACCAACTGGGCAGGCTCATGGCCCAGTGTTGATCGGCCCACAGCCAGGCCAGGGCCAGCAGCAAAACACCAGCCAAGCCGCCCCAAACCCCCTCCCAGCTTTTACCGGGGCTGATGGCCGGCGCCAACTTGACCGAAGAGAAACGCCCGCCCCAAGCGCGCCCGGCAAAATAAGCGGCTACGTCGGCCACCCACACCAGGGCCAGCAAAGACAGGACGAAATTTGTCCCCTGCATGCGAGCCTGCGCCACGGCCAACCAGGCTGCCCACAGAGCCCAAAGTCCGACCAGCAGGCGCAGGCGCTGGTCAATCGCCGTCCAGCCGGCTGCCCCTCGGCGCAGCACCCAGGCGCCGCCCAGGACCCAAACCGCGCCAGCCACCGACCACAGCCCGGGCAGTGCTTGGGTCAGCCACCCGAGCGCCCAGCTGGCCAGACAGGCCAGGGTGCAGGCCAGCGCAGCCAGCAGCGCTGGCCTGTTTTTGTAGCCATTGAGGCGGGCCCACTCCCAGGCACCGGCACCAATCAACACCAGCACCAGGGCGCAAAAGGGACCGGGGTCAGCCATAAACAGCGCGGGCAGCAGCAACACCAGCAAGAGCGCCGCAGTGATCACCCGTTGCTTGAGCATAAAAGCCTGGTTGTCAAGGAAATCGGGCGCTGGCAGCACCGCCTGTGGTCGGGCGTTTTAGCATCAAAGCTTGGCCAAATCATGCAGCGCATGCGCAGAGCCTCGGGCGGCTAGACCGCCATGATCTCTTGTTCTTTGGCTGCCACGAGTTGGTCGATGACCAAGATGTGTCGATCGGTGACCTTTTGAATGTCGGTCTCTGAGCGTTTTTGCTCGTCCTCAGATGCGAGTTTGTCTTTGACAGCTTTTTTGACTGCATCATTGGCGTCACGACGCAGGTTGCGGATCGCTATTTTCGCATTCTCGCCCTCACCACGAACCACTTTGGTAAGTTCTTTACGGCGCTCCTCGGACATCGCCGGCATGGGCACGCGGATCAAATCACCCATGGAGGAAGGATTCAAGCCCAGATCGCTGTCGCGTATGGCTTTTTCAATCTTCGCCCCCAAGCCTTTTTCCCAGGGCTGCACGCTGACAGTACGGGCGTCTAGCAAAGACACATTGGCAACTTGACTGATCGGCACCAACGCACCGTAGTAGTCAACCTGAACCGTGTCGAGCAGGGCCGGACTGGCCCGTCCGGTGCGGATTTTGGTCAGGCCACCCTTAAAGACCGCAATAGTCTGGTCCATTTTGGCCTCGACATTTCGCTTCAGTTCTGCAATCGGCACTTTGGATCTCCTGGTTGCGGGTCGACCTTGTCAGATTGAGCCCGCATTTTGGCAGGTTCAGGCATGGACCAGCGTGCCCTCGTCCTCGCCCATCACAACCCGCCTCAAAGCGCCATTTTTAAGTATCGAGAACACCTTGATCGGCAATTTCTGATCCCGGCACAGGGCGAATGCGGTGGCATCCATGATGCCCAGATTTTGCCGCATGGCGTCATCAAAAGACAGGGTCTTGTAACGGGTGGCAAGAGGGTCTTTTTTTGGATCTGCGGTGTAAACACCGTCAACCTTGGTGGCCTTGAGCACCACCTCCGCACCAATTTCGGCGCCACGCAGGGCCGCTGCAGTGTCGGTGGTGAAAAACGGATTCCCGGTACCTGCTGCGAAAATCACCACCTTGCCCTCTTCGAGATATTGCAACGCTTTGGGCCGCACATAAGGCTCCACCACCTGCTCGATGCCTATGGCCGACATCACCCTTGCGATCAGGCCCGCCTTGTTCATGGTGTCTCCCAAAGCCAGCGCATTCATCACCGTGGCGAGCATGCCCATGTAATCCGCCGTGGCACGGTCCATGCCCACCGAGCCGCCAGCAACGCCACGGAAAATATTGCCGCCGCCAATCACCACCGCCACCTCAACACCCATGCGAGTCACTTCGGCAATTTCATCCACCATGCGAACAATCGTGTCGCGGTTGATGCCAAACGGGTCATCGCCCATCAAGGCTTCGCCCGATAGTTTGAGCAATATCCGTTTGTGTTTTGGCTGCGCAGTGCTCATGCTGGTCTCCTCGCGAATCACATCAGTTGCAGGGCATCAGGGCCATGCCGACACCCTGCGGATGGGCCTTCAACCATGGCTTTGACCTTTGGCATCAGGCGGCCTGCTGGGCCGCGGACACTTGTGCCGCCACCTCCGCAGCAAAGTCGTCAACCTTTTTTTCAATGCCCTCACCCACCACATACAAAGTGAAAGCGCTGACTTGTGTGGCACTCGCCTTGAGCATTTGTTCGACTGTTTGCTTGTCGTTTTTGACAAATGCCTGATTGAAAAGAGACACCTCCTTGAGGTATTTCTGAACGCCACCCTCAACTCGCTTGGCCACTATCTCAGCAGATTGAACCGGCTTGCCTGCGGCGGTCGCCAGCACCGCATCCTCGGCCGCCTTGGCAGCAGCCACCGAGCGTTCGCGTGCCACCAATTCAGCTGGCACATCCTGGCTCGACAAAGCCTCCGGCTTCATGGCTGCAACATGCATTGCCACATCTTTGGCGGCGGTGGCATCGCCAGCAAATTCCACCACCACCCCAATACGCGTGCCGTGCAAATACGCGGCCAATTGGCAGCCAGTATCAAAGCTCTTGAAGCGACGAAAACTCATGTTTTCGCCGATTTTTCCAATCAGGCCTTTACGCACATCTTCCAGGGTGGGCCCAAAGCCGTCCTGCGCATAGGCCAAGGCACCCAAGGCTGCAACATCAGCGGGATGGTGCTGGGCGACCAAGGCCACGGCGGCATTCGCCAAGGCCAGGAAACTTTCGTTTTTGGTGACAAAGTCGGTCTCGCAGTTGACCTCCAGCAAGGCGCCCCTCTTGCCCTCAATCCAGCAGGTGACCACGCCCTCGGCGGTGATCCGGCCAGCTGCCTTGCCGGCCTTGCTCCCGAGCTTGACTCGCAGCAATTCTTCGGCCTTGGCCATGTCGCCCTGTGCCTCGGTCAAAGCGCGTTTGCACTCCATCATGGGGGCGTCAGTCTTGCCGCGCAGTTCGGCAACCATACTCGCTGTAATCGCAGCCATTTGTATTCTCCGTATCAATCAGGGTGGCTAACAAAACATCAAAAAAAGGGGGCTCCAGGGCCCCGCTTCCGTGGGGGGCTCGGCGCCCTCAGGCAGCCGCTGCCTCGTCCACTTCTACAAACTCATCGGCGCTGTCTGCGACAACGGCTTTGAGCACATCGTCCACCGCGTTGGCACGCCCTTCAATGACGGCGTCGGCAATGCCGCGCGCATACAGCGTAACCGCCTTGGAGGAGTCATCGTTGCCCGGAATCACATAGTCCACACCCTCTGGTGAGTGATTGGAATCAACCACCGCAATCAAGGGAATACCTAATTTTTTGGCCTCTGCAATCGCAATCTTGTGGTAGCCCACATCAATGACAAAAATAGCATCGGGAAGGACTGCCATGTCCTGAATGCCACCGATATCTTTTTCAAGTTTTACGAGTTCGCGGGCGAACATGAGTTGTTCTTTTTTGCTCATCGCGTCGAGCCCGCCCTCTTGCTGTATCTTCATATCCTTGAGCCGTTTGATGGAGGTTTTCACGGTCTTAAAGTTAGTCAGCATGCCGCCAAGCCAACGCTGATCAACAAAGGGTACGCCGGCGCGGCGGGCCTCAGTAGCAATGGTCTCGCGCGCCTGGCGTTTGGTGCCCACCATCAACACAGTGCCGCGTTTGGCAGAAATTTGTCGTACAAATTTCGCGGCGTCCTGGAACATCGGCAAAGATTTTTCCAGGTTGATGATGTGGATTTTGTTGCGGTGTCCAAAAATGAACGGCGCCATCTTGGGATTCCAAAAGCGGGTTTGATGTCCAAAATGAACGCCCGCCTCAAGCATTTCGCGCATGGTGACTGACATGACTGACTCCAAAAGGTTAGGTCTAAAATCCAGTTCCTCATTGCACAACGAAGAAGCGTTAACGCTTGCTGTTGTTGTGCAACACCTTGTTTGAACTGGTTCGATGATTTGTTGTTCGAGCAGCAGTGGCGCCACCCAAATCAACCGGTAGAGTATAGCAGGGCAGCTCTCCGGCTTTGGGCTTGGACGGCACAGGTGAGGCCCTGAACCGGTACACATGATCTATGAAAATTGCAGTCGTCGGCGCTGGCATCATCGGCATCACCACCGCCTATGAATTAGCCGCAGATGGTCACGAGGTCACGGTGCTTGAGCGCCGAAGCGCTGCTGCCGAGGAAGCCAGTTTTGCCAACGCAGGCGTGATAGCCCCGGGCTACGTCACCCCCTGGGCAGGACCAGGCATGCCGCTCAAGATTTTGAGCTACCTTTTCCGCCAACACGCGCCCGTCAAGCTGAGTCTGCCCCTGTCAACAAGGGAGCTCGCCTGGATCGCTCATTGGTACCGGGCCTGCAAGCTCGAGACTTACCAGACCAACCGCGGGCACATGAACAAACTCGCTGTCTACAGCCGGGACCGGCTGCACCAACTCAGCAGCCAACTCCAGCTCGACTATGAACGCAGCGCAGGCTACCTGATCCTGTTGCGCAGCGAAAGCGACCACAGTCAGGCCCAATCTGCCCTGAAATTCCTGCGCGCGACTGATTTGGTGTTCAAGGAAATCGACGGCGTGCAAGCCAGGCAAGTCGAGCCAGCACTGAACTCGTATACCCCCCTGTTGGGGGCAATCCATCTGCCCGATGACGAGGTTGGGAACTGTCGTCAGTTTGCCCTGCAATTGAAAACCGAGGCCCAAAAGCTGGGCGTCGTATTTTCTTTTCAAACCGCAGTGGAAAGCATCACACCATCCCGCGGCATCGTCTTGACGCTTGATGGCCGGGCACAAGGCCGGCAATTTGACGGTTGCGTCCTCTGCGCCGGCGTCGATTCGGCCAAGCTTTTGGCCAACTGCGGCCTGCGTATTCCCCTGGCCGCGGTATATGGCTACTCCATCAGTGCGCCGATCAGAGAGTCTGTCAACGCGCCCCGAAGCGCTGTCATGGACGAGCGCTTCAAGGTGGCGATCTCCCGACTGGGTAAGCGCATCCGCGTCGCCGGCAGCGCAGAATTTGGCGGCGATCTGGCAAAAAAACGCGCCGGCTCGATTCAAACACTGTACAAAGTGCTGAGCGACTGGTTTCCGGGGGCCGCAAACCTGTCTGGAGGTGTGCAGGAATGGAAGGGCGCACGGCCCATGCTGCCCGACGGCCCGCCGGTTATTGGCGCCTCCGGTATCCCGCAGCTGTGGCTTAACCTGGGGCAAGGGTCTAGTGGTTGGGCACTGAGTTGTGGCTCGGCCCGGGTGATGGCCGACATGATCTCAGGCAGGGTTCCGGCGCTGGACGTTTGCGGATTTGACCCCAGCCGAATCCTGCGGTAGCCGCGGCCATGCCACCTGGCTGGCGTAGCCTTAGCGCTTGGTTTTGCGCGCGCTTTTCGCACTCGCCGCGCTCTTGTCTGCAGCTTTGGTGGCCCGGGCCTTGGTCTTAACCCCGATGGGCAGGGGTTCGGAGATCAGCCGCTGTGCGCGTTTGCCCCGCTTGTTAGGCCGACTTTCGTCAAGTCCGTGCGGCACAACGCCAGACCGCTCAGCGGGTTTTTCTTTGCCCGGTTTGACGCTGATCCCCTCGCTTTCGCTGATCAGGCGGAAATCTATACGGCGCCCATCGAGGTCGACCCGGCTCACCTGCACCCGTACACGCGAGCCCACGGCATAGCGAATACCGGTTCTTTCGCCTCGGAGTTCCTGGCGGGCCTCATCAAAGCGGTAATACTCGCCGCCAAGCTCGGTGATGTGCACCAGGCCCTCGACATACATGGCATCCAGAGTCACGAAGATGCCAAAGCCGGTCACCGCGCTCACCACGCCGCCGTACTCTTCGCCAAGGTGTTCGCGCATGTATTTGCATTTGAGCCAGGCCTCCACATCACGGCTTGCCTCGTCGGCCCGGCGCTCATTCGCGCTGCAGTGCATACCGGCCGCTTGCCAGGCCTGCATGTCGGCGCTGGCCTTCTTTGGTTTTTGACCGGACTCGTCTGACCGCGAGGCCATGCCTTTTTCAAGCCGACGGGCGAGCTTGGCATGGGCTTCGCCAGGCGTGGGCAAAACCGGTAACTGGTATTTGCTATTGGCCAAAATTGCCTTGATGACCCGATGAACCAGCAAATCCGGGTAACGCCGAATCGGGCTGGTGAAATGGGTGTAGGCATCAAAAGCCAGCCCAAAGTGCCCGCTGTTGATCGGGGTGTAAATGGCCTGCTGCATGGAGCGCAACAGCATCGCGTGAATTTGTTGGGCATCCGGGCGGTCTTTGGTCGCGTTGGCAATCGCCTGAAATTCGCCCGGTCGCGGGTCGTCGCTGATGCTCAAACCTAAACCAGTGGCCTTCAGGTAGGCGCGCAGCAGTTCTTTTTTCTCTGGTGTCGGGCCTTCGTGAACCCGAAACAAGCCGGGTTGACGGCCCTGCGCAATAAAGTCAGCGCTGCAAACATTGGCGGCGAGCATTGCCTCCTCAATCAAACGGTGCGCGTCGTTGCGGGTGCGGGGCACGATTCTTTCGATCCGTCCGCCTTCGTCGCAAACAATCTGCGTCTCAACGGTCTCGAAGTCAACTGCACCCCTTTTGAGCCGGGCTTTGAGCAGGGCCAGGTAGAGATCATGCAGGTTGATCAGGTCTGATACCCGGGCTTGGTGCCTGAGGGCTTCAGGCCCACGGGTGTTGGCCAAGAGCGCAGCCGCCTCGGTGTAGGTCAGGCGGGCATGGCTCCACATCACCGCCGGGTAAAACTGGTAAGCGCAAAC
>SHXM01000163.1 GCA_009693325.1 Rhodoferax sp.
GGGCCATTCGGCTTTGACAATGTCATTTCGGCCGAGGCCGCCCGCATCAAAAAGATGGTGTCGCGTGTGGCCGGCCAGGCCGACCTGCTGCTGATGCCTGACCTGAATGCTGGCAACATGCTGTACAAAAGCTTCAATTACATCGGCGGGGGCGACTGCGCTGGGCTGGTGCTGGGCGCAACTGTGCCCATCGTGCTGACCTCGCGCGCCGACTCGCTGCAGTCGCGTATCGCCTCGGTGGCCTTGGCGGTGCTGACCGCCACACCACGCTGAACCATAAGGAGACCCGGTGTTCAAATTTCTTTCCCCCGAGCCGCTGCACGACCCGTTGGCCGCGCCCACCCCGACCGACCAGACCGAGATCAAGTGCACCACCTGCTACATGTGCGCCTGCCGCTGTGGCATCCGGGTGCACCTGGCCGAAGGGGAAAATGGCCCCGAGGTGCGCTACATCGACGGCAACCCGGCGCACCCGCTGAACCTGGGTGTGATTTGTGCCAAGGGTGCTTCGGGCATCATGAAGCAGGTGTCGCCGGCGCGTCTGACGCAGCCGCTGCTGCGCCGCCCGGGCAGTGAGCGTGGCGCCGGCGAGTTTGACCCGATCTCCTGGGATCAGGCCATGACCCTGCTGACCGAGCGCCTGGCCAAAATTCGCGCTACCGACCCGAAGAAATTTGCCATGTTCACCGGGCGCGACCAGATGCAGGCCCTGACCGGCCTGTTTGCGCGCCAGTTCGGCACCCCCAATTACGCGGCGCACGGCGGCTTTTGCTCGGTCAACATGGCGGCCGGCATGATCTACACCGTGGGCGGCAGCTTCTGGGAGTTTGGCGGCCCCGACCTGGAGCGCGCCAAGCTGTTCGTGATGATCGGCACCGCCGAAGACCACCACAGCAACCCGATGAAAATCGCGCTCTCCAAGTTCAAGCGCTCGGGCGGGCGGTTCATCTCCATCAACCCGGTGCGCACCGGTTACTCGGCCATTGCCGATGAGTGGATTCCGATCAAGCCCGGCACCGACGGCGCGCTGTTCATGGCGCTGCTGCACGAGCTGATCGCGCAGGACCTGATCGACCAAGCTTTTCTCAAGCGTTTCACCAATGCGCCCCAACTGGTGGTGTTGGACGACGGTCCGCGGGAGGGCCTGTTTGCCTTTGACCCCGACCCGGCCCGTGGCGCCCCGGGCGACGGCCGCAACCCGCACAACAAGCTGGTGTGGGACCTGCCCAGCGGCAGCGCCAAGAACGCCTACCCCGAGGGCATTGCCGACGGTTGCGACCCGGCCCTGGAAGGCCACTACACGCTGGCCGACGGCACCCGGGTGGCGCCCTCGTTCCAGCTACTGCGCGAGCGAGTGGCAACTTGTACGCCCGAGTGGGCCGCAGCCATCACCGGCATTGACGCCAAGCGCATCCGGGCGCTGGCGCTTGAGATGGGCGACGCGGCCCTGAAGCAGGCCTTTGAGCTGCCCATCCCCTGGACCGACGCCTGGGGCAAGGTACACCCCAGCACCCAGGCGCGGCCGCTGGCTTTTCACGCCATGCGCGGTCTGGCGGCGCACTCCAATGGTTTCCAGACCGTGCGGGCATTGGCGGTGCTGATGAGCGTGCTGGGCACCATCGACGCGCCGGGCGGCTTTAGGCACAAGGCGCCTTACCCGCGCCACATCGTGCCCAACTACCGGGCCTTCAACGCGCCCGAGATGATCAAGCCCAACACCCCGCTCAATGCGGCGCCGCTGGGTTTCCCGGCGCACCCCGATGAGTTGGCCATCAACCCGGACGGCACGCCGATCCGCATCGACCACGCGTTTTCCTGGGAGCACCCGCTGTCGGCCCACGGCCTGATGCACAACGTGATCACCAACGCTGCCAAAGGCGACCCCTACCGCATCGACACGCTGCTGATCTTCATGGCCAACATGGCCTGGAATAGCTCGATGAACACCATGGCGGTGCGCGAGATGCTCAACCGCAAGGATGAGACTGGCGAGCATGTGATCCCTTTCCTGGTGGTGTGTGACGCCTTCCAGAGCGAGACCGTGGCCTTTGCCGACCTGGTGCTGCCCGACACCACCTACCTGGAGCGGCATGACGTGATGGGCATGCTGGACCGGCCGATTTCCGAGTTTGACGGCCCGGTGGATTCGGTGCGGGTGCCGGTGGTGGCGCCACTGGGGCAGTGCCGGCCGTTTCAGGAGGTGCTGATCGAGCTGGCTGGACGCCTCAAGTTCCCTGCCTTCACCACCGCCGAGGGCGGCCGCAAGTTCACCGGCTACCCGGATTTTGTGGTGAACTTCCAGCCGCAACCCGGCATTGGCTTTTTGATGGGCTGGCGCGGCAAGAATGGCGACGAGCACCTGCGCGGCGACCCCAACCCCAAGCAGTGGGAGGCCTACGCCGCCAACAACTGCGTGTTCCAGTACCACATGCCAGAGAGCATGCACTACATGCGCAACTGGAACCAGGCGTACCTGGACTTTGCCAAAGAGAAGGGCTGGCGCCAAAAGAGCGACCCGGTGCAGCTGGCCCTGTACTCCGACACCCTGCAGAGCTTTCGTCTGGCCGCCCAGGGCAAGAGCGGAGGCCGTGAGCCGCCCGACGAATTGCGCGAACGTATTGCCACCTACTTTGACCCGCTGCCCTTTTGGTACCCGCCGCTGGAGGAGGCTGCCACCGACCTGGCTGCCTACCCGCTCAATGCCATTACCCAGCGGCCGATGGCGATGTACCACTCTTGGGATTCGCAAAACGCCTGGCTGCGCCAGATTCACAGCCACAACTACCTGCATGTCAACCCGCTGACCGCGCAGGCCGCTGGCATTGCCGACGGCGGCTGGTGCTGGGTGGAGAGCCAGTGGGGCCGGGTGCGCTGCATGCTGCGCTACTCCGAGGCGGTGGAGCCGGGCACAGTCTGGACTTGGAACGCCATTGGCAAGGCCGACGGCGCCTGGCAACTGGCCCCCGGTGCCGACGAAGCCCGCAAGGGCTTCTTGCTCAACCACCTGATCTCGGAAGAGCTGCCCTTCAAGGGGCCGCACGGGGCCACCACCATCAGCAACTCCGACCCTATCACCGGCCAGGCTGGCTGGTATGACGTGCGGGTGCGCATCCGCCCGGCAGAGCCCGACGAGGCGGCCGAATCGTTTCCGCAGATTGCCGCGGTGCCGGCACCGCCCGGCGTGCTGGGGCGGGCGGCCCAGGTGCTCACCTACTTTGCAGGACGAAAAAAATCATGATCTCTTGGCTCAAAGACCTGCTGCAATCGAACTTGGTGGCCGACGACCCAGCCGGTGGGCGCAGCCAGCCACCGGCGCCACCGCCTACCGTGCGTGCGCTGCCAGGCGAAACCCTGGCCAAGCAACTGGCGCTGGTGATTGACTTGAATGTGTGCGTGGGTTGCCACGCCTGCGTCACCTCATGCAAGCAGTGGAACACCTCGGGCAGTGCCGGCCCGCTGGCGGACCTGAACGCCTATGGCGCCAACCCGACTGGCACTTTTTTCAACCGGGTACAGACCTACGAGGCCGGCACCTTCCCCGGTACAGAAACCATCCACTTCCCCAAAAGCTGCCTGCACTGCGAAGACCCGCCCTGCGTGCCGGTGTGCCCCACGGGCGCGAGCTACAAGCGCAAGGAAGACGGCATCGTGCTGGTGGACTACGACAAGTGCATCGGCTGCAAATACTGTGCCTGGGCCTGCCCTTATGGTGCGCGCGAGCTGGACGAAGAGCGCCAGGTGATGACCAAGTGCACCCTGTGCGTGGACCGTATTTATGACGAGCAGTTGCCCAAGGAGGACCGTAAGCCCGCCTGCGTCAAGGCCTGCCCCACCGGCGCCCGCCTGTTTGGCGATGTCAAAGACCCCGACTCTGAGGTCTCCAAAGCCATCCGCGAGCGCGGTGGCTACGCCCTGATGCCGGAGTGGGAGACCCAGCCGGCCAACCAGTATTTGCCACGGCGTGTCACACCGGCAAAGGAAAGCTGAAGCACCATGCATCCTGCTTTTTCGATTCTGTTTTTTACCGCCCTGGCCGGTACTGCCCAGGGTGTGTTGGTGATGCTTGCCATTGCCCTGCTCGTAGGCGTGCCCATGACTCACAGCTTTGTGCTGCTGGCAGTTGGCTTGGGCGAAGTACTGCTGGTGGCCGGCCTGGCGGCGTCCTTTTTGCACCTGGGCCACAAAATGCGCGCCTGGCGGGCAGTGCTGATGTGGCGCACCTCCTGGATGTCGCGTGAGGTGATTGTCTTGCCCGCCTTTATTGGCTTGGTTGCCCTTTGGTGGCTCTTGCTGCGCAATGGCAACGGCGCGGCGCCGGCCTGGTTGTCCGTCCTGGTGGTTTGCGGGGCGCTGGTGCTGTGGTTCTGCACTGCCATGATTTACGCATGCATTCGCTTTATTGAAGAGTGGGCGCATCCGCTGACCGTCGCCAACTTCTTGTTGATAGGCCTGTCTTCGGGCTTGGTGCTGGGCTGCGCTTTGGCCACCGCGACCGGCCAAACGGACCTGCTGGCACTGGCTGGCCCCTGGGCGCTGCGGGTGACGCTGGCAGCGGGGGTTTGCCGGGCCCTCACACTGCGGCGCAACGCCGCACTGCGGCATCAATCCAGCCTGCAATCGGCCACAGGCATCAGGGCAGAGCGCTTGGTGCAAAAGTCTATGGGCATGTCTGCTGGCGCTTTCAATACCCGAGAATTTTTCCACGGGGCCAGTGGCCTACTGCTGAAAAATATGAAGTGGGGTTTTGTTCTGCTGGCCTTTGTGCTGCCCACGCTGATGCTGATATGGGGTTTGCAGAGCCAATCAGCCTGGCCCTGGCTGCTGGCCTGCCTGCTGCAGGCCCCGGGCGTGATCGCTGAGCGTTGGTTTTTCTTTGCTCAAGCCAAACACCCGCAAAACTTGTATTACCAGACGGTTTCTTGAGGGTTCTGCTGTTGGCAGTACGCAACAAGCACCTAGCGGTACCCCAGAGAACCCACTAGGACCCAAAAGACTGTTCTTGAGCCGGTGCCCTTGGCCAGCGGCCAGGGCGATCAGTGCAGAGCGGCGGCTCTTTTTGCCAGGCGGTCGAGCTCGGCGCAGACATCGGCCATGCGGCCGGAGATCACCATGCGGCCAACTTGGCCGGGTGACTGTCCTGACTCCAAGACGCGCTCGACCCGTAGCAGGCGTGACTGCATGCCCTGCTGCTGTTTAGGGCTGCTTGCCTGGCTTGCGCTGGTCTTTGGGCTGAGCGCATCTTGGGTCACAGCGCCTGGTTGGCCAGACGTGCGTGCCAGCAGGGGCGGCTTTTGGGTGTTTGGCAACAGCCAGCGGGCAAGGCCGGCCAATGGCGATATTAAGTCTGAAATCGCGAAGAGTGCAATGCTCATGGTGTGGTCCTGTGCGCTGATTACATCAGCATGGTGTTGCGGATCAGGCCGACGGCCAGTCCTTCAATTTCAAAGGCTTCGCCTGGCTCAACCACAATGGTTTGGTAATCGGGGTTTTCAGGGTGCAACTCGATCTGGTCTTTGTTGCGCCGAAAGCGTTTGACGGTGACCTCGTCGCCAAGACGGGCGACCACGATTTGGCCGTTTTTTGCGTCTTTGGTGGCCTGGACGGCCAACAAATCGCCGTCCATGATGCCGGCATCGCGCATTGACATGCCGCGCACCTTGAGCAGATAGTCTGGCTTGCGTTGAAACAGGCTGCTTTCCAGGTAGTAGGTTTTGTCAACATGCTGTTGCGCGAGAATCGGGGCGCCGGCAGCGACGCGGCCGACCAGTGGCAGGGCCAATTGGCTCAGGCTTTGCAGCAGGGAAGGGTATTGCTTGCTGCGCGATTCATTGATCGAGCGCATGGCTTCGCCACGCAGGCGTATTCCGCGCGAGGTGCCCCCGACCAACTCGATCACGCCTTTGCGGGCCAGAGCTTGAAGATGCTCCTCGGCGGCATTGGCAGACTTGAAGCCGAGCTCAGTGGCAATTTCAGCTCGGGTTGGGGGGGAGCCGCTTTGCGCTATGTTGCGCTGGATGAGGTCGAGGATTTGTTGTTGGCGGGCGGTCAGTTTGGGGCTCTCAAGCATGGCGATTCCTTAGGTGATGGTTCGTTGCTGGGCTTGGCTAAACACTGTTTTCATATCCAGTAACTGTATTTTTAACCAGTTTTGTCAAGTTTGCAAGCGAATGGTGAAAAAATGTCGGGAGTAAATGAGTTGTCCGGTTTTTAGCAAGTAATCTGTCCGGTTTGTGGAGGAGCAATGCAACATGCCCCCATAAGCCGGGCCCGCTACATGCAGGAGAACCGGAAGATGAGATTTACAGAAGCCTATGACGGCTGGAGCGA
>SHXM01000164.1 GCA_009693325.1 Rhodoferax sp.
TAGGCACCGGCCAGGCCGCACAGGGCGCCACCAGCCACCACCGCCAGCAGCCGGATGCGGCGCACCGGGTAGCCCAGCGCGTGCGCCGACTCGGGGCTTTCGCCGACGCTGCGCAACACCAGGCCGGCGCGGGTGCGGTACAGAAACCAGATTAGGGCCAGCGCCAAGAGCACGGTCAGGTAGACCAGGGGGTGCTGGCGGAACAGGGCGGGGCCAAGCAGAGGTATATCGGTGAGCAAGGGGATCTCAAACTGCAGGCGTTCGGGCATTTTTTGCTGCACGTAGCCTACGCCCACAAACGCTGAAAAACCGGCGCCAAACAGACTGACCGCCAGGCCGGTGGCGTACTGGTTGGTGTTGAGCCAGATCACCAGCAGGCCGAAGATCAGCGCGAGCAGCGCCCCGGCGCCAATACCGGCGGCAAAACCAAGCAGGTCACTGCCCGTGTGCACCACGGCCGCAAAGCCGGCAATGGCGGCGCACAGCATCATGCCCTCTGCCCCCAAATTAACGATACCGGCTTTCTCGTTGATCAGCAGGCCCAGCGAGGCCAGGGCCAGCACCGTGCCGGCGTTCAGCGTCGCAGCGATCAGCAGGGCGTAGGATTCCATGGTCTCAGTGTCCTTGGTTCAGAGCAGCGGCACCCGGGGCCGCGGTCATTTGGCCCACCGCATGCGGTAATTGACCAGTGTGTCGCAAGCCAGCAGGGTGAACAGCAACAAGCCCTGGAACACGCCGGTGAGCGAACGCGGCATCCCCAGCCGCGACTGGGCCAGTTCACCGCCGATATAGAACATGCTCATCAGCACCGCAGACAGCACCATGCCCAAGGGGTGCAGCCGCCCAACGTAAGCGACGATGATGGCAGCGAAACCGTAACCCGCCGGCACATAGGGTGTGAGCTGACCAATGGGTCCGGCCACCTCTAGCGCGCCAGCCAAGCCCGCCATGCCACCCGACACCAGCAGCGCCACCCACACCGCACGGCGTGACGAAAAACCAGCGTAGCGGGCCGCAGCCGGCGCCAGGCCGCCGACCTGCTGGGCAAAACCGGCACGCGTGCGGAACAAGAAGACCCAGACACAAGCCACGCCGGCCAAGGCGATAAAGATGCCAATACTGACCCGCGAGCCTGCGAACAGGCGCGGAATGCGAGTCGCGGCGTCGAAGGTGCGACTCTGGGGGAAGTTGTAGCCCTGCGGGTCTTTCCAGGGGCCCGAGACAATGAAGCTGAGCAGCATCACCGCCACATAGACCAGCATCAGGCTGACCAGGATTTCATTGGCATTGAAGCGGTCGCGCAGCCACGCCGTGATGCCTGCCCAGAACATGCCGCCCAGGATGCCCGCCAAAATGACCGGCAACACAATCCAGCTGCTGCTGCCCTTGTCGGCCATCAGTGCCACGCCACTGGCAGCAATTGCCCCCAGCACATACTGGCCTTCAGCGCCGATGTTCCAGACATTGGAGCGAAAACAAACGGCCAGCCCTAGTGCGATCAGCAGCAGCGGCGTGGCCTTGACGGTGAGCTCACCCAACGCGTAGGGGCTTTTGATCGGGTCCCAAAAAAACACCCGCAGTCCAGCTACTGGGTCTTTACCCAATGCCACGAACAGCAACACGCCAATCAGCACCGTGACCGCCAGCGCCAGCAGCGGAGAGCCGTAAGTCCAGGCCGGGCTGGGTTGCGGCCGGGCTTCAAGCTTGAGCATGGGCCTCCCCCGGCGCTGGCGCCAGCACCGACTGGACATCGGTCTGCCACAAGCCGCTCATCCATTCGCCAATCTGCTCGACCGTGGCCTCTGCTGCCGCAATCGATGGCGATAGGCGACCGCGCGCCATGACGTGCAGGCGGTCGCTGAGCTCGAACAGTTCGTCGAGCTCTTCGCTGACCACCAGCACGGCGCAACCCGCGTCGCGCAGCGCCAGGATTTCACCCCGAATCTGTGCCGCAGCACCCACATCGACACCCCAGGTGGGCTGAGACACGATGAAGAGGCGCGGGGCGGCGTCGATTTCGCGACCGACGATGAACTTTTGCAAATTGCCGCCTGAGAGTGAACGCGCCAACGCACGGGGGCCCTGAGCCTTGACCCCGAAGCGCGCGATGATGCCGGCCGCCTGCTGCTCGAGCTGCTTGAGGCGGATCCAGCCGCCGGCCCAGTGCGGGTGGCTGAGCGCCTCGTTGCGGGTCAGCAGCAGGTTGTGCGCCAGGCCCAGTGTGGGCACCGCGCCACGACCCAGTCGCTCTTCCGGCACAAAGTGCAGTCCCAGTTTGCGCCGGGCACCGGGATGCAAGGCCCCCGCATCAGTACCTGCGATCCGAATGGCGCCAGCCGCAGCCCGCATGTCTTCGCCTGACAAGGCATACAAAAGCTCTTTTTGACCATTGCCGGACACGCCTGCCAGGCCCACCACTTCGCCGGCACGCACCTGCAAGTCCAGGCCCAACAGGTCGACGCCAAATTGGTCGGCACGCGGCAGGCTCAAGCCCTGCACCTGGAGCACAGGCGCGCCAGGCTGTTGCGGCCGGTGCATCAGCTGCGGCGGCTCGGCGCCGATCATCAGGCGCGACAGCGAGGCATTGGACTCTTCGCCTGGGTTGCAGACCCCGGTGACACGACCGCCACGCAGCACCGTGCAGGCCGTGCAAAGTTCGCGAATTTCATGCAGCTTGTGGCTGATGTACAAAATGCTGCAGCCCTCAGAGGCAAGTTTTTTAAGCACGACAAACAGCTTGTCAACCGCCTGAGGGGTGAGCACCGAGGTGGGCTCGTCCAAAATCAACAGCTGCGGGTTGGTCAGCAGCGCGCGGATGATCTCAACGCGCTGCATCTCGCCCACGCCAAGGGTGTGCACCGGCCGGGCCGGGTCGATGTCAAGACCATACTCGGCCGCTTTGCTGCTGATGCTGCGCGTGACATCGGCCAGGCTGAGGCTTTTGCTCAGGCCGAGCCAGACATTCTCGGCCACGGTGATGGTGTCAAACAGGCTGAAATGCTGGAACACCATGCTGATGCCCAGGGCCCGCGCCTCCTGCGGGTTGCGCACCTGCACCGGCTGACCGTTGAACAACACGCTGCCGGCGTCGGGCTTGACCGCGCCATAAATGATTTTCATGAGCGTGGACTTGCCGGCCCCGTTTTCGCCCAAGACCGCATGGGTTTGGCCCGGCAAGACAGTCAGCGACACGGCGTCGTTGGCCACCACACCGGGGTAGCGCTTGGTGATGCCGGTGAGCTCCAGGCGCGCGGCGTTCATGATGGGGCCAGGCCAGACTTGAGCGCCGCCGCCACGGTCTTGACCTGCTCGCGCAACCAGCGCCCGCTGGCCGAGGCGTGGGCGCGTTCGTGCCAGAGCTGGTAATACATCATGCGCGGAAACGCAATTGGGCAGGGCAGGATGGTGAGCGGCAGGCGATCGAGGTAGCGCTCGCAGTATTGCCGGCCCGTGGTCAACACCAGCAAGGTGGATGCGACCATCGCCGGAATCAGGCCGAAATGCGGGCAACGCGCGCTGATGTTGCGCTGCAGGCCCTGGGCGTCGAGAAAGCTGTCGATCACGCCACGCGCGCCCGGGTGGGTGGCCCCCGGAGCAATATGCTCAGCGGCCAGCCAGGCCGGTGCGTCCCAGCCCCGGCGTACCGCCGGATGGTGGCTCGCCACCAGGCTCACCACCTGGTCGCCAAACAAGCGTGCCATGTGCAGGTCATCAGGCGGGGTGGGCCAGTTGCCAATCACCAGGTCGACCTCGCCCTGGGCGAGTTGGGCGCGGTAGTCGCTGCTGGCCGAGAGGGGCAGGATGTCGATCTGGCACAGCGGCGCGCCAGCCTTGAGCTGGGCCACAAGTTGCGGCAAAAACATCGGGTCCAGGTAATCGCTGGCGGCGATGCGAAAGGTGCTGCGGTCCAGCGTGGGGGTAAAGCTGCGGGCGTCTGAAAACAGCATTTGTGCAGCCTGCAGAATGCTGGCGGCCGGCGCCACCATGCGCAGAGCGGCATCGGTGGGCACCATCTGCGCGCCGGAGCGCACCAGCAGCGGATCACCAGCAAAATCACGCAAACGCTTGAGCGCCGCGCTCACGGCTGGCTGGTGCATGCCGAGCCGAACGGCCGCTTTCGATACGCTGCGCTCTGTCAACACGGTGTGCAGGACCCTGATTAAATGGAGGTCTATCTTGTCGAAAAGAACGTCGTCTCGCATACCTAAGTCTGAATGAGTCCCATATGCTAGTCGATATGAAGGCCCTGTCGCTACTGCTTTACCCTAGGCCATGAGGAATCGCCGATGACCACCCGACCGCTTCAATTCGTCCGCCGAGGCCAGACCGTCACCCTGCATGACGTGCCGCCCGACCGCACCCTGCTGGAGGTGATGCGCGAGGACCTGCATTGCACCGACACCAAAGAGGGTTGTAACGAGGGCGATTGCGGCGCCTGCACTGTGGTACTGGGCGAGGCGCAGGGCGCGCGCCTGCAGTACCGCGCGGTGAACAGTTGCATCCGGCTGGCGCATTCCATCCAGGGCCAGGCGTTGTGGACGGCGCAGGACCTGCTGGCGCCAAACGGAGATCTGCACCCGGCGCAGCAGGCCATGGTGCAGTGCCACGGCAGCCAGTGCGGTTTTTGCACACCCGGTTTTGTGATGAGCCTGTTTGGCATGTACCAAAACCATGTGGCCCAGGGGCGGCCCATCACACGCGCGCTGGCGCAGCAGGATTTGGCGGGCAACCTGTGCCGATGCACCGGCTACCGGCCGATTTTGGAAGCAGCGCAAAGCATGGCCAAACTGCCCCGGGTGCGTCTGGACGAGGCCGCAGCGCTAAAAAAATTGAAGCAACTGAGTCAAGCAGGGCAAGCGGCAGTGGCCGATTTGGCTTATTTTTTACCCAGCAGCCTGGCCGAGCTACTGCGCCTGCGCGCGGCCCACCCAGCGGCGCAGTTGGTGGCGGGTTGTACCGATGTCGGGCTTTGGATCAACAAAGGGCACCGCCGTTTTTACAAAGTGCTAGACCTGACCCGCGCAGCCGAGCTGCGTCGTATCGAGACCTACCCGAACCACCTGGCGATTGGCGCGGCAGTGACGCTCGCCGAGGCCTTCGCTGCGCTGGTGGCCGACCGACCCCAGTTACAGGCTTTTGCCAACCGCTTTGCTGGCTTGACGGTGCGCAATTCGGGCACCCTGGGCGGTAATGTGGCCAATGGCTCACCGATTGGCGACTCGATGCCGCTCTTGATCGCGCTGGGGGCAAACGTGGTGCTGATGAGTACACGCGGCCACCGCGAGCTGCCGCTAGAGCAGCTCTACACCGGCTACCGGCAAAACATGATGGCGCCCGATGAGCTGCTGGCCTGGATCAAGGTGCCCAAGCCGGTGCCGCAGGAGTTCAGCCGGGTGTACAAGGTGTCCAAGCGCTTTGACGACGACATTTCGGCCCTGTGCCTGGCCGTGGCGCTGCACCTGGAGGGCGGCCAGATCGTGCGGGCCTCGATCGGGGTGGGCGGGGTGGCAGCGACGCCGGTGCGCGCCAGCCAGACCGAAGCACGGCTGACCGGCCAGCCCTGGAGCCAGACCACGGTGCAGCAGGCCATGCTGGTGCTGCGCCAGGAGTTCTCGCCGATCTCTGACCTGCGCGCTTCCAGCGCTTACCGCGTTCAGGTGCTGGGTAATCTGCTGCAGCGCTTCTGGCTGGAGAGCCAGGGCGCCCGCGCCATCAACCTTGAGAGCGCCGGGCTTGAGGAGTTGCTGGCATGAGCACCAGAGCGAGTGGTTCGTCTGCGCCCCACGAAAGTGCGGCCGCCCAGGTCGCCGGTGCGGCCACCTACATTGATGACATGGCCGAGGCGCGCGGCACGCTATACGCGGCCCCTATCTTGTCGCCGCTGGCCCATGGCACCCTGCGCGGGGTATCTGGCACGGCGGCACTGGCCCTGACCGGCGTGCGCGGCATCGTACTGGCAGCGGACGTTCCCGGCGACCAGCTGCTAGCCGCCTTTGCCGGCGACGAGCCGGTGTTTGCGCAGGGCACGGTGCAGCACGTCGGCCAGGTGGTGGGGCTGGTGGTGGCCGACAGCGTGATGCAGGCGCGCCGCGCGGCGCGCCTGGTGCAACTGCAGATCGACGCCCTGCCCGCCGTGCTGAGCGTGCGCGAGGCGCTGCAGCAAAGCCACTATGTGCTGCCACCGGTGTTTGTCCACCGTGGCGACGCTGATGCCGCGCTGGCCGGCGCGCCGCACCAGCTCAGCGGCACACTTGAAGTGGGCGGTCAGGAACACTTTTACCTGGAGGGTCAGGTAGCCTACGCCCTGCCGC
>SHXM01000013.1 GCA_009693325.1 Rhodoferax sp.
GCATCTTCAGCCCGGAAGACGGTCAGCGCATGGGCTTGGCCGGCATGATTGGCGAGATGGTGATGCGCTGCGACCAAGACCTGACGCCGCACGCGCCCACCACCATGGCGGCCCTGCAGGGCCACGGCGAGATGGCCTGGCGGGCGCTGGCGCAGTGGATCACGGCGGTTGAGAACGAGAAGGCCAGTCCCGCGCTGGCCCAAGAGATACGGTCCTTGGCTGCTACAAAAAAGATACCGGTGGTGGGCATCACCGGCACCGGCGGCGCCGGCAAGTCCAGCCTGACCGACGAGCTGATTCGCCGGCTGCGGCTGGACCAGGATGACCAGTTGCGCGTGGCGGTGATCAGCATTGACCCGAGCCGCCGCAAAAGCGGTGGCGCCCTGCTGGGCGACCGCATTCGCATGAACGCCATTGGGGTCTGGGCCCCCACGCTTGCCGCTGCGCGTGCTGCGCTGCCCCCCGAGGGGGCTAATCCACCTTGGGTCGGCCCGGCGGTGGATTTGGCGGCCCCCGCGCTTGCCGCTGCGCGTGCTGTGCTGGCGCCGGGGCAGCGGGTTTTTATGCGCAGCCTGGCCACGCGCGACTTTGGATCCGAGATCAGCGCCGCGCTGCCGGACGTGATTGCGGCTTGCAAGGTGGCCGGTTTTGACTTGGTTGTGGTGGAGACCTCGGGTATTGGCCAGGGCGATGCTGCCATCGTGCCCCACGTGGATGTACCGCTGTATGTCATGACGCCCGAGTTTGGCGCGGCCAGCCAGTTGGAGAAGATCGACATGCTCGATTTCGCCGAGTTTGTGGCCATCAACAAGTTTGACCGCAAGGGCTCGCTCGACGCCCTGCGCGATGTAGCCAAGCAGGTGCAGCGCAACAAAGAGGCCTGGACCACGCCCATGGCCGATATGCCGGTGTTTGGCACCATGGCGGCGCGTTTCAATGACGATGGCGTGACCGCCCTGTATCAGGCGCTGCTGGCGCGGCTGGCTGCCTTGGGGCTGGCGGTGCAGCCGCAGCGCCTGCCGCAGGTCACAGCCCGCCACAGCACCAACCAGACACCCGTGGTGCCAGCGGCGCGCACCCGTTACCTCGCAGAGATCAGCGACACGCTGCGCGGCTACAAGGCGCGGGCCCGCAGCCAGGCCCGCCTGGCGCGAGAAATCCAGCAGCTGCGCGAATCGGCACGCATGCTCAGGGAAGCGGACGCGACCAAGACCCGCGCAGCGGAAGCCGTGCTGGACCTGGCCGGCCAGCGAGACGCCCACCTGGGTGCCGCCGAGCGTCAGCTGCTGGCGCAGTGGCCCGCCATGCAGGCAGCCTATGCCGGCGACGAGTTCGTGGTGAAAATCCGCGACAAGGAAATCCGCACCGCGCTCACCACCAGGTCGCTCAGCGGCACCACCATCCGCAAGGTGGCGCTGCCGCAGTATGAAGACCATGGCGAAATCCTGAAGTGGCTGCTGCTCGACAACCTGCCGGGCAACTACCCCTACACCGCCGGCACCTTTGCCTTCAAGCGCGAGGGCGAGGACCCCACCCGCATGTTTGCCGGCGAGGGCGACGCCTTTCGCACCAACACCCGCTTCAAGCGGTTGAGCTCCGGCATGGCGGCCAAGCGACTGTCCACCGCGTTTGACTCGGTCACGCTGTATGGCAACGACCCCGACCTGCGGCCGGACATCTACGGCAAGGTGGGTAACTCAGGCGTGTCAATAGCCACGCTGGACGACATGAAGGTGCTGTACGGTGGCTTTGACCTGTGCAGCCCGTCCACCAGCGTCAGCATGACGATCAACGGCCCGGCGCCCAGCATTCTGGCGATGTTCATGAACACGGCCATTGACCAGAATATTGATAAGTTCAAGGCTGACAAGGGCCGTGACCCGACCGACACTGAGCTGGAAAAGATCCGCGGGTGGGTGCAGGAAAACGTGCGTGGCACGGTGCAGGCCGACATCTTGAAAGAAGACCAGGGCCAGAACACCTGCATCTTCAGCACCGAGTTCAGCCTGAAGGTGATGGGTGATGTGGCCGAGTATTTTGTCAAGCACCGGGTGCGTAATTTTTACTCGGTGTCCATCAGTGGTTACCACATTGCCGAGGCGGGGGCCAACCCGATCAGCCAACTGGCTTTCACGCTCAGCAATGGCTTTACCTTTGTCGAGGCTTACCTGGCGCGCGGCATGCACATTGATGACTTCGCACCCAATTTAAGCTTTTTCTTCAGCAACGGCATGGACCCGGAATACACCGTGATGGGTCGGGTAGCCCGGCGCATCTGGGCGGTGGCCATGAAAGAGAAATACGGCGCCAACGAGCGCAGCCAGAAGCTCAAGTACCACATCCAGACCAGCGGGCGCAGCCTGCATGCGCAGGAGATCCAGTTCAATGACATCCGCACCACGCTGCAGGCACTGATCGCCATTTACGACAACTGCAACAGCCTGCACACCAATGCGTTCGATGAGGCCATCACCACGCCCACCGAAGACTCGGTGCGCCGCGCCATGGCAATCCAGCTGATCATCAACCGCGAGTGGGGCTTGGCCAAGAACGAGAACCCGTCCCAGGGCGCCTTCATCATCGAGGAGTTGACCGAGCTGGTGGAAGAAGCGGTGTTGGCCGAGTTCTCCGCAATAGCCGAGCGCGGCGGTGTGCTCGGTGCCATGGAAACCGGTTACCAGCGGGGCCGCATCCAGGACGAGTCGATGCACTACGAAATGCTCAAGCACACCGGCGAGCTGCCCATCATCGGCGTCAACACCTTCCGTAACCCGAACGGTGACGCCGTGCTCGACAAGCTCGAGCTCGCCCGCTCGACCGAAGAGGAAAAGCAGAGCCAGCTGCAGCGGCTGGCCGACTTCCATGCCCGGCACGCCAGCCAGGCACCGGCGATGCTGAAGCGCCTGCAACAGGTGGTGATTGAGAACCAGAACGTGTTTGAGGTGCTGATGGATGCAGTGCGGGTCTGCTCGCTGGGCCAGATCACCAATGCCTTGTTTGAGGTGGGTGGGCAGTACCGGCGCAACATGTAATGACTGCCAACCCCTGACGCGGGGCCTGTTTGAACACCATCTACATTCTGGCTGCCCTGGGCAGCGCCCTCTTGCATGCCACCTGGAACGCAGCCGTCAAATCTACCGGGCAGCACACAGCGGTCATGACGGGCCAGATGCTGGTGGCAGGGCTGGTCGGCCTGCCGGTGCTGCTCTTTGTTGATTTCCCCCGGTGGGAGTCCTTGGTGTGGATCGCCGCCTCAGCCCTGTTAAATGTAATGGGGCTCAAGGCCATTCTGCGTGCCTATGACCATGGCGAATTCGGTCTGGTGTACCCGATGTCACGCGCCATCATGATCATGCTGGTGGTGCCGCTGTCGACCTTGCTCGCACACGAGCGGCTGTCAACCGGCGCCATGCTGGGTATTGCGCTGATCATTGCGGCGCTGGCGCTGCTGGCGCTGAGTGCGCGCCACGGTCAGAATTTGTCGCGCCAGGTGCTGATCTGGACTGGCGTGGGCGGAGTCTTGAGTGCTTGCACAGTGCTGATCGACGCCAACGGTATTCGCCAATCGGGTTCGCCTTTTGCCTATGGCTGCCTGGTGGCTATCTTCAACGCGGCGAATATGGCCTGGCAGCAGCGCCGCCTGCCCGGTCTGGTGGCTACCATCCGCCGCCATGCCCACGTGACGCTGTGGACGGGCGTGCTGTCGATGGCCTCTTACCTGCTGATTGTCTGGGTGTTCAGCAAGGCGGCCATTGCCGGTGCGGCGGCTCTGCGCGACACCAGTTCGGTGTTTGCTGTGCTGATCGCGATGGTGTTTATGAAAGAGGCCATCAGCCGCACCAAGTTGCTGGCCGTGGCCCTGGCCATTGCGGCCATTCCCTTGATGCGTTTGCCCTGAGCGCTGTGAGTTATGGCGCCCGTTGAGGCGAGCGCAAGCACGGTGCTGCGCAATCAACCGCCTTTGTGCGGGCGCTTACCGGGGTTTTTTTTGTTGTTGGTGGCAGTGCCGCGCTCGAGGCTGCGTTTTTGGCCCTTTGGGGCGGTGAAGCAGACACCCTTGGGCGGCACCGGGCGTGGGCTTGCAACACGTTCAGCTTCAGTACGAAATTCTTTGGCCATGACACGGACTCCATTGAGAGAAAAAGAAGCTGATTATCCCTGCACTTGCGCGCTGTCCCGGCAACTGCCGCCCAAGTGACTGCCGCCCTCGCGGCATCAAGCTAAGCTCAGGCCTCAAAAAGGAGCGACGACGATGGACAAACTTTTTTCTCTTGAAGGCCGAATCGCTCTGATTACAGGTGGCTCGCGTGGTATCGGACGCATGATTGCAGCGGGTTTTTTGGCCCAGGGAGCCAAGGTCTATATCTCGTCACGCAAGGCGCAGGTCTGTGATCAGGCGGCGCGCGACTTGGCGGCTTTGGGCCATTGTGTCTCCCTGCCCGCCGATGTCTCAACTGTTGCCGGCGCCCAGGCGCTGGCGACGGCCTTCGCGGCGCACGAGCAGCAACTCGATATATTGGTCAACAACGCGGGCGCTGCCTGGGGCGCGCCGTTTGACGACTTTCCCGAGAGTGGCTGGGACAAGGTGGTGGACCTGAACCTGAAAGCGCCGTTTTTCCTGACCCAGGCCCTGGCGGCTCATCTGCGCCTGGCCGGCAAGCAGCGGGTGGCCAAGGTGATCAACATCGCTTCGATTGACGGTGTGTCAGTCAACCCGTTAGAAACCTACTCCTATGCCGCCAGCAAAGCCGGCCTGGTGCACCTGACCCGGCGCATGGCGCTGCGCCTGATCCAGGACAACATTGCAGTCACCGCGATTGCTCCCGGCGCCTTTGCCTCTGAGATGAACCGGGAGGCGCGGGACCGCAGCGCCGAAGTAGCAGCCCAGATCCCGGCCGGCCGTATTGGCGTGGACCAGGACATGGCCGGCGCTGCGATTTACCTGGCCTCGCGTGCTGGCGACTACGTGGTGGGCGAAACCCTGGTGGTGGACGGCGGCGTCACGCTCAAGCGCTGAGAGCGGCGCAGCAGCAGCAGTGGGCGGCATGGTCGCACAGCCAGGGGTCAGGCACAGCACCTGAACACCGAGTTGGTGCCTAAAACGCCTGGCACTTTGGCGCCTGCCTGGCGCAGAGTCAGTTCAGCAGTTCGATCTCCAGGACCTCAAATTCTTCGGCCTCAATCGCCGCATCGAAGGCGGCGCGGCTGTCCAGGCTCTGCTGTGTGTAGGGAATCAGGGGCCTGTCGAGCGGGCGCAATTTGTGCCGGCGCAGGCGCTGGAGTTGCTCTGAGCGCTCCATGGCCTGCAAAACCAACTCGGGCTCCATCATCAGACTGAATGGGTTGAGGCTAATTTCGGCGGTCTTCATCTGGCATCTCCGGTGGGTTTCAGGGCGCTTGAGCGCACCGAAGAACTTTAGCCCCGGGGTCTGTCGACTGAAGTCGGGAAATCGCTGTAAAGCACGTCAGAATTTCGCCTACAAGCCGCAATGACGCGGCTAAATCAAGCGCACTTTCACGCCTTTGCCTTTGATTTTCCCGGCGTTGAGTTTGTCCATGGCTTGCAGCGCAATGTCGCGCCTCACCGCTACAAAAGTGGTGAACTCGGTGATATTGATTTTGCCGATTTGCTCGCGTGCAAAGCCAGCGTCTGCGGTCAGTGCGCCCAGCACATCGCCGGGGCGAATTTTTTCTTTGCGCCCACCCAAGATCTGCAGCGTCACCATCGGCGGCTGCAGCGGACCGCTGCCAGTCGGCGTCAGGCTGTTGAGCGGGTACCAGACCGATTCGCGGTGCTGATACTGCTCGATACGGCCAACAAAACCCATCTCGTGCAGGCTGGCCAGGCTGAGCGCCAGACCAGATTCGCCAGCTCGGCCGGTGCGACCGATGCGGTGCACATACACCTCGGGGTCTGGCGTGGTGTCGACATTGATGACGGCTTCGAGCTGTGCGATGTCTAGCCCGCGCGATGCCAGGTCGGTGGCCACCAGCACCGAGCAGCTGCGGTTGGCAAACTGTGCCAGCACCAAGTCCCGCTCGCGTTGTTCGAGATCGCCAGACAGCGCCAAGGCACTAAAGCCCTGCTGTTGCAAGCTCTCAAGCAGTTCCCGGCAGTGTTGCCGGGTATTGCAAAACGCCAGGGTGCTGACCGGCCGAAAGTGCTTGAGCAGCTGGGCTACTGCGGCTAAACGCTGGTCCTGAGTCACCTGGTAGAAGCGCTCTTCGATAGCGCGCTGGGCTGGTGCGCTCTGGACCTTGATGTGCCGTGGCTCACGCATGAACTCGGCGGCCAGCTTACCGATGCCCTCGGGGTAGGTGGCAGAAAAAAGCAGGGTTTGGCGGGCCTTCGGGCATTGCTTGATGACGGTGGCCATATCCTCAAAAAATCCCATGTCGAGCATGCGGTCGGCCTCGTCGAGCACCAGGGTGTTGAGTGCGTCAAGTGCCAGGTAGCCCCGCGCCAGATGGTCCATGATGCGCCCGGGCGTGCCCACCGCGATATGGGCGCCCTGTTCCAGCGAGGCACGCTGTCCGCGCAGAGCCACGCCACCGCACAGGCTAAGTATCTTGATGTTGCCGGTGGCACGGGCCAAGCGGCGCAACTCGGTGCTCACCTGGTCAGCGAGTTCCCGGGTCGGGCACAGCACCAGGGTTTGCACGGCAAAGCGGCGCGGGTTCAGGCGGGCAAGTGCTGCCAGGCCAAAGGCTGCGGTTTTGCCACTGCCGGTTTGCGCCTGGGCAATCAGGTCTTGCCCGGCCAAAGCCGCGGGCAGGCTGGCGGCCTGAATAGGCGTCATCTGGTGGTAGCCGAGCTGCGCCAGATTGGTCAAAACGGCTGGCTCCAGCAGCAGGCTGGAAAAGCAGTTCTCCCCTGCCGGGCCGGGTCCCATGACGGGGACGGTGCCGGCAGCGCGCTCAGGTATTCCCTCAGCTTTGGTGTCGCTTGGGAGCATGGCGGATACGACTGACTGGTGGTCAGGCGTAATAGCGGGCCACGTGGTCTTCAAAGCTGCCCTGCTCGGCGGCCTCGAGTTGCACTTGCCGGCTTAGCGAGGCTTGCACACTCGCCTCAAACCGTGCGCCGGTGGCCGGGTCTAGCGCTTGCTTGAGCAAGTTTTGCTGGTGATGGTGCGCCAGAGCCAGGCTGTAGCTTTGGAACCCGCCGGCCTGATGCACGCCTTCGAGCACCTGGGCTGAAGGGGTGAGCTCGGGATGGTCGATGCGCTGGCGCAGGGTGCTCAGTGTCTGGCTATAGCGTTGGCCGCTGTAAGCGGCGTCGAGCATCTCGGCAAAGGGCAGCAGGTCTTCAAACAGCGCATGGGCCAGGGGCCGCATGGGCTGTTCGCGGTTATGCGCCAGCAATTGCAAATCGCTCGCCCGGCCGTGGTGCACCACGCGCCGCTTGTTCTCGTTGTTCTCGGCCTGTTCCCGGCTGCTGATGGGCGGGCTGTCGCGAAACAAGCACATCAGCAGCAGCATGTCCGCAAAACTTCCCTGCTCCGGCGCAATGCCAATATCCAGGCTTGGGTTGAGGTCAAACAGCCGGACTTCCAGGTATTCCACGCCATAGGCTTGCAGCGCCTTGGCCGGCCGTTCGCCCTGTTTGCCAATGCGCTTGGGCCGGATACCGGCGTAAAACTCGTTTTCAATTTGCAGCAAGTTGGCATTGAGTTGCCGCCAGTGCCCGCCGTCGCGAACGCCGATGGCCTGGTAAAAAGGGTCGGGGGTGCGGATGGCGGACTCCAGCGCCTGGGTGTAGTCGGCCAGCGAGTTGAAGCTGACTTGCAGGTTGGCCTGCGCACGGTTTTGGTAGCCCAGGTCACTCATGCGCAGGCTGGTGGCATCGGGTCCGTACAGCGTGCCCGGCAGCAGTTCCAGCAGGGCAGCCTTTTGCCCCTGCAAGAACGATGTGCTCAGGGCCGGCGAGGCGCCAAACAGGTAGGGAATCAGCCAGCTGTAACGCAAAAAATTGCGCGCCAGGGCAAAGTAGCGTTCGCTGACAAAGTCAAGCCCGGCCTGCGCCGGCGGGCACAGGTCCTGCAGGCTGACCCAAAACTCTGCCGGCAGCGACCAGTTGTAGTGGGCCCCTGCGATGGCCTGCATCCGACGGCCATAGCGCAGCCCCAGGCCTTCGCGGTAGACCTGCTTGAAGCGCGCTGCATGGGAGTTTCCGTAGTCGGCCAGCTCGATGTCGGTATCGTCGCCGATCGCGCAGGGCATGGAGCCGGCCCACATCAGTTCTGAGCCCAGCTTAGGCGCCACAAAGCGGTGGATGTCGCGCAGAAATTGCAGCGGGAAATCCAGATCCTGCGAAGGCGGGGTGATGAACTCCAGCAGCGCTTCGGCGTAGTCGGTGGTGATCCAGGGATGGGTGAGCTTAGAGCCAAACGCGCGGGGGTGCGTTGTACGGGCCAGTGTGCCGGTGGCATCCACCCGCAGGCATTCGCGCTCAAAGCCGCGGGTGATGCCCCGCAAAACCTGGGCTTGGCCGCTGCTGGCAAACTCGCGCAGCGCATCGCAGCATGTGAACTTCAGCATGGGTACGCACTTCCTCGTCAAAAACCGGGCTGAGTATGGCAGTTTTAAGCGCCACGCGCCGGCCCGGTGCGCCAGCGAGTCTCGTGAAGCACCGATAATCCGAGTGATGTCTTACCTGCCTGCTTTCATCGCCCCATCAAGTTTTCGTGATCCGGCGGCGGCCCTAGCCAAAGCCGGGGAGATTTATGACAGCAGCCTGTCGCACCTGCGCAGCGCCATGCGCCGCTTTGTGGCAGGCGAAACCCTGCCAGGTCATGTGCGGGCCTGCTACCCCTTTGTGCGCATCCAGACCGACACCGTGGCACGCCAGGGCCTGCTGCAGGACGCTCGCCTGAGCTATGGCTTTGTTGCTGGGCCCGGGCGTTTTGAGACCACACTCACGCGCCCCGATCTCTTCGCCGAGTATTACCTTGAGCAATTCACGCTATTGATACAAAACCATGGGGTTGAGCTGGAGGTGGGTACCAGTTCGCAGCCGATCCCGGTGCACTTCTCCTTTGCCGATCAAGACCATCTTGAGGGCAGCTTGAGTGCCGAGCGACGGCAGTTGATGCGCGATGTGTTTGATCTGCCTGATCTGGGCGCCATGGATGACGGTATTGCCAACGGCACTTATGTGCCGCGCCCAGGCGAGGCCCAGCCGCTGGCCCTGTTTACGGCGCAGCGGGTGGACTACTCGCTGCAACGCCTGCGCCATTACACCGGTACTGCCGCAGAGTATTTCCAGAGCTTTTTGCTGTTCACCAACTACCAGTTTTATATCGACGAGTTTGTTCGCCTGGGCCATCAGGCCATGGCCGACCCAAGCAGCGAGTATGTGGCTTTTGTCGAGCCCGGCAATGTACTCACCCGGCGCATTGGCGCGGCCGCCTTGGCGCAGGACGCCCTGGGTAAACTGCCTGCGCGTTTGCCGCAAATGCCAGCCTACCATTTGATGCGCTCTGACCGCAGCGGCATCAGCATGGTCAACATTGGCGTTGGCCCGGCGAATGCCAAAACCATTACTGACCATGTTGCCGTGCTGCGCCCCCACGCCTGGATCATGCTCGGCCACTGCGCTGGTTTGCGCAATTCCCAGCAGCTCGGCGACTATGTGCTGGCCCACGGCTATGTCCGCGAAGACCATGTGCTCGACGAAGACCTGCCCCTGTGGGTGCCCATCCCGGCGCTGGCTGAGATTCAGGTGGCACTCGAGGCAGCCGTATCGGATGTCACTCAATTGCACGGCCCCGAGCTCAAGCGTGTGATGCGTACCGGTACCGTGGCGAGCACCGACAACCGCAACTGGGAGTTGCTGCCAGACAACGGCCCGCAGCGCCGCTTTAGCCAAAGCCGCGCTGTGGCGATGGACATGGAGAGTGCCACCATCGCTGCCAACGGCTTTCGGTTCCGAGTGCCTTACGGTACCTTGCTGTGCGTGAGCGACAAGCCGCTGCACGGCGAGATCAAGCTGCCCGGTATGGCCGACTACTTTTACCGCGAGCGGGTCGACCAGCATTTGCGGGTGGGTATGCGGGCGCTGGAGTTGCTGCGAGAGCGTGGTGTGCACCAACTCCACAGCCGCAAGCTGCGCAGTTTTGCTGAAGTAGCGTTCAAGTAGATGCCGCAGCAAGTCATGCAGGCCGGGCTGCTATCGGTCCGCAATTTGTCCAAAAGCTATGGCGCCACCAAGGTGGTTGATGGGCTCTCGTTTGGTATCGCCGCAGGTGAATGCCTGGGCGTGATCGGCCCCAATGGCGCCGGTAAAACCACCACCATCCGCATGTGCCTGGGCCTGTCGGTGCCAGACGCCGGCCAAATCGAGGCACTGGGGGGGCAGATGCCGCGGGATGCACTGGCCATTAAGGCGCAACTCGGTGTGGTCAGCCAGTTTGACACCCTGGATCCGGATTTCACCTGCGCTGAAAATCTGTTGGTTTATGGCCGCTACTTTGGCATGAAAGAGGCGCAGATTCGTGCCCGTATTCCGGGTTTGCTGGAGTTCGCCTCGCTCACGCACAAGGCGAATGCCAAGCCGGGCGAATTGTCCGGCGGCATGAAGCGTCGGCTGAGCCTGGCCCGTGCGCTGGTCAACGACCCGCGCCTGCTGCTGCTCGATGAGCCGACCACTGGCCTGGATCCGCAGGCCCGGCACTTGATGTGGGAGCGCTTGCAGTTGTTGCTGCAGCAGGGCAAGTCGATCCTGTTGACCACCCACTTCATGGATGAGGCCGAACGCCTGTGCTCGCGCCTGTTGGTGCTTGACCATGGCAAAAAAATTGCCGAGGGGCAGCCCCGCACCCTGATTGCGCAGCATCTCGAGCCCGATGTGGTCGAGGTGTTCGGGCTTGGCGCGCCGGCCCTGCTCGCCTCACCTCTGCGCGACCTGGCCGCCCGGGTGGAGCAAAGTGGCGAGACGGTATTTTTTTACACCCAAGACGCCAAGCCGCTGCTCCAGGCCCTGTCAGCCTACCCGCAGCTGCGCACCCTGCACCGCCCGGCCAACTTGGAGGACCTGTTCCTCAAGCTCACCGGACGCCAAATTCGGGAGGGCGCTTGATATGAGCGCCCAGCCAAGCGCCGCTGCGGCCCACAGCATTTGGCGCGCGCCCCGTTTGTCATGGCGGTTTTGGCCGGTGTTTTTGCGCAATCTGCTGGTCTGGCGCAAGCTTGCTATCCCCAGTCTGGTGGGTAATATTGCCGAGCCTTTGATGTGGCTGTTTGCATTTGGTTACGGCATGGGGGCGCTGGTGGGGCAAATCACGCTGCCGGGCGCCGCCGGCGGCGCTGATGTCAAAGTGCCTTACATCCTGTTTCTGGCCAGCGGTTCGATTTGCATGAGCGCCATGAACGCGGCCACCTTCGAGGCCCTGTATTCGGCGTTTTCTCGCATGCATGTGCAGAAAACCTGGGACGGCATCATGAACGCGCCGGTCAGCCTGGATGATGTGGTGCTGGCCGAAATGCTGTGGGCTGCATTCAAGTCCCTGTTCACGGTCAGCGCGATCCTGCTGGTGATGCTGTGCCTGGGCATCAGCCACAGCCCCAAGCTGCTGCTGGCCTGGCCGATTCTGCTCGGCGTGGGCGTCACCTTCAGCTGCATCGCGCTGGTCTTTAATGCGCTGGCCAAGGGCTATGATTTTTTCACCTATTACTTCACCCTGTGCATCACACCGATGATGTTCTTGAGTGGTATTTTCTTCCCGCTCGAACAACTGCCGCCGCTGGTGCGGCTGCTTTCGCAGGGCCTGCCGCTGACCAATGCCGTGGCCCTGGTGCGTCCGCTCTTCATGGACGAATGGCCAAACCAAGCCTGGCAGCATGGCCTGGTGCTGCTGGCCTACAGCGCGGGTGGTTTTTGGCTGGCGCTGGCGCTCACGCGCCGGCGTTTTCGCGGCTGATTTAGCTCAGTGGTTGTCGCGCGGTACAAAAGCGCCACGGCGCCCGACCAGAAAATCAAAGTCGACCCCCTCGTCGGCCTGCAGCACATGATCGACATACAGCTTCCAGTAGCCGCTGTCCAGCGGCGGCGGCGGGGCAGTCCATTGCGCCAGGCGGCTCGTGAGCTCCTCATCGCTGATGTGCAGGTGCAGGCGGCGTTTGGGCACGTCCAGCTCGATCATGTCGCCATTGCGCACCACCGCCAGCGGCCCACCTGCGGCAGCCTCAGGGGCGGTGTGCAGGATCACCGTGCCGTAGGCGGTGCCGCTCATGCGGGCATCGCTCAGACGCACCATGTCGGTAATGCCCTTGCGCAAGACCTTGGGTGGCAAGGGCATATTGCCGACTTCGGCCATGCCGGGGTAGCCCTTGGGGCCGCAGTTCTTGAGCACCAGCACGCAGGTCTCGTCCACGTCCAGGCTCTCGTCGTCGATCAGTCGGTGGAACTCCTCGATGCTCTCGAACACCACGGCGCGCCCGGTATGCACCATCAGGGCGGGTGTCGCGGCACTCGGCTTGATCACCGCGCCGCGGGGTGACAGATTACCCCGCAACACGGCGATGCCGGCTTTTTCCATGAAGGGCTGGCTCAGGGGTTTGATCACGTCCTGGTTGAAGTTCTCGGCCCCGGCGATATTGTCCCGAATCGACTTGCCGGTGACTGTCAGCGCATCGAGATGCAGGTGGCCCGAGATCTCTTTCATCACCGCGGGCAGGCCACCGGCGTAGCAAAAGTCTTCCATCAGGTACTTGCCCGAGGGCTGCAGGTTGACCAGGCAGGGCAGATCGCTGCCCAGGCGGTCAAAGTCATCCACCGTGAGTTTGAGCCCGATACGCCCGGCCATGGCAATCAGGTGGATCACGGCGTTGGTCGAGCCACCAATGGCGGCCAGGGTTTTGATGGCGTTCTCGAACGCCTCTCGGGTCAGGATGCGTGAGAGCGTCAAGTCTTCATGCACCATGTCCACGATGCGCCGCCCGGCCGATCGGGCCAGCACATTGCGCCGACCGTCCACCGCCGGGTAGGCCGCATTGCCAGGCAGGCCCACGCCAAGGGCCTCGATCATGCTGGCCATGGTGCTGGCCGTGCCCATGGTCATGCAGTGGCCGTGGCTGCGGTGCATGCAGCTCTCGGCTTCCAGAAACTCTTGCAACTTGAGGGTGCCGGCGCGCACCTGCTCACTCATGCTCCAGACACCGGTGCCCGAGCCGAGCTCCTGGCCGCGCCATTTGCCATTGAGCATGGGCCCGCCACTCACACCAATGGTGGGCAGGTCGGCACTGCCAGCACCCATCATCAGCGCCGGCGTGGTTTTGTCGCAGCCCATCAGCAGCACGACGCCGTCGATCGGGTTGCCGCGAATGCTCTCCTCAACATCCATGCTCGACAGGTTGCGGTACAGCATGGCGGTGGGGCGCAGCAAGACCTCGCCGAGTGACATCACCGGAAACTCGAGCGGAAAACCGCCGGCCTCATAGACGCCGATCTTGACCTGCTCAGCCAGGGTGCGAAAGTGTGAATTGCAGGGGGTGAGTTCACTGAAGGTGTTGCAGATGCCGATGACCGGGCGGCCTTCGAACTGGTCTTGCGGTATGCCCTTGCCCTTGAGCCAGCTGCGGTAGGCAAAGCCGTCGCGGTCTTGGCGGCCAAACCACTGCTGGCTGCGCAAGTCTTCAGGCTTTTTCTTGGCTGAGGATGTCATCTTGTCTCGCTCCTGTATTTGAGTTGTTGAATAGGGTTTACCCGAAATCGCTGCCCACTCTAAACATCATATGATAAACAAAGCCATGGCTTGATTCAAAGGATGCTGAAGAAATGTACTTAGTATTGCGCGCTGTTTTAACGGTGCGGTCTCCAAAGGCTGTCAATCTCTCCGCAGTAATTTTTACCGCCGTGGCCGGCGCTCGCGGATGAAAAACGTGCACGGCAATACGGTCGACTACCTGGCTGAAGCCGTTGTAGTGGGGCGCTTTGGGGCCGCTGGTGCCTTGCCGTCCGAAGCGATGCTGTGCGCTGAGTTGGGCGTCAGTCGAACCGTGGTGCGGGAGGCTGTGAAGTCTTTGGTGGCTAAGGGCCTGATCCTGACCGGCCCCAAGGTTGGCACCCGAGTGCAAGCCAGCGACCAATGGAACTGGTTTGACCCGGATGTGATCGCCTGGCAGGCTCGCGCTGGCTTGACGCCCGAATTTGTGCGCGACTTGCAAGACTTGCGCTTGATCGTTGAGCCGGCGGCGATCCGGCTGGCAGCGCAGCGCGCCACGCAGCACGACATTGACAACATCGAAGCGGCCTTTGCGGGCATGAAGAGCGCTATTTTTGAAGGTGGTGACTATGTCAGCCACGACCTGCGCTTTCATCAAGGCCTGTTGCTTGCCAGCCATAACCGCATGCTGGTGCAAATGAGCAAAGCTTTGAGCGCCTTGCTGCGAACCAGTTTTGCGATTTCCACGCGTCGAAAAAATGGCCCTCTTCTGGCACTACCGCTCCACCGTGCCATGATTGATGCAGTGATCAACCGTCTGCCTGATCAGGCCGAGGCGGCTGTGCGGGTGCTCATCGAGAGCGCTCGGGCAGACATCGAGCAGGTGCTGGCTTCGCGCAGCCGGCTGCCAAGCCTCAAACAACCGCCACCGCCCCTGCGCGCTGCTTTCAAGCGGCGAGTCGCTGTCGCCGAAAGATTGTGAATGAACCGGCTAACCCATTATTTTTTTAAGCTGCTCGAGTTGCTGGTCGTGCTGCTGTTGTTGGCCATGGTGATCATGGTGTTTGGCAATGTGTTTTTACGCTACGCCTTCAACTCTGGCATCACCATCTCAGACGAGATGTCGCGTTACTGCTTCATCTGGCTCACTTACATCGGTGCCATGGTGGCCATGCGCGAAGGCGGTCATCTGGGGGTTGACACCCTGGTCAAGCACCTGTCTCGGGGCGGAAAAAAAGCCTGCTTGTTCCTCAGCGAGAGTCTGATGCTGTACTGCAATGGCCTGTTTTTGCTTGGCACCTGGAAAATGCATGACTTGCAGGTGACCAATGTGTCGCCGGTGGCCGGTTTGTCAATGATCTGGGTATTCGGCATCGGCTATGTGGTCAGCCTGGTGATGGGCATGATGAACATCCGTGTGTTGTACCGCTTGCTGAGCGGGCGCATCACCGAGGCCGAGCTGATCCAGGTGGTCGAAGCCGAAGGGCTGGCCGATGTCGAGAAGACCCTGCAAACCGCCAAAGCTTGAGCCAAGCGCCATGACCGTCTCTGTTTTCATTCTGAGCCTGCTCGCCGCCATGGCCATTGGCATGCCCATCGCCTACGCGCTGTTGGTGTGCGGCATCACCCTGATGGCTTTTTAGGCTGCCACCAGCGGGCTGGTCATTTTTGACAGCCAGATCCTGGCGCAGCGTTTTGTAGAGGGGGCCGACAACTTTCCCCTGCTGGCCGTACCCTTCTTTCTGCTGGCTGGCGAATTCATGAACGCGGGCGGCTTGAGTCGGCGCATTGTCAACCTGGCTATGGCCTGGGTGGGGCATTTTCGGGGTGGCTTGGGCTATGTGACGGTGATTGCCGCTGTCATCATGGCCTCGCTGTCCGGCTCGGCTGTGGCTGATACGGCTGCCCTGGCGGCCCTGCTGATCCCCATGATGCGGGCCGCGGGCTACAACGTGGGCCGCGCCTCGGGCCTGATCGCTTCGGGCGGCATCATTGCGCCGGTGATCCCGCCCTCCATCGGCATGATCATCTTTGGCGTGGCCGGCAACGTCTCCATCACCAAGTTGTTTCTCGCCGGCATTGTGCCGGGCATTCTGATGGGGGTTGCCATCGGCCTGACCTGGTGGTGGCTGGCCAAGAAGGAAAACGTGTTGCCCGGCCGCAAGGTGCCCCTGCCGGAGCGACTGCGCATCACCGCCGAGGGCAGTTTTGCCGTGGCGCTCCCAGTGGTGATCATTGGCGGCATGAAGTTTGGCGTGTTCACTCCCACCGAGGCCGCTGTGGTGGCGGCGGTTTACAGTTTTGTGGTGGGCAAGTTCATCTATCGTGAACTGAAATGGTCGGCGCTGTACGGCCTGTTGCTGGCCGCGGGCAAAACCACCGCTGTGGTCATGTTCCTGGTGGCTGCGGCCATGGTCAGCGCCTGGCTGATCACGGTGGCGAACATTCCGACCGAGGTCGCCGGGATGCTCGCGCCCTTCATGGGCAACAAGATGCTGCTGATGTTCATCATGATGGTGCTGATCGTGGTGGTGGGTACCGCGCTGGACTTCACCCCGACCGTGCTGATTCTCACGCCGGTGCTGATGCCGGTGGTGCTCAAGGCCGGCATTGACCCGGTTTACTTTGGCGTGCTGTTTATCATGAACAACGCCATAGGCCTCATCACCCCGCCAGTGGGCACCGTGCTCAATGTGGTGTGCGGCGTGGCGCGCATCAGCATGGACGAGGCCTTCAAGGGCGTGCTGCCTTTTTTGTGCGCGCAGCTCGTCGTGCTGTTTTTGCTGGTGCTTTTCCCTGACATTGTGCTGGTGCCTTTGCATTGGCTGATGCGATGATTGACAATGATTTTTCAACCCTGTGTATAACCTTAAAGGAGACAAACATGTTCAAACGCAGAACCCTCACCTCGGCCCTGATGGCCGCCACCCTACTGGTCGCGACTTCGGCTTTCGCCCAATTTGCCGAGCGCACCATCAAGTTCACCAACGGCGTCAACGAAGACCACCCCGTGGGCCTGGGTGTCAAGCGCATGCAAGAGGTGCTCAACGCGAAGACTGGTGGCAAGATCAAGATCAACGCCTTCTGGGGCGGCTCGGCCGGGGGTGACCTGCCAGCGACTCAGGCGCTGCGCGCCGGCACCCAGGAGATGGTTTGTACCTCTAGCTCGCCGCTGGTCGGCATTGTGAAAGAGCTGGGCGCATTTGACCTGCCCTTCCTGTTCGCCAATGAAAAAGAAGCCGATGCCGTGCTGGACGGCCCGGCTGGCGCCTACTTCAACAAGAAGCTCGAAGACGCTGGTGTGGTGAACCTGGCCTATTGGGAAAATGGCTTTCGTAACCTGACCAACAGCAAGCGCCCGGTGGCCAAGCCCGAAGACTTTGACGGCGTCAAGGTGCGGGTGATGCAAAACAACATTTTTCTCGACACCTTCAAAACCCTGGGAAGCAATGCTGTGCCCATGGCCTTTGGCGAGGTGTTCACCGCCTTGGAGACCAAGACCATAGACGGTCAGGAGAACCCCTTTGTGACGATTGAGACCTCCAAGCTCAACGAGGTTCAGAAATACCTCAGCGTCACCCGCCATGCCTACACCCCGTTCCTGGTGCTCTACAGCAAAAAACTGTTTGACCAATTGAATGCCCAAGAGCAGGCGGTGTTGCGCGAGGCCGCCATGGAGGGGCAAAAAGTGCAGCGCGCTGCCAACCGCACCCTCAACGAACAGTCGCTGGCCAACCTGAAGGTCAAAGGCATGATGGTCAATGAGGTGACGCCGGCCGAACAACTGCGCATGTTCCAGAAGGTTCGGCCGGTATATGACCGCAACATTCCCACCATTGGTGGTGAAGCTGTGAACATGGTGCTCGAAGGCCTGAAGAAAGCGCGCGGGGGCTGATCGGGTTCATTCATCACAAAACGCAGGCCGGATTGGCCTGCGTTTTTTTTGGAGCGCAGATTGAAAATCACACAAGTTGAAACGCTCAGGTTGGGCGAGTTTCCCAACATCATTTGGGTACGTATTCACACCGACGAGGGGCTGGTCGGCTTGGGCGAAACCTTCATGGGTGCGCAGACGGTTGAGGCCTACATACACGAGTGGGCCGCCCCCAAATTGCTGGGCAAGAATCCGCTGGCGATCGAGTCACGCAACCGCGAACTCACCGGCTACCTGGGTTGGCGTGGCTCCGGGGCTGAGACCCGTGGCAACTCGGCCATTGATATCGCGCTGTGGGACATTTTTGGCAAGGCCGCCAATATGCCCCTGCACACCGCCCTGGGCGGCAAGAGCCGCGATGACATCCGCATCTACAACACCTGCGCCGGCTACCGCTATGTGCGCAACACCGTCAACCAAAGCACCTCCAACTGGGGTCTGGGCCAGAGCCAGGGCCCCTACGAAGATCTGGAAGGCTTTTTGCACCGAGCTGACGAGGTCGCCGAGTCTTTGCTGAGCGAGGGCATCACGGCCATGAAAATCTGGCCGTTTGATCCGGCCGCGGAGCGAAGCGATGGCCACTACATCAGCAATGCCGACCTAGACCTGGCGCTCGAGCCGTTTCGCAAGATTCGCTCGGCGGTGGGGGAGCGCATGGACATCATGGTTGAATTCCACAGCCTGTGGCGGCTGCCGATGGCGCAAAAAATTGCGCGCGCGCTCAAACCCTTCAACACCTTCTGGCATGAAGACGCGATTCGCATGGACAGCCTGGACCTGCTCAAGCAGTACGCGCGCGACTGCGAGACCTTGATTTGCGCCAGTGAGACCCTGAGCTATAAATGGGCCTTCAAGGACTATTTGCAAACCGGCGTGGCCGGCGTGGTCATGCTCGATTTGAGCTGGTGCGGCGGCCTGAGCGAGGCGCGCAAGATTGCCGCCATGGCCGATGCTTGGCAACTGCCAGTGGCCCCGCATGACTGCACCGGGCCGGTGGTCTGGGCCGCCTCCAGCCACCTCTCGCTGCACGCGCCCAATGCGCTGTTGCAGGAGAGTGTGCGGGCTTTTTACAGCGGCTGGTACAAGGAGTTGGTGACCGACTTACCCGTGGTCAAGCAAGGCATGCTGAGCCTGAGCGACAAGCCCGGGCTGGGCCTGGAACTGTTGCCCGACCTGCACCGGCGGGCTGATGCCACGGTGCGGCTGAGCCAGTGAGCACCGCAGCGCGATATTGTGCAGCCCTGGTAATCAGCGCATCGGTTTGGTCAGCGAGGTCCAGGCACCGCCCTTGATCTGATCGATCTCCACGTATTCGGGCTCGAAGTGGTTGCCCTTGAAGACTTGTTTATCGTAAAAAATGGGCGCCTCAAAGCTGTTGGTCTGCAAGTACTTGGCCACCTTGTCGGCAGTCAGGTCTCGGCCGGCGCCCTGCACTGCCTTGACGAAGATGTCGGTGTAAGAGTAGGCCAGCAGAGCGTTTTCATCGGGCTCGTTGCTGTACTTCTTTTTATAGTTGGCAAACCAGGCCTTCACCGAATCCGGCCCGTTGGTGGGTGTGAACAGCTTCCAGGTGCCCACCCCGTACAGGCCCTCAACCGCGTCCTTGCCCAGTTGCAGAACAATACCGGTGCGCCCGGGGTTGCCGGTGAGTACCTTGACATTGCTCCAGCCGAGTTTCTTCACCTCGGCCATGACGCCAATGGTTTCCCGTGTGACCGTGGCAATCACGATCAGGTCGACATCAGCGGCTTTCATCCGGGCCACCTGCGAGGAGAAATCAATGTCGCCTGGCTTGTAGCCGGCTTCAGCGGCGTAGCTCATGCCCTTGGCGCTCAGCGCGCGTTTGATACCTTCACCCATGAGTGCGCCGAGCGGGCCTTCCTGGTAGATGTAGCCGACTTTCTTGGCCTTGTAGGTGTCTATCATCCAGGTCACGCCGAGATTCATGATGCTGTCGTAGTTGGGCGTGGTGGTAAACAGCAGCGGGCTGTCGCCAGAGGTTTTTCGGATGATGGAGGAGGCACCCCAGGGGGCAAAATAAATCGCGCCCTCGTCGACAGCCTTCTTCACCACGGCCGCATTGGGCCCAGAGCCAAAGGCATTGACGATGGCAAACACCTCGTCCTTGCGCAGCAGCTTGTCGATTGCCCGCACTGCCATTTGGGGCTGGCTGCCATTGTCTTCAACGACGATACGGAACTTGCGCCCATTCACGCCACCTGCGTCATTGGCTTCATCAAGCCGCATTTGCATGCCGTTGCGCAGGCTTGGCATACCGGCAGCAACCGGGCCCGACAGGTCAAGGTGCGTGCCCAGCACGATCTCCTTGTCACTGACGCCAGCGGCCATCGCGCCGCTGGCCAGGCCCCCGGCTAACAGGGCGCCCAACAGCGCAGTTTTGATTTTGTGCAACATCTCAGTCTCCTTCTTTAAATGGGCCTAGGGCCCGAAACAATGAACGGGTCAGGGTACATGCCGGCTATCAGGTCAGCGTATTTTCGCGCCACCACCTGGCGCTTGAGCTTCATGGTGGGGGTGAGTTCCTCGTCCTCGGCACTGAGCAACTGGGCAATGATACGAAACCCCTTGAGTTGTTCTACACGGGCCAATTTGGCATTCACCAGATCGAGCTCGGCCTGAATCAGGGCAATTACTTCTGGCGCGCGGGTCATGCTGGCGTAGTCGGTGTAGGGCACCTGTCGGTCTTGGGCAAACTTTGCCACATTGTCCTGGTCAAGCATCACCAGGCAGCTGAGGTAGTGGCGGCCTTCGCCAATGACCACGGCATCTGAAATATAGGGGCTGAACTTGAGGTGGTTTTCGATGTTGCTGGGCGTGATATTTTTGCCGCCTGAGGTGATGATGATGTCCTTGAGCCGGTCTTTGATGCTCAGGTAGCCGTCAGCATCGATCTCGCCGCAGTCACCGGTGTGCAGCCAACCCTCGGCGTCGATGGCCTCGCGGGTTTTTTCGGGCTGCCTCCAGTAGCCAGTGATCACATGGGGGCCGCGCACCAGCACCTCGTTCTTGGGGCCCAGACGGATCTCGGTGCCTTTGACCGGCACGCCGGCCGTGCCGATGCGAATGTCAGTCTCAGGCATGGCGGTACAGGCACCGCAGGTTTCGGTCATGCCGAAAGCTTCCAGCAGGTCGATGCCGATCGCCATGTACCAGCGCAACAAATCTGGTGGTACCGGGGCAGCGCCTGTCAGGGCGGTCTTGATGTTTTGCAAGCCCAGGAAGCTGCGCAGATTGGAGATCAGCAGCGTCTTGGACAGGCCATGGCGGGCGGTCCGCCAGGCGCTGATGGGCTGACCCGCCAGCCGGGCCTGTGCGATGGCCGCACCCTCGGCCAGAACCAGGGCGTAAGCCTGGCGCGCGATCGGCAGCGCATCTTGCATATAAAGGGTGATCTGCGAATACATTTTTTCCCAAAACCGCGGTGGCCCGAAGATCAGGTGGGGTGCGACCTCGCGCAGGTCATTGAAAACAGTGCCCGAATTCTCTGGAAAGTGCACGGTCTGGCCCTGGGCCAGGGGTGCATAGACCGTGCTCATGCGCTCAGCGATGTGGCACAGCGGCAAAAAAGACAGGGTGCGCTCCAGCGGCTGCAGGTGCTGGTACTGGCCAACACCGCCAATCTGGAACATCAGGTTGCGGTTACTGACCATCGCCCCTTTGGGCGCGCCGGTGGTGCCTGAGGTGTAGACCAGAAACGCAATGCTGCTGGGGTCGCCCTGGTCAATGGCTGCATCAAAAATGCCGGCCTGTTGGCTGGCCTGCGCCAGCCCCTGCGCCAACAATTGGGCAAAGTCGGTGACCATCGGATCGGCCAGGTGGCGCAGCCCTTTGCGCTCGGTGATCACGATGTGCTGGAGCGCCGGGCACTGGGCTCGTACCGCCAGCACTTTGTCATACTGCTCCTGGTTTTCAACAAACAACAGCCGCACCCCAGCGTTCTGCAATATGTAGAGCAGCTGCTCGGGCGATGAAGTCGGGTAAATGCCGGTGCTCAGGATTCCCATGCACTGCGCGCCAAGATCGGCGTACAGCCACTCGGGCCGGTTTTCAGAAATGATGGCGATTGAGTCGCCGGTCTGGAGGCCCAGGCGACTGAGCGCCAAACCCACGCCGCGCGCCCGCTCGAAGTATTGAGCCCAGGTGGTGGTGTCCCAGATGCCCTTCTTTTTGTGCCGCAGGGCCGGGTTGTCGGCCCAGGCGCGACTGCGCGCGCGGAACAATTTTTGTGGTGTGTCACAAGCCAGGGGCAGGGCGGTCGGAATCGGGGCGGCAGGCATGGCGTGACTACCTCCAGGTTTTGCGCCGCTTCCAGCGCTGTTGTTGACCGTCCGCCCGGGCCAGCGCATCACCACCGCCCAGGTAGAACTCTTTCACATCGTCTTTGGCCATCAGCTCAGTGCAGGTGCCGGCCGCCACAATGCGGCCCAGCTCCATGATGTATCCCTCATCCGCCGTGGCAAGGGCAATCGCAGCGTTTTGCTCGACCACCAGCATCGAGGTGCCGAGTTCGGCGTTGATGCGTTTGATGATGCTGAAAATCTCCCGCGTCAAAATTGGCGACAGGCCCAGCGAGGGCTCATCGAGCAGCAGCAGCGAGGGGCGGGCCATCAGGGCGCGTCCGATCGCCAGCATCTGCTGCTCGCCCCCGGACAGCAGACCACCGTGTTGGTCCTGCCGCTCCAGCAGGCGCGGAAACCAGCTGAAAACAAGGCTCAGATCAGTCTGGAGCTCAGCCCGGCTGGCGCGCGCAAATGTACCCATCATCAGGTTGTCGCGAACCGACAAAAACGGAAAAACCTGCCGCCCTTCTGGCACCAGCACCACCCCACCCCGGGCCACTTGATCGGGCTCGCAGCCCTGGATGATTTGCCCGCGGTACTCGATGCTGCCCTTGAACGGATCAATCACCCCGGCTATGGTGTTGAGCAAGGTGGTCTTGCCCGCGCCATTGGCGCCCAGTACAGCGACGATATGCCCCTGTGCAACCTCCAGGTTGACGCCCTTGATGGCATTCACCGGACCGTACCAGGTCTCCAGGTTTTTCACGGCCAAAATCGGGGCTTTGACTGACATGGCTTTCAAGCGCCCAAATAAGCCGAGATGACATCAGGATTGGCCTGTACCTCGCCGGGCTTGCCCAGGGCCAGCAACTGGCCCATGTTCATGCACAACACCCGGTCCGCAGTTTCGCAGACCAGCGACATGTCGTGCTCGACCATGATCACGGTAATGCCCAGATCTTTCTGGATGTCTCCGATCCAAAACGCCAACTCACGGGTTTCTTCCGGGTTCAGGCCAGAGGCAGGTTCGTCGAGCAAGAGCAGGCGCGGTTCGGTGACCAGAGCGCGGGCAAGCTCCACTACTTTCCTCAGGCCATAGGGCAGGCCGGCAACCGGGCTGTTGCGGTGGGGCATCAGGTCGAGCAGCTCGATCACGTCTTCAACCCGGGCCCGCGAAGCGGCCTCGGCGTCTCGCACAGCCGGCGTCCAAAGCCATTGGGCGAAAAAGTTACCGTGTCCAAAGCGGTGCCGGCCCAGCAGCAGGTTGTCGAGCACGGTGCCGCCCTCAAAGAGCTCGATGTTTTGAAAGGTTCGCGCTATGCCGCTGTGCACCACCCGGTGCCTGGGCAGGCGGGTGATGTCCTGCCCCTCGAAGACGACCCGGCCGTGGCTGGGGTCGAACACCCGGGTGATCACGTTGAGCACCGAAGTTTTACCCGCACCATTGGGACCAATGATGGCAAACACCTCGCCCTGATTGACCGAGAAGCTCAGCGCACCAATGGCCTGTACCCCACCAAAGCGCAGGGACAGGTCCGAGACAGCAAAGACGCTCATTTGTAGCGCTCCGACTTCATGTAACTCTTGCCACGTTTGAACATGTCTTGGCGGTACAGGGGGAAGGTTTCGAGAAAGGTTTTGAACTTGATCCAGCGACCGTTGAGACCCTTGGGCTCGAACAGCACAAACACAGCCAGCACCAGGCCGAATACAAAAGTCTCGAGTCCAAATTGCTTGGCAATCTGCTCGGGCAGCAGCGGCTTGATGCGCGAGATAAAGATAGGCAGCATGCTGATCAGCATGGCGCCCAGAATGGCGCCGCGCAGCGAACCCAGGCCACCGATGGTGACCATCAAGACCAGCTCAAGCGACAAGATGAGCCCGAAGCCCTCGGGCGTTAAAAAGCCCACATGGTGGGCCAGCAAAGCACCGCCCAGGCCGGTCACCACCGCTGAGACTACAAAAGCCAGCACCTTGTAACCCGCCACCCAGATGCCCAGGCTGTAGGCGGCAGCTTCGGAGTCGCGCACGCCCATGAAGGCACGCCCGGTCTTGGCGCGCAAGAGGTTGAGCAACCCCAGCAACACCAACACCAGCAGTACCAGGCAGAGGTAGTAGAAGTACTGCAGTTTTGACAGGTCCTGCCCGAACAGCACGGGGCTGCCCACCGCCAAGCCACCAAAGCCGCCAGTGACACTTTTCCAGTGGCCGATCACATGCTCGGTGAGGATTGCAAAAGCCAGCGTCACCATGGCCAGGTAGAGGCCAGAGACACGGATGGCGGGTAGGCCGATGACCAAGCCGAGCAGGCCGGTGAAGCCGGCTGCCATCAGCATCGACGCGAGCAAGGGCATGCCCTGCGCCAGCAGCCAGGTGTGGGTGTAGGCGCCGATGGCAATGAAGGCCGAGTGCCCCAGCGACACCTGCCCGGTGTAGCCCACCAGCACCATCAGGCCCAGGCTGACGATGCACATGATGAACACATAGCTGAGCTCGCCCACCACATACTTGGGCATTACCCAAGGCGCGATCAATAGCGCAGCCAGCAGCAACACATAGGCCAGCCGGCCCGGCAGGTAGCGCAGCAGCGCGTGTGCGTCGCGGTAGTTGGTGTCGTAGCTGAATCGCATGTGCTGCTGGTGCCGTCAGACACGCCGCCCGTGGGCTTCACCCAGCAGCCCGCGGGGCCACAGGATCAGCACACCAATCAGGACCAGGTAGGCCATGGCATCCTTGAAGCCGTCTGGCAGATAGACCCCGGAAAATTGCTCGATCACCCCCAGCAACAGGCCGCCCAGAATGGCGCCTGGCACACTGCCAAAGCCACCAAGCACCACCGCAGCGAGCGCCTTGAGCATGACAATCCACAGGCCGATGTCCACCAGCGCAATCGGCGCCAGCAGCAGGCCGCAGACGGCGGCAATGGCGCCCGAAATACCCCATACCAACGAGCTGATGCGTTTGACGCGAATGCCACTCAAATAAGCCGCGAGCTGGTTTTGCGATGCCGCCTGGATTGAGATGCCCAAAGCGGTTTTCTTCAAAAACCAGAACAGCACCAGCGTGATGAGCAGCGCGGCGGCAACAATGGCCAGGCTCAGGTCGTTCACAACCAGGCCAGCCAGGCGGGTGGTTTGGCCGCTCCAGGGCGTTGGGTAGGTGCGTGATTCCGGGCCAAACGACATGCTCACCAGGCCACGCAGCATAAAGGCCATGGCGATGGTCAGCATCACCCCGGCAAACTGGGGCTGCCCGACGATGCGGCGCATGATGTGCGCATCAAGTTGCCAGCTGAACAGGCCGGCAAACAGCACTGTGGCGAGGGCGGCCAGCCAGAACGGCCAGCCCAGCCCGACGATCAGGCCCCAGCCGACAAAGGACGATGCCATCAACACATCGCCATGGGCGAAGTTGAGCACTTCGGTGGCTTTGTAGGTCAGCACCAGGCCCAAGGCCACCAACGCGTAAATAGCGCCGATGGCCATGCCATTGATCGTCAGTTGCAGCAACTGCGCCAAAGCGGGGCTCATGCAAGTGCCCGGGTTTGCGTGGTTCGGATGTCGCCTGCGAGCATTTTTTCAGTGCGTAAAGCCAGGGTTTTTTGCCGGCCAAATAGCCTGACAGAATTATGGCGAACAACCATCACTTCGTCTAGTTGAGAAAGTGAATTGGCGCTGTCTTTAGGGGTAAACACCAAGCCATCACCAGCCATCGAGCCGCTCCAGCACCAGGGCACTTGCCACCCCGGCTGCGCCGCAAATGGAGATGCAGCCGTAGCGCAACTGGCGTCGCTCGAGCTCATCGAGCAAGACACTGACCAAGGCTGCGCCGGTGCAGCCCATGGCATGTCCGATGGCAATCGAGCCGCCGTTGACGTTGATGCGTTCATGCCCGACTGGCATGTCTTCCATGAATTGCAGCGCCATGGCTGCAAAGCCCTCGTTGATCTCGAAAAGATCAATGTCCTGGGTATCGAGCCCTGCGCGTGTGATCGCCAATTTGGCCGCGGTGACGGTGCCGGTGAGCGCCAGCATGCGGTCCGAGCCGGTGTCGGCAAAGCCCAGCACACGAGCCCGTGCTGACAAGCCGGCTCTGCCGAGGGCCTGCTTTGTGCCGAGCAGCACGGCAGCCGCAGCGTCTGCCATGGCGGGCGAGTTGCCGGCATGGTGCAGGTGCTCAATTGCCGGGAGCCGGTAGCGCCGGCATAGTTGGGCGTCCCATCCGTCTTCGCCGCCTTTGGCACCCCAGGCGGCAAAAGCCGGCGCTATGGCGGCGAGGCTCTCCACACTAGTGTTGGGGCGGATATTTTCGTCTCGCGCCAGAAGGCTGCTGCCCTGCTCATCAGTGACTGCAATCATGGAGCTGGCAGAAGCGCGCGCGGCAGCGCGCGCCGCACGCTGCTGGGATTCGGCCGCAAAGGCGTCCAGCATGTGGCGCGAATAAGCCCGCTGCGTGGCAATTGCATCGGCCGCAATGCCGATGGGCACCAGGCCGGCCTGCAGCTGCAGCGCCGTGTCATGGGTCAGGGGCCCCAAGTCGGCTCCCATGGGCACTCTTGACATCATCTCGACACCGCCCCCGACAGCCAGGGTGTCGCCGTGCATCGCCTGCAGAGCGGCAAAGTGGGTGGCCGACAGGCCAGAGGCGCAGTAGCGGTTGATGGTCACAGCCGAGACGCTGTCACTCCAATTGGCCAGCGGCAGAGCCAGTGTGCCCACACTCGTGCCTTGATCACCGGTTTGCGTGACACAGCCGAAAATCGCATCGCTCACCAGACGGGTGTCTAGCCGGTTGCGCTGGGCTAGCGCGCTGAGCGTCTGCCCCAGCAGCGCCGCGGGCTTGATCGATTTCAGACTTCCCTTGTCATTGCCCTTGCCACGCGGTGTGCGTACCGCATCAGCGATGTAGGCCTGGTTCATGCGCTTGGATTCATGCTGTCCACCTCGGTTAGAAATTTTGCAAAGGAGGCATTGGCTGATGCATAGCCCTGCAGTGGCAGCGCGCTCAGCTGTGTCAGCCCCTGCGCCATGTCTTGCGGCCGCAGGCGTCGGGCCGGGCTCTCGCCAACACTGGCCCGTCGTGTGATACCCGCACCGCTGACCAACAGCTCGCCGTTGAGTTGACAGTCAGGCTGGCACAGCCAGCTCACCAGGGGCGCGACGCGGCTAACATCAAACACCGGCGCGAGTTCGGCGGCCAGGTAGGGCGCGGTCATTTGCGAGTAACCATAGGGCGCAATGGCGTTGACCAGCACATTGTGTCGCTGGCCTTCGAGTGCCAGGCTGCGCATCAAGCCGATCACCGCTGCCTTGCTGGCCGCGTAGGCGCTTTGTCCATGGTTGCCGTATAGGCCGGCGCTCGATGTCGTCAAGACAACCCGCCCGTAGGCTTGCTGCATCAAATGCGGCCAGGCGGCATGGGTGAGGTACAGGCTACCGAAAAAACCGACATCAAAAATCGCTCTGAAATCAGCCACGGACTGTTTGCCAAAGCTGCAGGCCGCATCGCAGCCGGCATTGGCGATCAGCATGTCGATCCGACCAAAACACGCCAGGGCCTGGTCCACCATCTGCTCACCACTGCCGGGGTCGCTGACATCACACCAACTCGCTTGCGCCAGGCCGCCTGCGGCTTCAATGGCTTGCACGGTTTGTTGCGCCGAGGTTTGTGCGTCAGCCTCGCCGGCATGGCGCCGGTTGTTGACCAAAACCGCAGCACCCTGGGCCGCCAGGTGCAGCGCGTAAGCCCGCCCCAGGCCCTTGCCCGCCCCGGTGACGATGGCGCAGCGGCCTTGCAGGGCCTTGCCCGGGTCGCTCAAGGCCGGCCCCAGGGGAAAAACATCGGCACCCGGGCCATGTAATCGGCGTAAGCGGGCTTGGTGCGGGCCAGGTAGCGTTCTTGCATGGGCGTGGCAGAGCCCCGGCTCATGAACCATGTGACATACAGCGGGCAGACCAGCGCCAACCAGCCCCAGGGGTGTACCAGGCCCAGTGCGCCAAAGCCCCACCAAACCACCGACTCGCCAAAGTAGTTGGGGTGCCGCGAGAGCGCCCACAGGCCGGTATCGAGCACTCGATTGCGGTCGACCCGGATTTTTTTGAAGGCTTCCAATTGCAAGTCGCCTTGCACCTGAAAATAAAACCCCAAGAAAAAAATAATGCCGGCCAAGGCGTGCTGCCAAGCCAGCGCTGCCGGCGCGGCGGCCACCGCCATGACCAGCCCGAGTGACCACAGCCAGAGGGTGACTGCCTGCAGGGTAAAGACCTGAAAAAAACTCCACCACCACCAATGCTTGCCGAAGCGCCTGCGCCAGGCGGCATAGCGCCCGTCCTCGCCCAGGCCACGGTTACGCCGTCCGATATGCACAGACATGCGCAGGCTCCAAAGGCTGACCAGCAGCACCAGCAGCAACTCGTGGCCCGACCAGGTCGCCCGGTTGACCACCAGCGCCACTACGGGCACCGAGGCTGATAGCGGATATGCCACATCCATGATGCCGCAGTCGCGCTGGTGCAGGCTGAGCAACCAGACCAGCGTCAACAGCAGCCAGGTGATCAGGCCGGCCTGGATATAGAGGCTTAAAAAACTGTCCAGATCAGGGTAGTTGCCTGCGCTGGCCCACACCATCACGACCGCCAGGGCGGCCAGCGGGTAGACGAACTCGCGTGCGGTGCCCACCCGCAATTCTGGGCGGCGGCGAAACACCAGCATGCCCGCCACCCAAACAAGCCACAGCACCAGCGCAGCAGCGATCAGGGCTTGTGTCATGGCAAGCTCAGCAAACCGCTGCGCACATCGGCGCCATGGGCCCAGCAAGAGTGGGTGCCGCTGCACAGCTTGTGTGGCAACTCGATACGGCAGACCGGGCCTTCAGCAAAGCGCTTGCAGTCAATCAGCAGGGCTTCTGAGCGCTGGGTGTTTTCGTTGGTGATAAAAGTGACCAGGTAGCCATCGTCTTCATCGCTGGCATTGATGCGCGGTGCGAAAGGCGCTTCACTGGCGTACTGCCCCTCCGGCAGCGCAATTTGCCAGGACTCACCCGTGTGCAGGTCGTGCTTGACATAGCCATTGAACAAAAACCAGCCGGGCACCTGCACCGCACTGTAGATGTAACGGTAGGGGCGCCCGGCATAACGCTGGTTGATCATGCCGAATTCGAGTGTGCGTCCATCCAGGCGCTGCTCGCTGGTTTGGCCGGTGAGCAGATTGAAGCGCCAGCGGTGAAGCCGGGTTTTCATCTTGTACTGGTCCAGGTAGGACATCATGCGCTCATAGCCTTTTGGGGCCCCCTCGAAATTTTTTGGTTCGGGCTCCTCTTGGAAGTAGCCATCGAGAACAATCTCCGCGCCCTCTTCATAGGCATTCAGAAAATGCAGCACAAAGGTCGGAGCGGCTTCAAACCAGCGAATGTCCTGCGGCTTGCCACGCCTGGGAATAATGGCAAAGCGCGAGGCTTGGTCGGGGTAAAACTTCACCACGTGTTTGCCCTGCTTGAGCAACTCGGGATCCCAGTAGAGCGGGAAGTCACACAGGATGGCGTAGTGCTCGGTGAAACACATGTCATGCGGCAGCCGTGGCCCCGGCAGCGGGATCGGTACGTAGTGCACCAGGTGGTCGTGCCGGTCAACCACCCCGTAGTGCATGTAGGGTGCGTGCTTGGAGTAATTGAAAAATAGCATCTCGCCAGTGGCCGCGTCGACTTTCATGTGGGCCGAGACGCCGTCCAGTGGCGACCAGGCTGGAATACCCTGCTGCTCCAGCGTGAAGGGGTCGAGCCGGTAGCCCTCGCCGCATTGGTAGTAGGACGTGAACGCACGGCCGGCATGCACCACCACATCGGTGCTCGAGGCGTCTTTGATCGAGCCGTGCGCACCCCAGCCAGGCCGGCTCGACAGGCTTGGGCTCTCCATCAGGCCGGCCCAGAGCCGTTTGCCGGCCTCCTGTTCTGCGCTGAGGCCCTTGGTCTGGACAAAGCGGTTGCGGTAACTGGCCTGACCGTTTTTAAAAGCGATCATGTGGATCATGCCGTCCCCATCGAAGGGGTGGTAACGACCAATCGAAGGGTAGACCGGGTTTTGTGTGTTGCGCAGGTAGATGCCGTCTATGTCGCTCGGAATACGCCCCGCCAGCACCTGCATGTCAGTGGCGTTGACCTCTTCAAGCAGCGGCGTCCAGGCGCCTTGCAAGTAGGGGTGGTCGCCGGCTTCTATCAGAGGTGCGAGTTGGCGGATCACTTCGGTGGACATGGTGCTTCCTTGAGGGTTTAGGCCGCGAGTTGGGAATAGCTCACGTCATGGGGGCGCAGTGGCGTGCGGCAGACACTGCACAACACCTGGGGCACAAAGCGGTGACCGCAGGCTTTGTGCACTGGCAGGATCGAGCTGGGCAGGCGCAAATGATCGCGGCCAGCCCAAGTGGAGAAGCAGACCAGGTAGGCAAACAAATCTCGGCTGGTGGGCGTGAGCCGGTAGACGATGCGTCGCGCATCGGCGAGGTCGGATTGCGCCAGCAGCAGACCGGCGCTGACCATGCCGCTCAGGCGGCGTGCCAGGACGCTGCTGGCGATGTCCAGCACCAGGCTGAGTTGGTCAAAATAATGGCAGCCCAGCATCACTGCGGCCACGATCAGCAGCGACCATCGGTCTACCCGCAAGCCCAGACCCATGCGTTGTGTGTCGTTAGCGGCGACTCGGGCGTTGCGCCCGTGAGCCAGCGCATCATCCAGCAGTTCGGGCACCACTTTCAAGGTCAGACGCAGGTCGTTGAGCGTGGTTTTCTCAAAGCAGGCGGTGCAGGCCAGCACCGGTACAAACGCATGGCCACAGGGCTTGTGCCAAAGTTGCGCGGGCAGCGCCGTTACACGGTTGCCCCAGCGTTTCTCCCA
>SHXM01000165.1 GCA_009693325.1 Rhodoferax sp.
CATTCCTCTCGGTGCCGCCCTTGATGCGGTTGAACATCAGGAAACCATGCAGTCCGAACGAGGAAAAAGAAACCGACTGGAACACCACCTTGCCCTTGAGCTTGGGGTCTGCCATGTCCATCCAGGACGTGGGCGCAGCCCAGCCTTTTTCGGTGTACATCTTTTTGTTGTAGGCCAGCCCGGTCATGCCCATGGTGACGCCAGTGGCCATGTCGCCCTTGAAGCGCGCGGTGGGAAACACTTCATTGAGGGCAGCGCTGGGCTTCATTTTTTCGCACAAACCCATGCCGATCGCGCGTGCCATCACGCCGTCATCGAGAAACATCACGTGCATCTGGGGCTTGTCCTTGCTGGCCTGCGCCTTGGCCAGGATCTCGGACGAGGTGCCCGGCACCACCACCACCTTGGCGTTGTTGGCTTTTTCAAACGCCGGGAAGATGTGCTCCGACCAGATTTTTTCCATCTGGCCACCGTTCATGCCGATGTACAGCGTCTTGGTTTGGGCCGAGACCTGGGTGCTAACCAGGGCGGTGGCGGCGAGCGCCAGGGCCAGCAGGGCCGGACTGGCCGGGCGGCGGTTTGAGTGTGTGCGTTGCATGAAAATCTCCTTTAGGTTGAGGTAGCACGGGGGGAACACGAGAAATCATGGGGTGGCCGTGGGGCTGGCCATCGGAGCTGGGTTAGGGGTCGGGGTCGGGGTCGGGGTCGCAAAGCGGGCCACCGAGAACGCGCTGATGGGCGTGCTGCTGCGGCCGTCGCGCACCAGCTCGGCCAAGACCTCGCCCACCGCCGGGCCAATCTGGAAACCCGCGCCGGCAAAGCCGAAGCCGTGCACCAGGCCGGGCGTGGTCTGGCTCAAACCGATCACGGGCTCGCGGTCGGGCAGGTAACCCTCGGTGCCGCTCCAGGTGCGGATGATGTGGGCATGGCGCAGTGTTGGCAGCAACTCCAGCGTGCGTTCAAGCACCAGGGCAATGGCCTCGCGGCTGGGGCGGGCACGCTTGTCGTCCAGCGCATAGCCCTGCGAGCCGCCGATCACGCAGTTGCCGCGTGGCGCCTGGCGCGCGTAAACGCCGCCGCCCTCCACCCCAAGACTCAGCGTCATGAACATGGGCAGGGGCTCGGTCACGGTCATCACCGGGTGCGAGGACACCATGGGCACCGGCTCGCCAAAACGCGCGGCAATGGCGCCAGCCCAGGCGCCGGCACAGTTGAGCAGCTGGGGCGCACGCACCGTCAGCCGGGTGCCCGAGCGCAGGTTGAACAGCCGGCCGTCATGCGCCACCTCGTCCACCGGCGTGTGCTCGCGGATGTCGGCACCCAGGGCGGCGGCGGCTTTGGCAAAGGCCGGCGACACCAGACGCGGGTTGGCATGGCCGTCCTGCGGGCACAGCGACCCGCCCACCGCCCGCGCACCGAGCCAGGGAAAGCGCTGTCGCAGGGCCTGGGCGTCCAGCAGCTGCAGGTCCATGCCAAAGCCGGAGCTGCGTTCAAAATAGGCCTCCAGCGCGGCCATGTCCGACGCGCTGCGGGCCAGCTTGAGGTGCCCGGACTGCCGGTATTCACCGTCGACGCCGATCAGCTCAGGCAGGCGGGTCCAGATGCCGTGGGCACGCTGCGCCAGCGGCAGCTGGGCGAGGGTGCGGCCCTGGCGCCGAACGCCGCCGTAGTTGACGCCGCTGGAACGCGAGCCACAGGCGTCACGCTCCAGCAAGGTGACCGACAGCCCCATGCGGCGCAGGGCCAGCGCGGCCGAGGCGCCCACAATGCCCCCGCCCAGCACTGCCACATCGCACACCACCTGCGTCATCATGGGGGCGGCTCCGGCGCCAGCGGGCGGGCGGCAGCAAAGGGAATGGGCTTGACCGGCGCCTGGCCGCGCAAGCGCCCCACAGCCGGCAGCGGCTGCCCGGTGCACTGCGCCAAAATTTCGGTGGCGGCCACCGCGCACATGCGGCCCTGGCAGCGCCCCATGCCCACGCGTGTGAGCGCCTTGAGCCGGTTGATCTCGGTCGTGCCCGTGGCCCGGGCGGTGGCCCGCAGTTCACCTGCGGTCAGCGACTCGCAGCGGCATACCAGCAGCTCGTCGCTGGCCTGTGCGGCCCAGGCGGTGGGGAAGGGAAACGCCCGCTCCAGCCCACGGCGAAAGCGCTGGGCACGGGCCAGGCGGCGCTCCAGGTGGGCCACACGTGCGGTATCAGCGGGCGTGAGCCGATGGCCGGTGTCGGCCAGCAGGGCCAGGGCGGCGCGCTCGCCGGCCCATTCGGCGGCAGGTGCGCCCAGAATGCCGGCACCATCACCGGCCAGGTAGACACCGGGCACACTGCTGCGCCCGGCCGAGTCCCGCACCGGCAACCAGGCGCGTTGCAGCGCGTCGAACTCGAAGCGGCAGCCCAGGATGTCTGGCAGTTGTGTCTCGGGGCGCAGCGCATGGCCCAGGCCAAGCGCATCACAGGCCAGCGCGTGCTCGCCACGGTCGTCGCGCCAGCGAACCGCGCTGACCCGATCGTCGCCCAGCACCTGCAGCGGCTGGATGCCACCGTGCAGCGGCACGCCATGGGCGCGCAGCCAGGCCACGTAGTACATGCCGCGCGCCAGCAAGCCCGGCGCGGCCATCAGACCGGGCAAAGCTGCCACCTGGTCGGCCAGCGCGGCAGTGTCCAGCACGGCGACCACGCTGGCGCCGGCTTTGGCGTACTGGTACGCCACCAGGTACAACAGCGGCCCCGAGCCGATAAACACCACGCGGTGCCCGATGGCGCAGCCCTGGTACTTGAGGGCCACCTGCGCGCCGCCCAGGGTGAAGACGCCGGGCAGGGTCCAGCCGGGAAACGGCAAGACCCGGTCGGTGGCGCCGGTACTCAGAATCAGTTGGGTGTAGGGCTGGGTCGCGGTCAGACGCTGCTGGGGCTGAAGTTGGTGGAGCAGGTCCAGCTGCCCGCCCTCGGCATTCCACGCCAGGGTGTCACTGTGGTATTGGATATGGGGCAGCAGGCCGGCCATGGTGTCATGCAGCGCGGCCGCGCGCGCAGCGTCGCGGCCATACAGCGTCTGCTTGTTCCGCTGAAAATGCGCCGGCGGCTGGCGGTAGATTTGCCCGCCCGACCGCGGCGCTTCATCAACCACCACTGGCTTGAGGCCATGCCGCACCAGGGTCTCGGCGGCCCGGATACCGGCCGGGCCGGCGCCGACGATCACCACTGGCCGCTCAGTGCTCATGTGGCACCCCAGGCTGGCTGCACAAACGCATGCCGGCCACCAGAAAGGTGGTGCAGGCGCGCAGCCGTTCGCCGGTTTCGGTCTGCATCCAGCAGTCCTGGCAGGCCCCCATCAGGCAAAAGCCGGCACGTGGTTCACCGCTGAATTCGGCCACCTGCAGCTGCGCCGACTGCAACAGCACCGCCGTCATCACGGTGTCGCCGGCCAGGGCCTGCAGTTCGCGGCCGTCCAGCGTGAAGGTGAGCGGCTCACGCTGGGTTTCGGCCAAGCGCTGGAACAGGCCGTGCTTGTCGGCGGGCTGGCTCATTTGCCGCCCACCAGAATCCGGTCCAGCCCGTACAGCCGGTCCAGCACCAGCATGACCACCGCCGTGAACAGCACCATCAGGGCAGAAGCCGCGGCCATCAGCGGGTCGATCGACTCAGTGGCGTACATGTACATGCGCACCGGCAGGGTGACCGTAGCGGGTGAGGTGACAAAGATGGACATGGTGACCTCGTCAAAACTGTTGATGAAAGCCAGCAACCAGCCGCCAGTCACGCCAGGCAGGATCATCGGCAGGGTGACGCGGCGGAACACCGTGAAGCGACTCGCCCCCAAAAACAGTGCCGCCTGCTCACAGCTCTGGTCGGTGCCAGCGGCGGCCGCCACCACCAGGCGCAGCACATAGGGCGTGATGATCAGCACATGGGCCAGCGCCAGCCAGACAAAGCTGCCGGTGGCGCCGATCAGCGAGAAGGTGCGCAGCAGCGCCACCCCCAGCACCAGGTGCGGAATGATCAGCGGCGACAGGAACAGGGCATTGAGGGCATCGCGCCCGGCAAAGTGGTGGCGCGTGATGGCCAGGCCGGCGGGCACGGCGATCAGCGTGGCCAGCGTGGCCGACGCCAGGGCCAGCCACAGGCTGTTCCAGAACGATTGCACCAGGTCGGCGTGGGCAAACACCGCCTTGAACCAGCGCAGCGACAGGTGCGTGGTCGGGATCGTCAGCGTGTTTTCCGGGGTGAACGCCACCAGGCACACCACCACCAACGGCGCCAGCATGAAGGCGATCACAAGGGCATTGAACGCCAGCGCGAGGGGGCCGTTTTTCAGCATGCCGCTAGCCCATCGCTCTGCGGTAGCGGCGCTCGAGCAGGCGGTTGTAGCTCAGCATCACCGCCAGATTGGCCAGCAACAACAGCAAGGCAATGGTCGCACCCAGCGGCCAATTGAGCTCGTGCAGGTACTCGTCATACACCACCGTGGCCACCATCTTGAGCCGGCGCCCGCCGAGCAAGCCGGGGATGGCAAAGGCGCTGGCACTCAGGCCAAACACGATCAGGCTGCCCGACAAAATACCCGGCATCACCTGCGGCAGCACGATGCGCCGCAGGGTGGTGAACGGCGAGGCCGAGAGCGACAGCGCAGCGTTGGCCACCCAGGGGTCGAGCTTTTGTAACGAGGTCCAGACCGGGATCACCATGAAGGGCAACATGACGTGGACCAGCGCAATGACGACAGCGACCTCGGTGTACAGGATGCGCACCGGCCCCAGGCCGATGGCTTGCAGCGCATGGTTGACCAGCCCCTGCGGCCCCAGCACCATGCTCCAGCCAAAGGCCCGCACCACCACCGACACCAGCAGGGGCGCCAGCACCACCAGCAGGCAGATGCTGCGCCAGGGATCGCGCATGCGGCTGAGCACATAGGCCTCCGGCGCGCCAATCAAGAGGCAGAGCAGCGTGGTCAGGCCCGAGATCCAGAAGGTACGCCAAAAGATACCGTAGTAGTACTCGTCGTTCAGAACCGCCAGGTAGTGCTCCAGCGTGTAGCTGTCGCGCACGCCGGTGGCGTGGTCAAAGACATGGAACGACAACAGCACCGTCAAGCCCAGCGGCACCAGCAGCATGCAGGCAAAAAGCACCAGCGCCGGTGCCGACAGCGCCCAGGCGGTCGCTGCCGGGCGCTGGCTCATGGCAAGACCCGCAGCGCCGCGCTAGACCAGGCCAACCCGGTGTCGCGGCCCTCGTCCAGGGCGGGGGCGTCCCCATTGGGCCGCAGTACCAGCAGTTCACCCACGGCGGTGTCAAGCCGGTACAGCCACTGACTGCCCAGAAAAAAGCGCGCGCTCACGCGGCCGTCAAGCAGCCCCTGCCCGGCGGCGGTGAAGTGAATGCGCTCGGGGCGCAGGCTCAGCACCAGGGCGGCGCCAGGCGCCAGACCGGCGGCGTCCAGCGGCAATGGCTGTGCCAGCGGGTCGATCAGCACCTGGCGGGCATCGGCCGTGACACGCCCGGCAAGCACATTGGCTTTGCCGACAAAGTCGGAAATAAAGCGTGTTTGCGGCTGCTCGTACAGGGTGAACGGCGCGTCAATCTGGGTCACACGGCCGGCCTGCATCACCACCACACGGTCGCTGATGGACATGGCTTCGGTTTGATCGTGCGTGACCATGATGGTGGTGGTACCCACCTTGCGCTGGATGTGGCGCAATTCAAACTGCATCTCCTCGCGCAGCTTGGCATCCAGGTTAGATAGCGGTTCGTCCAGCAGCAGCACCGGGGGCTCGATCACCAGCGCGCGGGCCAGCGCCACCCGCTGCCGCTGCCCGCCCGAGAGTTCACGCGGGTAGCTGTCGGCATAGTCATCCAGGTGCACTAGGCCAATGGCAGCCTGGACGCGCTCGCGCCGCTCGGCCCGGGGCATGCGACGCATCTCCAGCCCAAAGGCCACGTTGGCGGACACCGTCATGTGGGGGAACAGGGCGTAACTCTGGAACACGATGCCCAGGCCACGCCGGTTGGGCGCCAGGCGGGTGATGTCCTGCCCGTCCAGCATCACCTGGCCGCCACTGACCTGGGTAAAGCCTGCCACCATCTGCAGCGTGGTCGTCTTGCCGCAGCCGGACGGCCCGAGCAGGGAGACAAACTCACCTTTTTCCACGCTCAGGCTCAAGTCATCCACGACACACTGGGTGCCATAGAACTTGCTGAGATGCGCCAA
>SHXM01000166.1 GCA_009693325.1 Rhodoferax sp.
GCGTTTTTGTAAATGCCATTCACAATGTGCGTCAAGCGCACGCTGCTTCAAATATTCTTCAACTCCTTGCTTTGTTGTTTTGGAAAAATAAGTTTTACCTGCTAACTGCTGTGCCATTAGTTCGTGATAGTATTTTTTTGCTTTGTCTATTGCTGTATCTCTGTTGCGTGTGCGTAAGCTAAAACGTGCGTATTTCTTTTCCTTACCCAACCACATACGCATTTGCCAATACTCGCCGCGCTTATACACAACAGCTTCGTCGTATATTTCTATTTCGTCAGCAGTAAAAGTTTGTTTTTTTAGCGGCATATGTGCTTTGGGTGACTACGTTTTTGAACGGCTACAGCGTTGTGTAGCTTTACGTGTAACTTTAATGCCAACGCCCAACTAAATCAACAACTTAGTTGGGCGTGTGTCTGTTTTGTGTAACTACAAAACCTATATAAATCAACAGCTTAGGTAAGAGTTTCTACTCCCACTCAATCGTCGCCGGCGGCTTGCTGCTCACGTCATAGGTCACGCGGTTTATGCCACGTACTTCGTTGATGATGCGGCTGGATACTTTCTTCAGCAGGGCGTAGGGTAGCTCGGCCCAGTCAGCGGTCATGAAGTCGCTGGTCTGCACCGCGCGCAGGGCCACCACGTAGTCGTAGGTGCGGCCGTCGCCCATCACGCCCACGCTTTTCACCGGCAAAAACACAGCAAAGGCCTGGCTGGTCAGTTCGTACCAGGTTTTGCCGGTGGCCTCGTCGCGGAAGTTGTGCAATTCCTGGATGAAGATATCGTCGGCTCGGCGCAGCAGGTCGGCATACTCTTTTCTGACCTCGCCCAAGATGCGCACGCCCAAGCCCGGGCCAGGAAAGGGGTGGCGGTACACCATGTTGCGGGGCAGGCCCAAGGCCACGCCCAGCTCGCGCACCTCGTCTTTGAACAACTCGCGCAGCGGCTCCAGCAGTTTCAGGCCGAGTTGCTCGGGCAGCCCGCCCACGTTGTGGTGGCTCTTGATGGTCACGGCCTTTTTGTTGCCGGCGCCGCCTGACTCGATCACATCCGGATAAATGGTGCCTTGCGCCAGCCACTTTGCTCCGTTTTTAGTAGCATCCCCGCGAGTGATATCAAGGGCTGCAGCCTTGAAACACGCCACAAACTCGCGGCCAATGATTTTGCGTTTGGTCTCTGGCTCACTTACCCCGGCCAGCTGCCCCAGAAACTGCTCGGCCGCGTCCACCCGCACCACTTTGGCGTGCAGCTTACCCACGAACATGGCCATCACCTGGTCGCCCTCGTTCAGGCGCAGCAGGCCGTGGTCGACAAACACGCAGGTGAGCTGGTCGCCAATGGCGCGGTGGATCAGAGCGGCGGCCACCGATGAGTCGACCCCACCAGACAAACCAAGGATGACTTCCTCGGTGCCAACCTGAGTGCGGATTTTTTCCACCGCCTCGGTGATGTAGTCGCCCATGATCCAGTCGGCCCGGGTGCCGCAGATGTCGAGCACAAAGCGCTGCAGAATCGCGGCGCCGCGCTGGGTGTGGGTCACCTCCGGGTGAAACTGCACGCCATAAAAGCGCCGATCTTCGTCGGCCATGCCAGCAATCGGGCAGCTGGGCGTGCTAGTCATGAGCTTGAAGCCGTGGGGCAGGTCGGTGACCTTGTCGCCATGGCTCATCCAGACCTTGAGCATGCCATGCCCTTCGTCGGTGGCGTAGTCCTGAATGCCACGCAGCAGCTCGGTATGGCCGTGGGCGCGCACGTCGGCGTGGCCAAATTCACGCTGCTGGCCGCTTTGCACCCGGCCACCCAATTGGTGTGCCATGGACTGCATGCCGTAGCAGATGCCCAGCACCGGCAGGCCGAGCTCAAACACCGCCTGGGGTGCCTTGTCGGTGCTTTCTTCGTAAACACTGGCGTGGCTGCCGGACAGGATGATGCCCTTGAGCGAACCATCACGGGCATAGGCGCGCACCCAGTCGTCGCTGACGTCGCAGGGGTGCACCTCGCAAAACACATGGGCTTCGCGGATGCGGCGGGCGATCAGTTGGGTGACTTGCGAGCCGAAGTCCAGGATCAGAATTTTTTGATGCATAAATTAAGGATGAAGGGCCGCAGCACAGAGCCCCTAGGCAAGGCCAGTCCCCTTGAGGGGCAGAGAGCTACACACCATGAGCGAGCGCAGAGGCGCCATTATTCTGCGCGGTAATTGGGCGCTTCCTTGGTGATCTGCACGTCGTGCACATGGCTTTCACGGATGCCGGCGGCGGTGATCTCGACAAATTCGGCGCTGTTTTGCATGTCGTCAATCGTGGCGCACCCGCAGTAGCCCATGCTGGCGCGCACGCCGCCAGCCATCTGGTACACGATGGCCACCATCGAGCCCTTGTAGGGTACCCGGCCTTCAATGCCCTCGGGCACCAGTTTGTCGGCGTTGGGGTTGCCAGTGCTCGATTCCTGAAAGTAGCGGTCGGCACTGCCCTGCTGCATGGCGCCAATGCTGCCCATGCCACGGTAGCTCTTGTAGCTGCGGCCCTGGAACAAAATGACTTCGCCGGGCGCCTCTTCAGTGCCGGCGAACAAGCCGCCCATCATCACGCTGCTGGCGCCAGCGGCAATGGCTTTGGCAATGTCGCCGCTGTAGCGGATGCCGCCGTCGGCAATCAGGGGCACGCCGGTACCGCGCAGGGCGGTGGCCACGCTGTCGATGGCCATGATCTGCGGCACACCCACGCCGGCCACGATGCGGGTGGTGCAAATGGAGCCCGGGCCGATACCGACCTTGACCGCATCGGCTCCGGCCTCTACCAGGGCCAGCGCGGCGGCGCCGGTGGCAATGTTGCCGCCCACCACGTCCACCTGCGGGTAGTTTTGTTTGACCCAGCGCACCCGGTCGATCACGCCCTTGCTGTGGCCGTGTGCAGTGTCCACCACGATGGCGTCAACACCGGCGCGCACCAGGGCCTCGACCCGTTCCTCGGTGCCCTCGCCCACCCCAACCGCCGCACCCACGCGCAGCTTGCCCTGCGCGTCACGCGCTGCGTTGGGGAAGCTGGTTTGTTTGGTGATGTCTTTGACGGTGATCAGGCCCTTGAGCTCAAAGGCGTCGTTGACGACCAGCAGGCGCTCAATCTTGTACTGGTTGAGCAGCACCTTGGCCTGCGCCAGTGTGGTGCCGTCTGGCACCGTGACGAGCTTGTCGCGGCGGGTCATGATTTCGCTGACGCGAAGCTCATAACGGGTCTCAAACCGCAGATCTCGTCCGGTCACAAGGCCAACCACCTGTGCGCCTTCGCAGACCGGAAAACCAGAGACGCCGAGTTGCTCGGACAGGGCCACCACCTGGCGCACCGTGTGCTGAGGTGTGATCACGACCGGGTCACGCAGCACACCAGACTCGTAGCGTTTGACCCGGGCCACCTGCGCGGCCTGATCCTTTGCGCTGAGATTTTTGTGCACGATGCCCATGCCGCCTTCTTGGGCAATGGCAATTGCCAAGCGGGCTTCGGTAACCGTGTCCATGGCGGCTGACACCAGGGGCAGGTTGAGTGCAATATTGCGGGAAAAACGGGTAGAAAGCGAGGCGTCCTTGGGTAGGACTTGGGAGTAAGCTGGCACCAGCAACACGTCGTCGAAGGTGAGCGCTTTGCCGATGAGGCGCATGTACAGGCTCCAAAGCCGCAAATTGTACCCCTCGGGTCGGGGCCCTGCGAGCGTTCAGGGGCTGACGCTGAGCTTGAGCCACTGCCCGTAAGCCGGCGCCTGTTTTGGCCAGTTTTCCGCCCGGTTTACCAGGCGTATGCCCTGGTGCAGCAGGGTGGCGGCACGGATCACGCCGGCATGGGTGATCCAGGCCGCATCTTGGTTTTGACGACGGTTGGCATCAAAGACCAGCGCCACGCGCTGCATGACCTCGGTCACGCTCTCGCGCCCACCAAAGCGGTGCGGGACAAAGTCCGTGACCCAGGCATCAACAGCGCTTTTCGGAATGGCGCTCCAGGGCTGGCCCTCCCAGCAACCAAAATCCATCTCTGCCAAATGGGCACTGGTCTGGTAATTCAAGTCTGGGCGCAGCTGCACCAGGGCCTGGGCCAGTTGCTCACATCTTTTGCGTGGTGATGAAAGCAGCGCCAAGCCCGCTGGCAGTTCAGCGGCCAGGGCTTGTGCAGCTGCCAGCGTGGCCGGGGCCTGGGAAGCCACATCGCTGGCGCCATAGCAAACGCCGCTGGGCAGCAGCACCTGGGCATGGCGCACCAGCCAAAGCATCATGGGTCGGGACACCGCATGCGGGGTAGGTGCTGTACCGGGTTCAGAGCGCCAGGGCCAGGCCAAGGTAGAAAGCCAGCTCACACATCTGCTGTGTGGCGCCCAGACAATCCCCGGTAAAGCCCTGCAGCCGCCGCCAGAACCAGCGCGCCATGACCACAAAGGCCAGGCCCGAGGCAATCAGCCCGCCCAAAATCGACAGGCTCAGGGCGAGGGCGTCCTCGTCTATGGCTGAAAAACCATTGGCCTCGGCGCCAAACACTGCCAGCGCCAGTGCCAGCAAGCACCACAGCAAGCCGGTGCAAAGCGCGCCCAGGCTGAGGGTCTCGGCCAAGGGTTTTGATTTAGAGCCAGCCAGATCGCCAACATGGGGCATGAAACGTATGAGCAGCAAAGGCCAGGTGCGCGACACCACATGGCCTAAAAACAGCGCCAGGCACATCAACTCCGAGCTGATGGATCCAAGCAGGGCCAGCAAGGCTACTTTGGCGAGCAGGGCCAGCGCCACGGCAATGGCACCAAAAGCGCCAACCCGGGAATCCTTCATGATCAACAAGGCACGTTCACGCCCCAGCGCGCCGCCCAGGCCGTCCGCCACATCTGCCAGGCCGTCTTCATGGAATGCGCCAGTCAGCAACACGCCGGCTGCCGTGCCCAAAACAGCCACCACCAAAGGTGCCAGCGGGGTTTCTGGCAGCAGCAGCAGCAGCAGCCAACTCATTCCAATTTGCATTAAAAACGTTAATAATATAGCCATGTTTTCAAGGAGAAAGAATCATGGCCAGAACTGCAAGCGGCGTCGAGCACATAGAAGCCGCACGCAAACTGTTGAAATCCGCGCGCACTGCCGATGATCTGCGCCTGGCGCAGTCGGTCCTGCTGCCCCTGGAGTTGGGGCTGAGCATCGAGCAGACCGCGCTGGCCATTGGGCGTTCCAGTGGCGCCACCTGCACCATGCGCACGCGCTTTGGCAAGGTGGCGGCCGGCGAGATGCTCGCGCCTCGTAGCAAGCGCGAGTTACGCAACAGGGCCAATACCAACCTCGAGCGTGAGCGACAAATTCTCGATGAAGTTCTACCTGACGCCGCCACGGGTGGTGTTGTCGTCATCCCCCGGATCAAACCAGCCATCGAAGCCAAGCTGGGAAAGACCTTGGCGCTGTCCAGCGTGTACCGCATGCTGGCACGTCACGGCTGGCGCAAGCTCGCCCCCGACACCCATCATCCGCAGGGTGACCCCGAAGCGAGGGAAGACTGGAAAAAAAACTCCCCGGCGCTTTGGACGAGATCGTAAAAAGCTTTGCCAAGATCAAGCCTATGCGCCTGATGTTCCAGGACGAAGCCAGGTTCGGGCGGATCAGCGACACGCGCTATTGCTGGGCACGTCGGCCCATGCGACCGATGGTCAAGGCCATGCTCACCTACCAGTACACCTATGCCTACGGCGCAGTCTCCCCTCTGGACGGGAAATTCGATTCACTGGTGCTACCCTTGGTCAACACAGAATGCATGCAGCTATTCATCACCGAAATTGGCAAGCGCTACCCTGAGGAAAACATTGTCATGGTGGTCGATGGCGCGGGCTGGCACAAGAGCAAGACCTTCGCCTTACCCGAGAACTTGCGGCTGCATTTCTTGCCGCCCTACTCGCCAGAGCTCAATCCACAGGAGCACATCTGGGATGAGTTGCGGGAGAAGTATTTCCACAACCAAGCCTTTGACAGCATGGATGCTTTGGAGGGGCAACTTCTCAAAGGACTGAGCCAGCTTGAGCAATCACCGCAAGCGGTCAAATCAATCGCCGGATGGGAGTGGATATTAAATTTAGTTTCTAATGCGAATTAGAATGAGGTGCTGGTTACCACAGACACGAATCTCAAATACCAACAAAACCTCGCGGCTCGGCAAATTGCCGTTGTTGCCCTTAC
>SHXM01000167.1 GCA_009693325.1 Rhodoferax sp.
CTCACCAGCCCCCAGCGGTAGCTCACCGGCGTTGGCACCGCTTGCAGCGGGCTGGCCTGCGCCGGTGCAGCGATCAGATGGTGCCGGAACATGGCCTCAAAGCCGCCCGAGTAGTTGCCGGCCCGGTAGGCTGGATATGCTTCCTAGCGCGGTACTTGGCCCGGCGGGCCCCAGCCAGTCGGGTAGCCCTGCGGCCCGCCCCAGTCGCCAGCGGGCTGGGCCAGCGCGGGCTTGGGCCACATGCCAGCCGCCGCCAACAGGGCAGCGCCGGGTGCGGCCATCAGCAGGTCACGACGACGGCTCATGGTAGATTCACTTTGCTATAAATAAGATAGCTATAACCCTATTATTGACGTGGCCTGGAGCCTGATTTAATGCCCAGAAAAATCCACCAGCGTGAACAGCGGCAGGCCGCTAGCGCGCAGCTTGCCCGAGCCGCCCAGTTCGGGCAGGTCAACGATGGCAGCGCCCTCCATCACCGTGGCGCCGAGTTTTTCCAGCAGCTTCTTGCCCGCCATCATGGTGCCACCGGTGGCGATCAGGTCGTCGATCAGCAGCACGCGGTGGCCGGGTTTGACGGCGTCGGTGTGCAGCTCCACCGTGGCACTGCCGTATTCCAGCTCGTAAGTTTCTTCTACCGTGGTGAACGGCAGCTTGCCCTTTTTGCGGATCGGCACAAAGCCGACATTGAGCTCATAGGCCACCACTGCGCCCAAAATAAAGCCGCGCGCGTCCAGCCCTGCCACCACGTCGGGCCGCATCGCCGGGTCCATGTAGCGGTGCACAAAGGCGTCGATCAGTACGCGGAACACCTTGGCCTCCTGCAGCAATGGGGTGATGTCGCGAAACTGCACGCCGGGCGCCGGCCAATCAGGTACGGTGCGGATGTGGTCGCGAAGGTATTGGCTGACGCTTAAGTTGGGCATATTGCAATCAGTGGCTGCAGGCCACGCGATTGTGCCTGCGCTCCTTGGTCTGGCAGCAGGTTTGGGATCAGCCGCTGAGAAGGCGCTGGGTTGCCAAGGCCAGTGGCTCTGGTTTGCCGCTGAGCACCAGGGTGTCGCCGTCTTGCAGTGCCAGGCCAAGCTCTGGGTCAACCGCCTCGCCACCTCGGCGGCGCAGGCTGAGCACCTGGGCGCCGAGAGTGGCCAGGCCGAGCTGACCTAGGCGCTGGCCAATGGCAAAGGCGCCCAGCGGCAATGTCAGGGAGGACAGGCGCTCCTGTTCCAACTCGTCGATGCTGCTGTCGTCTTCGCCGTGAAAATAGCCGCGCAAGAGCTTGTAGCGGGCGTCGCGCTGTTCCTGCACTACCCGTATCACGCGGCGCATCGGTACCCCGAGCAGGGCCAGCGCATGGGTGACCAGCATCAACGAACCCTCGATCGACTCGGGCACCACCTCGGTAGCGCCAGCCTGCTGCAGCGTGTCGAGGTCATGGTCGTCCCGCGTGCGCACAATGACCGGTACCTGGGGGGCATGTTCCCGGGCATGAGCCAGCACCCGCAGCGCCCCGCCCACATCCGCGTAGGTAATGACCACGGCAGCGGCCCGTGCCAGCCCGGCAGCCACCAGCACCTGCAGGCGGGCGGCATCGCCAAACACCACGGAGTCGCCAGCCGAGGCGGCCTGGCGCACCCGGTCCGGGTCTAGGTCGAGCGCCAAGTGAGGTATGCCTTCTCGCTGCAGCACCCTTGCAAGGCTCTGCCCAGAGCGGCCATAGCCGCAGATGATGACATGCCGGCTGGCGTTGATCGATTGCCTGGCAATCTGGGTCAACTGCAGCGACTGTTGCAGCCAGTCGCTGCGGGCCAATCGCAGCACCAGTGCATTACTGTGGAGAATGATGAAGGGCGTTGCCACCATAGACAGCACCATGCTGGCCAGGATTGGGTTGAGCAGGTCCGCAGGGACCAGCGAATGGGTCTGCGCCAGCGCAAGCAACACAAAGCCGAACTCTCCGGCCTGCGCCAGGTAAAGCCCGGTGCGCAGGGCCACCCCCGGCTGGGCGCCCAAGCCGCGCGCCAGCAGCGCCACCAGCGCCGCCTTGAAAAGCACGGGCAAGGTCACCAACAGGAGTACCAGCGGCCAGCGCTCCAGCACCAGCCGCCAGTCAAGCATCATGCCGATGCTGATAAAGAACAAGCCCAGTAGCACGTCGTGAAAAGGTCGGATATCGGTCTCGACATGGTGCTTGAATTCGGTTTCCGAGATCAGCATGCCGGCAATGAAGGCGCCCAGCGCCAGGCTCAAACCCGCCAGCTCAGTCAGCCAAGCCAGACCCAGCGTGACTAGCAGCAGGTTGAGCACAAACAACTCTTCGCTTTTGCGCCGTGCGACCAGCGTCAGCCACCAGCGCATGATGCCCTGGCCACCGACCAGCAGCAGGGTAATCAACAGGGCTGCCTTGAGCGCCGCCAGGGCCAGGGTTGGCGCCAGTTGTTCAATCGGTGCTGCGAGTGCCGGTATGAGCACCAGCAGCGGCACAACGGCCAAATCTTGGAACAGCAGCACGCCCATGATGCGTTTGCCGTGCTCGGATTCCAGCTCCAGCCGTTCGGCCATCAGTTTGACAACAATCGCTGTGCTGCTCATGGCCAGTGCGCCAGAAAGTGCCAGCGCGGTTTGCCAGCCGGCCCCGCCCCGCTCAGCGCCTGCCCAAGCCAGCGCCAGCAGCGCGGCGCTGGCCAAAAGCACGGTCAGCAGTACCTGCAGCAAGCCCAGACCGAACACATGTCGGCGCATGGCGCGTAACTTGGGCAGGTTGAACTCCAGCCCAATCACAAACATCAGGAACACCACGCCAAACTCGCCGAGCCGGTGCACGCTTTCGGAATTCCTGGCGAGTGCCAACGCATTGGGCCCGATCAACACACCTACCACCAGGTAGCCGAGCATCGGCGGCAGCTTGAGAAATCTGCAGGCAGCCACCCCCAGCACGGCGGCCAGCAGGTACAAAAGAGTCAGCTCTAGCGGGTTCATGCTGGCATGCTAACCAGTGCGGGTGTCGGTAGCAGTCGGCAACCGTAAAATCGTCCAATGACCCTGCCGTCCACGCCGCCATTGCTGTTTGAGGCGAGCCGCGCCATCCGCTTGGCCCAAGGGGCGCTCGACATCGAAGCAGCAGCGGTACTTGGCCTGAAAAACCGGCTCGGATCCGGTTTTGCCAAGGCGGTCGAATTGATCCTCGGCTTGTCGGGCCGGGTGGTTGTGATGGGCATGGGCAAGAGCGGCCATATAGGGCGCAAAATTGCCGCCACCCTGGCCTCGACTGGCACGCCGGCCCTGTTTGTGCACCCGGCCGAGGCCAGTCACGGCGACCTTGGCATGATCACGGCCCGGGACTTGGTGCTGGCTATCTCCAACAGCGGCGAATCCGAGGAGCTCAATCTCATCTTGCCGGTACTCAAGCGCCTGGGCACGCCGCTGTTGGCCATGACCGGCCGGCCAGACTCGACCCTGGCGCGTCATGCTGATGTTTTTTTGGATTCTGCGGTCGACAAAGAGGCCTGTCCGCTCAACCTGGCGCCTACTGCCAGCACCACGGCGCAACTGGCCCTGGGAGATGCGTTGGCCGTGGCTCTACTCGATGCCCGGGGCTTCAAGCCCGAAGACTTTGCCCGGTCCCACCCGGGCGGCGCTTTGGGGCGCAAACTGCTCACCCATGTCGGCGCGGTGATGCGCTCGGGCGACGATGTGCCGCGGGTCGGGCCGCAGGCCAGTTTCAGTGAGTTGATGCGTGAAATGAGCCAAAAGGGTTTGGGTGCCACCGCCGTGGTTGATCCAGCAGGTCGGGTATTGGGCATCTTTACGGATGGCGATTTGCGCCGCTTGGTAGAAAAAGGCCAGGACCTGCGCCAACTTTGCGCGGCTGATGTCATGCACCGCAACCCCAGCACCATTGCGCTGGCTGCGCTGGCGGTCGAAGCGGCTGAATTGATGGAGCTGCGGCGCATCACCAGCGTGCTGGTGCTCGATGCGAAAGGCCTGCTGTGTGGCGCAGTCAACAGCAACGATCTGATGCGAGCCAAAGTGATCTGATGCTGCTGCCCGCGCTCAACTTTTCCCCTGATCTGCTGCTCAAGGCCCAGGGCGTGCGCCTGGTTTTTTTCGATGTCGATGGTGTTTTGACCGACGGTGGCCTGCACTTTACAGAAGAGGGTGAGACGATCAAGCGCTTCAATGCCCTGGACGGATATGGCCTGAAGCTTTTGCAAAGCGCCGGTATCACGCCAGCGGTGATCAGCGGGCGTGATTCCAAAGCGCTACGACAGCGCCTGCAGGCGCTGGGCATCTCGCACTTGGCGCTGGGCCTGGAGAACAAACGCCCGGCCGCGGAGAACATGCTGCAGACACTCGGCCTGAGCTGGGAACAGGCTGCCGCCATGGGAGACGACTGGCCCGACTTGGCTTTGATGAGCCGCGCCGCTTTTGCCTGCGCGCCGGCCAATGCCCATCCTGAGGTGCGGTCCAAGGCCCATCATGTCACTCAGGCGGCGGGTGGCGCTGGCGCTGTTCGGGAATTGTGCGACCTAATGCTGCAGGCGGCTGGCCACTATGCGCGGCTGCTGGCCCAGAGCGCCAAGTGATGCACAGACTGAACCGGCTCTGGGAGCGCCTGACGCTCTACCTGCCCACACTGCTCATGGCAGCGCTGGCCCTGGGTTCCTGGTGGCTGGTGCGCGGCACGCCAGTGCTGCCACTTCTCGGGGCGACGGCTCCCCCACGGCATGAACCGGATTACGTGATGAGACAGTTTGCGCTGCGCAATTACGATGCCAGTGGGCGCCTCAAGAGCGAAGTGCAGGGGGCTGAGGCTCGCCATTTTCCCGACACTGACACCTTGGAGATCGACCGGGTGCGCATCCGGTCTTTCGATGAGGCCGGGCGTGCCACAGTGGCCACCGCCGGGCGCGCCTTGACCCGGGGAGACGCCACGGAGCTGCAGCTTTTTCAAGACGCCCGCGTGGTGCGCGAGCAGTTTGCTGATCAGCATGGGCAGGTGCATGCCAGGCTGGAGTTTCGCGGGGAGTCTTTGCACGCCTTCATCAAGACCGAGCGCGTCACCTCTACCCAGGCGGTACAACTGAGCCACGGCCGCAACGAGTTTTCGGCCGATGCGATGGACATGGATCGGCTGCCTGGGGTTTTGATCCTCAGCGGCCGAGTGCGTGGGACACTGTACCCAGACACATCAAAAAACTAGCACAGCCAACCAAGTGGGCCGCGAAAGGCAGAGCACGTTGCGCGCATGAAAAAGGGCCCAGAGGGCCCTTGGTGGTTTGAACGCGCGCTTTGCGCAGCGTTTGAACCGTTTGTCTCTCAGTAGCTGCTGCGGCCACCGCCACCGCCGCCGTAGCCACCGCCACCGCCGCCGTAGCCACCGCCGCCGCTCCGGCTGCCGCCTCCGCCGCCACTGCTGCCGCCTCCATAGCCGCCTCCGCTGCGGCTTCCCCCGCCACCGCCGCCTCCGTAACCGCCGCCGCCACCGCCGCCAGCTCCGCCGCCGCCAAAGCCCCCGCTACGGGGCGGGCGTGCCTCCATGGGACGAGCCTCATTGACAACGAGACCGCGGCCGCCGTATTGTTGGCCGTTCATGCCGCTGATGGCTGCCTGTGCTTCGGCATCACTGCCCATTTCGACGAAACCAAAGCCCTTGGAGCGGCCGGTGTCGCGTTCCATCATGACCTTGGCGCTGCTGACAGTGCCATGTGCTGCAAAGGCTTGCTGCAGGTCTTCATCGCGGAAAGAATAGGGCAGATTGCCCACGTAAAGTTTGTTGCCCATGAAGGGACTCCTCAAAAGAACTCAAAACGCGATGGAGTGCAAAACCGCAATCAACAAACCAATAAAACTTAGAGCAGACGCGAAACTGACTATTCACCGCAAACATATATTGCCGGATTTTTAGCTGACAATACAGCTCAACTATACGCCAATTTGGTGCTGTCAAGACTTATTTTGATTAAATCTTGATGAAAATACCATGCCTATCCGGTTGACACAGGTTGACCCGGAACTGATCGGTCTGGGTGCATGCCATCGTACAGATTTCGATAGGTTGGTGCTTTAGCCTGTGCTGCGATTTTGAGAACGCTATCAAACGCTACCATCGGCC
>SHXM01000168.1 GCA_009693325.1 Rhodoferax sp.
TAGACCGCACGGCCATTGCTGGCGTGGTGCACCAGCTTGTATTCGGCCGCACCCAGCAGCGGGTGGCCGGCATGCCGGCCCCAGCGGGCGCGGTCAATCACGCTTTGTGGGTGCTCGATGCGAAAACCGATCGAAAACGGCTTGGCCTCCATGAAGACGCCACGCGCGTGCAGCATGGCAAAGGTGTCGCGCGCGCTGTGCCCCAGCGCCAGCACCACCTGCTCGGCGGCGAGTTCATAAGGCGTCTGCGTGAGTGCATCAAACACCGCCAGCCCCCGAATTTTTTGCCTCCGGCCCTGGCCGTCAGGGGCGGTATCTGTCAGAAACACATCGGTCACACGTTGCTCGAAGCGCACCTCGCCGCCCAGGCTGATGATTTGCTCGCGCAGCCGCTCCACCACCTTGACCAGCTTGAAGGTGCCGATGTGCGGGTGCGCATCGACCAGGATCTCTGGCGGTGCGCCGGCCTTGACGAACTCCTGCATCACGTGGCGGCCAAGGTGGCGCGGGTCCTTGATCTGGCTCCACAGCTTGCCGTCAGAAAAAGTGCCGGCGCCGCCCTCGCCAAATTGCACATTGGACTCGGGTTGCAGCCGGTTCTCGCGCCACAGGCCCCAGGTGTCCTTGGTGCGCTGGCGCACGCTTTTACCGCGTTCCAGCACGATGGGGCGCAGCCCCATCTGTGCCAGCAAGAGTGCGGCGAATATGCCGCAGGGGCCAAAACCCACCACCACCGGGCGCGCTGGCAGCACCGCGCGGGCCTGGCCAGGCAGCAGGTAGGCCATGTCGGGCGTGGCGCTGATGTGCGGGTGCTGCTGCAACTGCGCAAGCAGCCCGGCTTCTTGGCCAGGGTCGTGCAAGGTCACATCGACAATAAAGACCGCCAACAGATCTGCCTTGCGGGCGTCAAAGCTGCGTTTGAACACCTGCAGTTGCGCGATCGCCGCAAGTTCCAGCCCCAGGACCTGGGCACACAGGGCCTTGAGCGCGGCCAAGGGATGGGCAGCAGGCGCCCGGTCAGCCTCTGTTTCAGAAGGCGCATCGGCCGCCCGCAGGGCCTGCGCTGGCATTGCGGACAGGGGTAATTTGAGTTCGGTCAGGCGAATCATGTCGGGCTCGTGGTGATCAAGCAGCGAGAGATGATAAGGCTCTCCTTGGCGCGGGCCTCGACCTGCCGCCCCAGCCCCTGGCCTGTTGGTTTAGCCGGGTAAAAATCCCTCGACCGACAGGTAGCGCTCGCCGGTGTCGTAGTTGAAACCAAGCACGGTGGCGTCGGGCTGTAGCTCGGGCAGCTTTTGGGCAATGGCGGCCAGGGTGGCGCCGCTGGAGATGCCCACTAGCATGCCTTCTTCACGTGCGCTGCGACGCGCCATTTCGCGAGCGGCCTCGGCCTCGACCTGGATCACGCCGTCCAGCAGCGCGGTGTTCAGATTTTTTGGGATGAAGCCCGCGCCAATGCCCTGGATCGGGTGGGGCGCCGGTGCGCCGCCCGAGATCACCGGTGAAGCCTGGGGCTCCACCGCATAGACCTTCAGGCGGGGCCAGTAGGTTTTGAGCACCTGCGCGCAGCCGCTCAGGTGGCCGCCAGTGCCCACACCGGTGATCAGGGCGTCAAGTCCAGCCGGAAAGTCGGCCAGGATTTCCAAAGCGGTGGTGCGCACATGAACCTCAATATTGGCCGGGTTGTCAAACTGCTGCGGCATCCAGGCGCCCGGGGTCGCCGCCACCAACTCAGCGGCCCTGGCAATGGCGCCTTTCATGCCTTTCTCGCGCGGGGTGAGCTCGAAGCTCGCGCCGTAGGCCAGCATCAGTCGCCGCCGTTCGATCGACATGCTGTCGGGCATCACCAGCAGCAGTTTGTAGCCCTTGACCGCCGCCACCATGGCCAGTCCGACACCGGTGTTGCCTGAAGTGGGTTCGATGATGGTGCCGCCAGCTTGCAGCATGCCACTGCGTTCGGCGTCCTCCACCATGGCCAGCGCAATGCGGTCTTTGATGGAGCCGCCGGGGTTGCTGCGCTCGGACTTGATCCACACCCGCGCCTGGGGGCCAAACAGCCGGTTGATGCGCACATGGGGGGTGTCGCCAATGGTGTCGAGAATGCTGTCAGCTTTCATGGGAGGGCTCCGCAGTGGTGAGCTCTGTATTTTCTGCGCTCGTACAGACAGGCTTTGGCATAAGGTTATGAAAGCCCACGATAATGCCGGCGTGAAGCCTGCCAGACTGCCGCTGGTGCATCTCTGGAAACAGGGCACTGGAGGAACGTCCGGACTGCGTAGGGCAGCGTAGCAGCTAACAGCTGTCCACTGAAAGCCGGGTGCGCAAGCGCACGGTACAAGGTGAGGATCAGAGCAACAGAGACGAGTCGCCGCCGGGCAACCGGTGGCGGGTGAAACGGGCAATCTCTACGCGCAGCAATACCAAGTAGGCACACGCAAAGCGTCGCGGTTCGCCGCAGCGCCATGACCGGGGCCCCCGGAGTGTGCGGGTAGGTAGCACCGAGCTGCTGGGTGACCAGCAGCCCAGATTGATGGCAGTCACGCGGCGGGCAACCGCCGTGCACAGAATCCGGCTTATCGGTAGGCTTCACATTTTTGAGTCAGGCGCGAAGGGGAGCAGATCAAAAGAGTAGACAAAGAGGAACATGGTTTTTTTTCGCTTGTGCAGTCTGGCCCTGTTGTTGACAGTGGTGCACGGGGTGGCAAGGCCCCAGGCGCTCAAGCCTGCTGCGCCCGCGCCCTTGCCGCTGCTCGTACCGCTGCCCCTGCCCAATGTGGTGCCGCCCCCGCCGGGGCTGTCCGCCCAAGCCTCCGCCCTGTCGCCCTGTGTCGCCTTTGCAGCAACCCTGCCCAATGTGCGGCGTGAACTGTGTGAGGCAGCGCAGCTCCTGCCCGGCTCGGCTCGCTCGGTCAAAGGGCAGCCCCTTTGGACGCGTGACATCCTGCCGGCCAAACCGGGTTTGCGGGTGTTGGTGGTGGGCGCCATTCATGGCGATGAGTTGTCTGCTGGCTCGGTGGCCCTGCACTGGATTCGTTGGGCCAGCCAGCCTCCGGCGGACACCCCTCTGCCGATCCATTGGCGTTTTGTGCCGGTGCTCAATCCAGATGGCGTGTTTGCCCGCCCGCCCACCCGGGTCAATGCCAGTGGGGTTGACCTGAACCGAAATTTCCCCACGCCCAACTGGACCCGTGACGCCAAAATTTATTGGGAAAAGCGCACCGCACGCGATCCGCGCCGCTGGCCCGGGCCAAAAGCCCTGTCTGAGCCTGAATCGAGTTTTTTGCACCAGCAGATGCTCAGCTTTCAGCCTCAATTGATAGTCAGCATTCATGCGCCCTATGGCGTGCTCGATTTTGACGGCCCCTACACGCCACCCTCCCGGCTGGGCCGCTTGTACCTCGATCAGGTCGGTATTTTTCCGGGCTCGTTGGGCAATTACGGCGGCGTCCACAAGGGGGTGCCGGTGGTGACGGTGGAGTTACCCAACTCACTGCGCACGCCGCTCGATTCCGAAATGCGCCAAATGTGGTTCGATCTATTGCGTTGGACGACCGAGCGGCTGGGGCCAAGCCAGTTTGGCCGATAGGCGTTAAAAGCGTTCCTGCGGCAACAAAAACCGCCACTGCCCGAGCGGCAAGCTGCCCAGCATGATTCGCCCGATGCGCATGCGCCGCATGCCGGTGATCTGTAAGCCGGCGTCTTCGCACAACCGGGCCAGCAGGCCCGGTTGGCTTCCTTTGATGGCGCAGCGCAGCCGGCTGCTGCCCTCGCTGTGGCTGTTGAGGCTGATTTTGACGTTGGCGCGTGCCGGCGCTGCCCCGTCGGGTGCCCCGTTCAGACGGCGCAGGGCCTCAGGGCTGATGTCGCCGGCCACCTCCACCATCACCTCGTGCTCGATCAGGGCAGCGTCCTCAAGCAGCTTGCGCGCCACGCGCCAATCTTGGCTGAAGACCAGCAAGCCGCTGGCGCCCGGTTCCAGCGGCACCAGCGCGTCCAATCCGACCAGGTGGCGCTTGAGCAGGCGCTGACTGGCTTCGTCACCGACCATTTGCCTGGCCTGGGTCAGCAACTGCCGCGCCGGCGGTGGTTCGCCCGGTCGGGGGCGCTGGCCGTCTGGCGCCAGGCGACCATCGTCATGGCCTGCCGGCTTGTGCAGCAGCAGGGTTGCCGACGTGGCGCCCAGCAGGCTGGCGTCACGGTCCAGCGTGACCACCTGTTGCTGTACCCGGTGCTGCGGCTCTTCGACCACCCGGCCGTCCACCCGCACCCAACCGCCGGCAATGTACTGTTCGGCCTCGCGGCGCGAGCAGGGTACGAGCGCTGCCACCCGCTTGGCCAGGCGCTCGCCGGTCTCGGTCACGGCTGGCCGGCCTCGATGCGCGCCACATGGGCCAGCAGCGAACGCTTGGCCACCGGCCACATGCGCGGGGGCACATCGTCGTAGGCGCGGGCCACCCAGTCGTCGGGCGTGCCCTCGGGCTGGGCTTGCATGACCGCCAGAATCTTGGCCTCTCGTTTGAGCCGGTGGGCTTTGAGGCGGGTAATCGCCGCCTGGGCCTCACCGCCCTCACCGCCGATGGCGTAGCCGTGCGCCGGCAGGATGAAGCCGACGCGGTGCTGGGCGCAGGCTTGAGCCAGGCGGTCCAGCGAATCAAGGTAGGCGCTCATATCGCCATCGGGTGGATCAACCACGGTGGTGCTGCCGTTGAGGATGTGGTCGCCGCTGAACAGCAGGCCGTCTTCGAGCAGCAGCAGGCACAGGTGGTTGGCGGCATGGCCGGGGGTGTGGATCACCATCAGGGTGTGGGTCAAATCGCCCCCTGGCCCCTGTCCGGTCAGGGTGAGCAGCGCCTGGTTTTGTAGTGAACGGTCTGGCTCGAAGCGGCTGTTCTCGCGTGCCGTGGGTGCCGAGGGCAGGCCCAGAATCGGCGGCTGCGGCTGGCACAGGGCCTGCAAGGGCCGCGCACCAGGGGAATGGTCGGGATGCGAGTGGGTGCACACAATCATGCGGATATCGCCGCCGGCGGCGCGCCACAGCCGCTCCAGGTGCGCCGGGTCGGCCGGGCCGGGATCGATCGCGATGTAGCCGGTGTGCGGGTCGCCCACCAAGTAGCTGTTGGTGCCAGGGCCGGTCATCACGCCCGGGTTGGGCGCGGTCAGGCGCAACAGGTTTTTCAGCAGCGCAACCGGCTGCTCGCACTGCCAGTCCAAAGCATGCAGCAATTGCCCATCCGGGCAGACCAGGGCGAGTTCGCCGTAGGGCTGCTCGTGCTCCATGTAGCGGGCCTCCTGCCCGGTCAGCAGGCCGGCGCGCGGACAACTGGTCCACAGTGGCTCTTCGGTGGCGGCACAGGCTTGCAGCAGCGCATCCACATGGGCATAGGCCCGTAGCCGCTCGAGCGTGCGGATGGTCGGGAAGATGATGAAAAACTGCCCGGCCTCGTGGCGCGCCAAGGCGTCGGCCGGACGCACCCAGACCGGCTCGAATTGCTCGCGCCCGTCGGCCACCGGGGTTTGCCCGGCCGGCATGCGCGCCACCAAAAACGGCACGTCAAACCGGCGCGGCAGGTCCCGGTCGGTGACCCAGTGCGCCAGCACAAACACCGAATCGGCAGCCAGCAGCAGGCCGCGCGCCTGGCATTGGGCGGCAAAGGGCTGGCTGCGGTCCAGCGCGGCGATATCCTGCTGGTCAGCCGCTCGGCCGTCAGGGTGTTGCGCCAGCAGCACGCCGAGCTCTTCAAAGCTCTCGCGTATGGCGGCAATGGCCTGTGTCAGGTGCAGCGCGCCTTGGCCCGTGCGGCGTGTGGCCATGGGGTGGCTGGCGGCATCGAGCGGGTCGATGCCGCCGCCAGGAAACACATAGGCGCCGGGCGCAAAGTTGGCCGTCAGCGAGCGGCGTGTCATGAGTACCTCCAGCCCGGCCTCGCCATCGCGCACCAGCAGCACGGTGGCCGCAGGGCGGGTGGGAACGGGGTCGCGCTGGGGGTGGAGGAGTTGGGAGGTTCTGGCCATGGCTGGATTTTGCGGCCAAAAAGGCAGTATCGGCTGCGCCTTCATGGAACTTCGGGCGCTTGTTTGC
>SHXM01000014.1 GCA_009693325.1 Rhodoferax sp.
GGGCGTTGATGACAAAGGTGTAAAAAATCATGCGCGGCACATTGATGCCGAGCACGGTGGCGCTTTCGGTGTTTTGTGCCACGGCCTGCATCGCCCGCCCGGTCACGGTGCGGGTCAGAAAAGCCTGCGTGGCCAGCACCAGCGATAGCGCAAAGACGAAGGTACCGATGTCGCTGGCCGAGACCATTACCCCGCCCCAGTTAAACAGCAGGTCAGGGAACACCTGCGGAAAGGGCTGCGGCTCCGAGCTGTAGCCGGCGCGCACGCCGTTACGCAGGGCAATCGACAGGCCGATGGTGGCCACCACGATGGGCATCATGCCGTACTTGAACAATGGGTCAACCACGCCGCGCTTGAAGGCCCAGCCCAGCACCAGGGTGGAGACCACACAGGCCACGGCAAAGCACAGGTGCAGTGGCAGGCCGGCATGCAGCAGCATCACCATCACAAAGGCCGGCAGCATCACAAACTCGCCCTGGGCGAAATTGATGGTGCCCGAGGCCTGCCAAAGCAGGGTAAAGCCCAGCGCCGCCAGCGCGTAGATGCTGCCCGTGGCCAGACCGCTGAAGAGGAGTTGAAAAAAATCGGTCATCGGTGTGTCACCAGTTAAAGAGCCTTTTTGGTGTGTCCCACATCATGTGTTGGCATTGGTCTGGAGTGAACCAGTGTTCGGCCAGCTTGAGCAGGGTGCCGTAGTCCAGCCGGTAGCTGGCGCGCAGGTAGGGCCAGTCGGATGCCCAGATGCAGCGCGCCGGGCCAAAGGCCTCCCACAGCCGCATCACATGCGCCTGAGCGTCGGCAAACGGGTAGCCCTGCTGTGAAAACTTGGCGAAGCCCGACAGCTTGACCACGCCCAGGCCGCTGTCGGCCAGCCGCAGCAGCGCCAGCCCGCCCGGCGCATCGGGCCCGTCCGCCAGCGCGGGGCGACCGCAGTGATCGATCAGCGTGCGCACCCCGCTGCGCTCGATGCGCGGCAGCAGGGCGGCCAGTTGGTCGCCCGCCACCTGGAACTGGGCCCACAGCCCCAGCTCGGCCAGCCGACCGAGCAGGGGGTCGATGTCCTGGTAGTACGGCAGGCCGTGCAAGGCACAGTTGAAGGCCACGCCCACGACACCCTGCGCCTGCAGCGCGCGCAGGGCGGGCGCCGAGGTATCCGCCGCCAGCACCGCCACACCCTTGAAGCGGCCCTCGCCATGGGCGATGGCATCGAGCAGGCAGCGGTTGTCGGTGCCATAGCCGGAGTTGGGGCCGACCAGCAGCGCATGCTGCACGCCGTAGGCCGCCATCACGTGTGCAAAATAAGCCGCCGTGCCCACCTCTTGGCCCTGTGGGTGGTAGGCCACTGCGGCCGGATAAGCAAAGCGCTGCGGGTCGAGGACATGGCAATGCCCGTCGATCTTGGGCAGATCGAAGATGCTCACGGCACTGGGCGCTCTAAAAAGTCGCCTCAACCGCAGCGCGTAGCTCAGGCGTGATCTCGGGCATCACCCCAAACCACGACTCAAACGCCGGGCGCGCCTGGTTGAGCAACATACCCAGGCCATTGACCGTGCGGTGGCCGCGCAGCCGGGCTTGCGCCAGCAGGGGCGTCTCCATCGGGATGTAGATCGCATCCGACACCATGGCCGCTGCGGGCAGCGCATCCAGCACCACATCAAGCGTTGACTGACCGTGCATGCCTTGGGTGGTGGTGTTGACCAGCAGGCTCACGCCCTCCATGGCTTCGTTGCGCTCGGCCCATGGCACCACCTTGACCCGCTGGCCAACTGCCTCGGCCAGCGCCTGGGCCCGCTCCAGGGTGCGGTTGGTGATGCGCAGCTCGGGCACGCCTTCGTCCAGCAGGGCCACCACAATGGCCCGCGCCGCGCCGCCGGCACCCAGAACCAAGGCCGGCCCGGCATTCCCACGCCAGGTAGCGTCGGCATCGCGCAGGCTTTGGATATACCCCGCACCGTCGTTGTTCATGCCCAGCAGGCGCCCGTCCGGTTGCACCACGATGGTGTTGATGGCCGCCACCCGGCGTGCGGCCGGGTGCAGCTCATCCATGAAGCGCATGGCGTTCACCTTGTGCGGCACGGTCACATTGCAGCCAGCAAAACCCAGGGCCGGCAGACCACGGATGGCCGCCTCCAGCCGCTCCGGCTGCACCGGCAGTTGCACATAGGCGCCCTTGAGACTGTGCTGGGCAATCCAGTGGTTGTGGATGGCGGGCGAGCGGGTGTGCGCCACCGGCCACCCCATCACGCCGGCCAACACAAAAGGTAAGTCAGACATGCGTGAGCCTCTTTCGGTTGGGCTGCGCCATTGATTTACTTTTTACCCATCGCCGGCAGGGTCTCGGCCACCACGGTCTTGCCAGCGCGGATCTCGGTGATGAAGCTCTCGCGGTCAATGTCGCCTTTGTCGTCAAAGCAGACGTCCATCAGCACCCCGGGGTACTGTTTGGCCGAGAAGCAGCTGTTGCGAATGGCGGCGGCGGCGGCCTTGCGGTCGAGCTTGCCGGCCTTCTCGATCGCGGCCTTCAGGATGTACACGCCGGTGTAGCCTTTCACGCCGTTGTGGTCCGACCCGGTATTGAACATGGCCTGGTACTGTTTGCCAAAGGCCTGTAGTTGCGGCGCTTCGACTGTCAGGCCAACATGGGCCACGGCGCCGTTGGCTGCCTCACCGGCCAGTTCCACCACCTTGGCGCTGGTCAGCACGGTTTCGCCAATGACCGGCTTGTTCCAGCCCTGCTTGCGTAGTTCGCGCAGCAGGCGGGCCGACTCCTCCTCGTTGGTGTAGGCAAACAGGGCGTCCGCGCCCGACTGCTTGGCCTGGATCACGGCGGCAGAAAAGTCAACCTGGCCGGCTTCGGTCGAAATCTCGGTCACGATTTGCGTGCCCGAATTGGCCAGCAACTGCTTGATGGTGGCCTGGCCTCCCTTGCCGAAATCATTGTTCACATACAGGACGGCCAGCTTTTTAGACTTGGCGGTCAGGTAGCGCGCCACCTTGGGGAACGAGATGCTCTGGCCGAAGGCGGTGCGGAACACATAGGGGTTGCCCTGCTGCGTGATGGAGGCCGCTTCACCGCCGGTGAAATTGGGCACCTCGCCGCGCCGGCTCTCGGCCATCGAGACCATGATGGAGCCTGAATAGACCGGGCCGAAGATGGCAAAAACGTCGTTATCGACAGCTTTTTGCGTCAGGCCCTTGGCCACGCCCGGGTTGCTTTGGGTGTCTTCTGTGGTGTAGCTGATTTTTTTGCCCAGGATGCCGCCGCCGGCATTGATTTCCTTGATGGCCATTTCGACGCCGTTTTTGAACATCACCCCCGAGGTCGTGCCGGGACCGGACATTTCAACAATGTTGGCGATCTTGATGGTGTCTTGAGCATGGGCCGGTACAGCGGCGAGAGCGGCCAGACTGGCCAGGGCGGCAGTCAGTAAATGGTGTTTGCTAACTTGCATGAAATGTCTCCTAGAGTGGTTGAGGTGGTGAAAAGTCCCGTAACCCGGACTTTTCGGTGTGGCGAGCGCGCAAGGCGTGGATCCATATGTAGACTTTGCCAAACCTGACGTCCACCGGTTTATAGCTAATTTTGATCGATCATCGTTTCAATATAGCCCTTTATCAGGCGTACCAAGGGTTAACACTTATCAACTTGAAACCTTCCAAGCCAATTGCCGCCAAACTCTGGATGGCACTGACTCTTTAGCCCCTTCATTTAACCGAGATTGTCCATTAGGCGCACCTGCGGTGCTGTTTGGATGCAGGCGGCGCATTGACGGTCATTTTCGCCCTTCTTCCTTGTCCATAGCCCAAGCTATGGACGCCTCAGTCAGGACAAAACTGCCTCGTCACTGCATCCACCTGCACGCCAAACCCTCATGGACAATCTCGGTTCAAAGTAAATCAACGCCAAGATCCCACCATGTACCACGAACTCGCCAACCTGACCCTGCCCTTCGGCAGCGCAGCCCAAGCCGCCAGCCAGCTCCAGGCCTGCTGCACGGCGGGCGAGGCCGCGGCCCATGGCACCTGGTCGCCCAAGGGCGGCCCGGCGCGCCTGAGCAGCGACATGCTGTCCACCATCGCACTGCCCAAGGCAGTGTCGCCGCTTCAATGAGCGCCCGCGCCTGCTCCATGGCCTACCTGACGGGCCACCGCTGCAGCCCGCCCGAGGCGGTGCGCGTGGCGGCCGCCACTGGCTACGGCTTTGTTGGCCTGCGCCTGTGGCCCAACGCGCCCGGCGCCCAGCAGCAGCACCTGCTGGGTGACGCAGCGCTGCTGCGCGAGACCCTGGTCGCCTGCCGCGATACCGGCGTGGGCGTGTTTGACCTGGAGATCGTGCGCATCGGCGAGGGTTTTGACCCCCGGTTGTACCTGCCCCTGTTCGAGGCCGGCGCCGCACTCGGCGCCCGCGCAGTGCTGGTGGCCGGTGACGATACCGACCTGTCACGCCTGGCCGTCAACTACGCCCGGCTGTGTGAGCAGATGGCGCCGTTCGGCCTCACGGCCGATCTGGAGTTCATGCCTTGGACCGCGGTGCCGGACGCCGCCAGCGCCCTGCGCCTGGTGGCGGCCGCCGGCCACCCTTCCAATGCCGGCATTCTGGTTGATGCGCTGCACTTTGGCCGCTCGCACACCACGCTGGACGACATTCGCGCCATCCCGTGCCGCCTGCTGCACTACGCCCAGATTTACGACGGCGAGGCCGGCACCCACTTCAGCACCGAGCAGCTGCTGCACACTGCCCGCTGCCAGGCGAGGGCAACATCGACCTGCGCGGCCTGTTTGCTGCGCTGCCGGCAGACCTGCCGGTGAGCATGGAGATGATCAACCTTGAGCGGGAGAGAACCATTGACGCCCCGCAATGGGCCGCGCAGTGTCTGGCGGCCAGTCGGCCGTTCCTGCTCCCTCCCTAAAATGGGTTCATGCTGCTGCGCCGTGACCGACTGATACCCGCCATCGTTGCCAGTCCGCTCTTCCTGCAAAATCTCGATGCCTCGGTGATGGCCACGGCGCTGCCCAGCATTGCCACCTCACTGGCGGTGCCGCCGCTGCACCTCAACCTGGCCATCACCGCCTACCTGCTCAGCTTGGCGGTGTTTCTGCCGCTCAGCGGCTGGCTGGCCGACCGGTTTGGCGCGCGGCGGGTATTTTGTCTGGCGATTGCGCTGTTTTCGCTGGGCTCAGCCCTTTGCGGCATGGCTGGCAGCCTGCCTGAGCTGGTGGTGTTCCGCATCCTGCAGGGGCTGGGCGGCGCCATGATGGTGCCGGTGGGTCGCCTCATCCTGCTGCGCGCCGTGCCGCCTGAGGGTATGGTCGAGGCCATGGTCTGGTTTACCGTGCCGGCGGTCATCGGGCGTATGGCCGGCCCGTTGTTTGGCGGCGCCATCGTCACCTTTGCCAGTTGGCGCTGGATTTTCCTGGTCAACATCCCGTTTGGGCTGCTGGCCATCGCACTCACGCTGGCATTTGTCAGTGACGACCCGCCGGCGGTTGACCCCGTGCCGTTCGACTTCGGCGGTTTCGCCTTGCTGGCCCTGGGTCTGAGTTTGCTGCTGGGTGCGCTCGAAACCGCAGGCCGGGCCATGGTGCCTGTGCCAATGTCTTGGATGGCGGCCCTGATGGGAGCCATGCTGCTGTGGCAGTACACGCGGCACAGCCGTCAGCGGTCCCAGCCGCTGATTGACCTGGCGATCCTGCGCCACCGCACCTTTCGTGCATCGGTGTTTGGCGGCCTGCCCCTGCGCATTGCCATCGGCGCTGCGCCGTTTTTGCTGCCGCTGATGTTGCAACTGGGCTTTGGCCTGTCGCCGCTCGCCTCAGGCGCGCTGACCGTGGCCACTTCGGTCGGCGCGCTGGGTACACGGGTGGTGATGGCCCGGGCCATTCGGCGATTTGGCTTCCGTAAGCTGCTCATTGGCGCCACGGCGCTCAGCAGCCTGTCTTACCTGGGCTACAGCCAGTTCACGCCGGCCACGCCGCACCTGCTGCTGTTTGTGGTGCTGATGCTGGGCGGGCTGGTCACTTCGATGTGCATGGTCTGCCTGGGCACCCTGGGCTTCTCGGAAATCCCCGCCTCCCGCATGAGCCATGCCACCGCGCTGTCTTCCATGGCCCAGCAGGTTTCGCTGAGCTTTGGCGTAGTGCTGGGGGCCGCCTTACTGGCAGCAGCCTCCTTTTGGCATGGCGGCAATGGCATAGACCTGCAGCCCGGGGACTTCTCGCCCGCGTTCATCGTCATCGGCCTGGTCAATGTGCTGTCGCTGTGGTGGTTTGTACGGCTCGATCCTCAAGAGGGCGCGCAGATGCGTTGAGCAGCCCGGGCCAGGTCCTCACCACGGCCACTGGCGTCTATCCCCTGCCAGATGTTATGGACTGTCATATTTTCTTCATCTGGGCGAAATAAATTCAGTTGGCCCGTCCACCACCCGATAGCCATCACATGAAAAATCGCTCACTGTCACTTTCCCTGATCACTGTCGCCATTCTTTCGGCCTGCGGCGTCGGCGGAACACCCCTGACCACAGGCATCTTTGTCGATGCGCCCGTCGAGGGGTTGAGCTACGCCACGGGCTCAATAACGGGGACCACAGACGCCTCGGGGCGCTTCTCGTACACACCGGGCGCAAACGTCACGTTTTCTTTCGGTGGCATTGCATTTCCGCCGGTTGCTGGCGCGGCCATGGTCACGCCCGTGGACTTGGTCAGCGGCACGGGGGCCTAAGACCCAGCCGCAGTCGCCATTGCGCGCTTGCTGCAATCGGCAGACGCTGATGGCAACCCCAGCAACGGTATCCAACTTGACAATAACAAGCTTGCAAAAAGTGCCAAGGCGCCGGCCAACTGGGCTGTGGCGAGCGATAACGATCTCACAGCCCTGCTGTCTGGCTCAACCAGCCTGAAATCAGAGTCAGCGGCCCGTCAACACATGACCGAGCAACTCGGCGTCTATGCTGGCCTGCCACGCATGAGCCTGGTCGGGCGCTATGCCAGCGGCGGTACAGTCGCTGCCCCGTCGTTGGTGGCCGAGATTGTTGCTTTCCACCCCGGCAGTAAATCCTTGTTCGTCACGGTCGATACGGCCGCCGAGCCATCGTCATTCGCCCGGATCGACCTCTCTGCCCTGCCTACTGCCGCGCTGGCCAACAGCACCACCGCCACCAATCTGACGGCAGCGCCCAGAGTCAATGTGGCGGCTCATGTGAACGGCGGGGGCTTTACGGCCGGCGGCGTGCAGAGCCTGGACGTCAGTGGCAACCTGCTCGCCATCGCGGTGCAGTCCTCGCCCAAAACCAGTGCGGGTGTCATTGCTTTCTACAGCCTGGGCTCGGCCGGCACCGCCACCTTCCTCAAGAAGGTCACGGTCGGCTCGCTGCCGGACGGCGTGGCCTTCTCGCCAGATGGCAAGTACCTGGTGGTGGCCATTGAGGGCGAGCTCAGCAGCACGTTCATGACGGACGGCATTGACCCGGACGGTTCCATCTCCATCATTCCAATCACCAACGGTGTGCCGGCCGATACGGCCATAACTCTTGGCTTTAGCGACTTCAATGTCGGCGGAAGCCGGCGCAGCGAGCTGCCCGCCGGTGTTCGGATCGGGCGCCCGGGTGCCACCGTGGCGCAGGATATTGAGCCTGAATATGTGTCGATTTCAGCGGACAGCAAAACCGCGTTTGTTACCCTGCAGGAGAACAATGCCGTGGCTGTGGTCGATCTGGCCAATGCCAGGATCAGCAAGATTTTTGCCCTGGGCTACAAGGACTACTCGACCAAGAACCGGATCGCAGCTTCGGACCGGTATGCCGGCACCACGAGTGCTGTCTATAACAGTCCGACCCAGCCGGCACAGCTTAAAAACTACCCCAACCTGTTTGGTGTCTACATGCCCGACGGCATTGCAACTGTCACCCTCAACGGCAAGACCTATTTCCTCACGGCTAACGAAGGGGATGACCGCGGCGACTTCCTGACCGGCGCCTCTGCTGAGACTGCGCGCTTTGCCGACTTGGTCGCCAGCCTTGACCCAACGGCTTTCCCGGCTGCGACCGTGGACGCCATCAAGACCGCACAAGAGTTGGGACGCTTGACCCTGATGGCCAAAGATGCCAATGGCAAGTTCGGCGACACCGATGGCGACGGTGACTACGACCGTCTGTATGTGCTGGGCGGCCGATCGTTCTCGATCTGGGACGCCGAGACTGGCCTGCAGGTGTTCGACTCAGGCGACGACGTGGAACGCATCGTCTACAACAACGCGGCTGATGACGTGACCAAGTCCGCAGCCTTGTTCAAGGCCGATCAGCTGCTGGGTCGGCTCGACAACAAAGGCCCTGAGCCAGAGTCTGTCGTGGTGGGCCAAATTGGCAGCGAGACCTACGCGTTTATCGGTCTGGAGCGTGCCAGTGGCATTTTGATGTACCAGATCACCAACCCGCGCAAGCCAAAGTTTGTGCAGTACGTTCGCAACACCACGGATCTGACCGATGGTGACATTTCGCCTGAGGGGCTGAAATTCATCCCCGCAGCGCAAAGCCCCAACGGGGTGGCCTTGCTGGTGGTTGGTTACGAGGTGACTGGTTCGGTGGCGGTGTACCAGATCAAGTGAGGGTCTGCTGCCGAATAAACCGCGCCGTCTGATCCAGCGCCGCCCGCCCTTCAGGAAGGTAGCGCGCCATTACTGGGAAGGCATGCGGTGTATTGGCCCATTCCAGCAGTTCAACCTGGCCGCCCGCGGCCAGCAGGAGTTGCTTCAGACGCCGCGCGTCATCAATCAGAATTTCGGCGCTGCTGGCAATCAGCAGGCAGGGCGGCAGGCCGGCCAACGGGCCAAACAGCGGCGACAACCGGGCATCGCCCAGCGCCATGCCAGGCGCGTACACGGCGGCGGCCTCGTCCAGCACCTGCTGCGACAGCATCACATCGCTGGCGGCATTGGCCTGGCGCGATGGGCTTTGACCCGTCAAATCCAGCCAAGGTGAGAACAGCACCAGGGCAGCTGGCGGCGCCAGGCCTTGCGCCTGGATGGCCTGCGCTGTACCTAGCGCCAGGTTACCGCCGGCGCTGTCGCCGCCCAGCAGCAGGCGTTGTGCCGGGATACCCTGCGCCAGCAGCGCTTGGTACACCGCCAGGGCGTCATCCAGTGGCGCCGGGAACGGGTGCTCGGGCGCCAGCCGATAGTCCACCATCAGCAGCCGGATCTGCGCCCGCTGTGCAAATTGAGCGGCCAGGTCGCGGTGGCTGTTGAGCCCGCCCATCACAAAGGCCCCGCCGTGCAGGTACAGGCAGATTGGCGCTGTGTCGGGCTGCGTCAGGTTGCGTGGCGTCACCCATTCCACCGGTAGGCCGGCCAGCTGATCAGGCTTGATCTGCACCGCAGGCCCGGGTTTGCTGCGGTTTGTGGCCAGAAAGCGCCGGTTACGCCGAAAGCGGTGCTCGGCACTCAGCTTGGAACTGGCGCGCTGGGCTAAGCGCATCAGGGTGCTGATGACAAAGTTCTGCAGGCTCATGGCTCACCGCCTTGGAAGGCGCCACGAATCGGGCGCGCCGAATGTCTCAAACCGGACGCTACCAAGGCCTTTTCACCGGGGCAACTTGGCGCCCAGGCCAGCGTCAAGCAGGGCCGCTGCCCGATGCTCCAGGTGCTCACGGCGCGCCACATACAGAGTGGATGCAAATATCACGCTTGCGCCCAGCCACACCCAGCGGTCTGGGATTTCGCCAAACAGGGCATAGGCCAGCAGGGCGATAAAGGGCAGGCGGGCAAACTCCAGGGGCAGGATAGCCGAGGCATCCGCCAGGGCAAAGGCCCGGGTGAAGCACAGCCAGCCCAGTGTGCCCAGCAGGCCCAGGCTGATGAGCATCAGCAGCCCGGAGCCGGTGGGCCAAGACCACACTATGGCGGCGGGCAGCAGGGTCAACAGCGATACAAACAGGCTTTGATAAAACACAATGGTGATGGTCGACTCGGTACCGGACAAGCGCTTGATCAGCACCGTGACTCCGGCAAAAGATACGGTGGACAAAAGCACCAGTCCCGGGCCCAGGCCCAGCGGCACCGCGCCAGGGCGCAGCACAATGATCACGCCAATGAACCCGATGCCAATCGCCGCCCAGCGTCTGGGGCTTACCTTTTCGCGCAGGAAAAAGGCTGCGCCCAAGGTGCCAAAAAGTGGCGTAGCAAAGGTCAGGGCCGCCGAGTCGTTCAGGGGCATGAGAGACAGGCCATAAAAAAAAGCCAGCATCGACACCATGTGCAAAACCCCAGAGGCGCCCAATAAGCCGATGGCGCTGGTCTGCGGCAATGAGCGCACCCGCCATCCAACCAGAGCAGCCACACTGACAAAACCAAACAAGCTGCGAAAAAAAGCGATCTCGAAGGGGTGTATGCCGCTGTCGGCCAGCAGCCGTATCAGCGTGTTTTGCACCGCTGTCATGGCGGTTGCGGCAAGCATCAGTGCAATGGCCAGTTGGCCGGGGCGAAGCGCTTGCTGTGGCATCAAGTGCTGGCCTGTGTGAACCGGTCTCGCGCCGGGCTCAGTGGCCGCTGCCAGCTGCTGCCAGCCGGGCCACTTCAGCAAAGCTGGGTAGTGGTTTGACAGCGCCATAGCCGGTGGTGGCGATGGCAGCCGCGGCGCTGGCCCAGCGGGCTGCTGTCAGCAAATCGTCCCCGGCAGCCAAGCGGCCCAACAGGCTGCCGTCAAAGCAGTCCCCGGCGCCCGTTGCGTCTACCGCCTCCACAGCAAAGGCCGGGATGGCGGACTGGCTGGTGCCGTCTGACACCAAGCAGCCCTGCGCGCCGAGTTTGAGCACCACCCATGGCGCACCCATCAGGTGGCACCAGTCAACAATGTCAGCAGGTGCCAGCAGTCCGCTGATGGTTTGCAAGTCGTCCAGGCTGGGCAAAAAGACATCCGACAGCGCCATGGTCTCAATAATCACCGCGCGGGCTAACTCGATAGGCCAAAGTCGCAGGCGCAGGTTGGGGTCATAAGAGATGCTGGCCCCAGCCGCGCGTCCGGATTCAATAGCATGCCGCACTGCGGCCCTCGCACTGGGGCTGATGGCCTGGCTGATCCCCGAGACATGCAAAAACCGGGTGTCGGCCAGCAACTGGCTGGCAATACCCTGGGGCGTCATGCGGCTGGCAGCTGAGCCAGCACGCAGGTAACTGAAAGAGTGGCCACGCGAATCATGGCGCACAAAGTAGACGCCGGTAGGCGCTGAGGGGTCGATCTCGATGGCGCTGCTGTCCACGCCTTCGCTGGCCCACAGCGCCAGGCACATGCGGCCAAATTCGTCGTCGCCCAGGCGGGTCACATAGGCGCACCGCGCGCCCTGGCGGGCCGCTGCAATCACGGCGTTGGAGGTGTCGCCGCCAAAGCCTTGCAAATAGGTGCAGTTGCCCGGTGCGCTGGTCTGGTTGAACTCAACCATGGCCTCCCCGATGGCTACGATATCAAAGCGCTTGGACATGCACTGTCGTGGCTTTGCGCACAGGTGAATCAGGAGCGTTTGTACCTAGGGTGTCTGCACACAGCATGGCTGGCAATGCTAACACTGGCTGTTTGAGCAAGCCGGCGCTGTGCCAAGCAGTCCACGCGTCGACCTGGCCGGCTGCCCACCCATCCACCAACCAACCAACCTACCAACCCAATGCGAGACAATGCAAGCATGTCCGACCCTGTGTTGCCCACCGTGGCAAGCCGGCCCCTGTCTGGCCCGCAGAAGGCCCTGCTCAAGCTTGGTTTACGCCGCGATATTGACCTCGCGTTGCACTTGCCGCTGCGCTACGAGGACGAAACCCGCATCACCCGCCTGTGTGATGCTCGCGATGGCGAGTTGGTGCAGATCGAAGCCGTGGTCACGGCCAGCGAGGTGAGCCTGCGTCCACGCCGCCAGCTTTTGGTGACAGTGGAGGAGGGCGACGAGCGCTGCGCCCTGCGGTTTTTCAGCTTTTACCCGGCCCAGCAAAAAGCGCTGGCGGTTGGCAATCGCATCCGCTTGCGCGGCGAGATACGAGGTGGCTTTTTGGGTTGGCAGATGATGCACCCGGCCTTTCGCCCGGCCGGGGGCGAGCTTCCTCAGGCGCTCACGCCGGTTTATTCAAGTGTGGCAGGGTTGGCACAGGCCTATCTGCGCCGCGCCGTCGAAAGCGCGCTGAGCCGGGCCGACCTGAGTGAGACGATCCCCATGGAAAACCTCGCTCAGCTCGACCAGAAACCGCCCTACAGCCTGCGCGAGGCGCTGTTTTTTTTGCACTATCCGGCGCCCGATGTGGCCCTTGCCACGCTTGAGGACCGCAGTCACCCAGCCTGGCAGCGCTTGAAGGCCGAGGAGTTGCTCGCGCAGCAGCTCTCGCAGTTGCAGGCCCGCCGGGCCCGCGCTGGTTTGCAGGCGCCGCTCTTGCTGCCAAAGCCCAGCGGCTCGGACCCCTTGGCCGAACGCTTGCTGGGCGCACTGCCGTTCACGCTGACTGGGGCGCAGCAGCGCGTGCGCGCCGAAATCGCCCTCGACCTGGGTCGCCAGACGCCCATGCACCGGCTGCTGCAAGGCGACGTCGGCTCGGGCAAAACGGTGGTGGCGGCGCTGGCGGCGGCCCTGTGCATTGACGCCGGTTGGCAGTGCGCACTGATGGCTCCCACAGAAATTCTGGCCGAGCAGCACTTTGCCAAACTGGTGGGCTGGCTTGAGCCGTTGGGGGTGAAGACCGCCTGGCTCACCGGCAGCCAAAAACCCAAGGAGCGGCGCATCATGTTGGCCCTGATTGCCAGCGGCGAGGCCACGCTGGTGGTGGGCACCCATGCGGTGATCCAGGACAAAGTACTGTTCAATCGACTGGCGCTGGCCATCATCGACGAGCAGCACCGTTTTGGTGTGGCCCAGCGGCTGGCCCTGCGTGCCAAGCTCATTGGCCAGGCGCAGGAGCCACACCTGCTGATGATGACGGCCACGCCAATCCCGCGCACCCTGGCCATGAGCTACTACGCCGATCTTGATGTCTCCACGCTCGACGAACTCCCGCCCGGGCGCACCGCGATCGTTACCAAAGTGCTCAGCGAGGGCCGGCGCGATGAAGTCATTGAACGCATTCGGGCCCAGTCGGCGCTGGGGCGCCAAATCTACTGGGTTTGCCCTTTGATCGAAGAAAGTGAGGCGCTCGATTTGAGCAACGCCACCCAGACCCATGCCCAGCTAAGCGCCGCCCTGCCCGGGGTAATGGTGGGCTTGCTGCATTCGCGCCTGAGCATGGCCGAGAAGAAGGCTGTGATGGCGCTGTTTACCAGCGGGCAGATGGGCCTGCTGGTCAGCACCACCGTGATCGAGGTGGGGGTGGATGTGCCCAATGCCTCCCTGATGGTGATCGAGCACGCCGAGCGCTTTGGCCTGTCGCAATTGCACCAGTTGCGCGGGCGTGTGGGCCGTGGTGCGGCGGCCTCGGCCTGCCTTCTTTTGTACAGCACAGGCGATGCGCCACGGCTGGGCGAAACCGCCCGGGCACGGCTTCGGGCCATGCTGGAGACGGGCGACGGCTTCGAGATTGCCCGGCGTGATCTTGAGATTCGTGGGCCCGGCGAGTTTTTGGGGGCGCGCCAATCGGGCGCGGCACTGCTGCGTTTTGCTGACCTGGCCCATGACCAGGCGCTGCTCTCCTGGGCCCGCCAGACCGCGCCTGTGCTGGTTGACGCCTGCCCCGAGCTCGCGAGGCGTCATGAGCAGCGCTGGCTGGGCGGGAAAACCGAGTATTTGAAGGCCTAAGGGCTGGCTCACCGGTGCTAGCACAATAGCGGCATGACCCTGACCGAACTCAAGTACATCGTTGCCGTGGCGCGTGAGCGGCACTTTGGCAGGGCGGCCGAAGCCTGCCATGTGTCGCAGCCTACCCTGTCGCTGGCTGTCAAGAAGCTCGAAGAAGAGTTGGCGGTGAAGCTTTTTGAGCGCAGTGCCAGTGAGGTGTCCCTCACGCACCTGGGTGAAGAAATCGTACGCCAGGCGCAAAGCGTTTTGGAGCAGGCGGCGCACATCAAAGAAATCGCCCGGCGCGGCAAAGACCCGCTGTCCGGGCCTCTGACGCTGGGTTTGATTTACACCATTGCGCCTTATCTGCTGCCTGACCTGGTGCGCCAGGTGATCAGCCAAACGCCGCAAATGCCCTTGATGCTGCAGGAAAACTTCACCGTCAAATTGCTTGAGATGCTGCGGGCCGGCGAGATTGACTGCGCCATTCTGGCCGAGCCGTTTCCCGACGCCGGGCTGGCAATTGCCCCCCTTTACGACGAGCCCTTTTGGGCGGCACTGCCGTCCAACCATGCGCTGGCCAAGCGCAGCAGCGTCAGCACGCAAGAGCTTAAAAACGAGAACCTGCTGCTGCTGGGAAGTGGCCACTGTTTTCGAGACCATGTGCTGGAGGTCTGCCCCGAGTTTGCCCGTTTCTCGACCCATGCCGAGGGTATCCGGCGCAGTTTTGAAGGCTCGTCGCTTGAGACCATCAAACACATGGTGGCCGCTGGCATGGGGGTAACGCTGGTACCCCGCTTGAGCGTGCCCAAGGAGGCGCAGGTCGTCAGCGCCAGGCGCCAGCGCAATCCACATCCCCACATCAAATACCTGCCATTGGCCGGTGAGCCGACCACGCGCCGGGTGGTGCTGGCCTGGCGGCGCAGCTTCACCCGCTATGAGGCCATTGCCGCCCTGCGCAATGCGGTCTACGCCTGCGAACTCGCGGGTGTCAAGCGCCTGTCCTGAGGCGACGGTCTTGGCCATGGGCAAAACTGGCCTGCGCATCGCGCTGTACCTGAACCTCATTCGTTGGGACCGCCCGGCTGGCTGGCTGCTGCTGCTTTGGCCAACACTGAGCGCGCTGTGGATTGCTGCGGGAGGTTTTCCCGGCTGGCATTTGCTGCTGGTGTTCACAGCCGGCACTGTGTTGATGCGCAGCGCCGGTTGCTGTGTCAACGATGTCGCTGATCGGGAGTTCGACCGTCATGTCAAACGCACTGCACAGCGGCCGGTGACCGCCGGTGCGGTGTCGGTGCGCGAGGCGCTGTTGTTGGGGGCCGGACTGGCGCTGCTGGCGTTTGGGCTGGTGCTGACCACCAGGCTGAGCACTGTCTTATGGTCAGTGCTGGCCTTGGCCATCACACTGGCCTACCCCTATGCCAAACGTTTTATTGCCATGCCGCAGGCCGTACTGGGTGTGGCCTTCAGTTTTGGTGTACCCATGGCCTTTTCGGCAGTGCAGGGCAGTGATGTGCCCAGCTTGAGCGCCATAGCAGCCAGCGTGCCTGCCCTGGCTTGGCTGCTGTTACTGGGAAACCTGTTTTGGGTGCTGGCTTACGACACTGAATACGCCATGGTTGACCGCGACGATGACCTGCGCCTGGGCCTGAAAACCTCGGCCATCACACTGGGCCGCTACGATGTTGTCGCGGTGCTCGCCTGCTATCTTTTGTACTTGGCAATTTGGTCGCTGGCGTTGCTGCAGCATGGCCTTTCGCCTGTTTTTTTGGCCGCCATGGGCTTGGCGCTATTGCAAGTGCTGTGGCATTACCGCATGATTCGCAGCCGCAGCCGCGCGGGTTGCTTCAAGGCCTTTCGCCTGAACCACTGGCTTGGTTTCACGGTTTTTCTGGGCATTGCGCTGGCGCTGGCGCGCCCCTGATGGCAGCCTGCGCGCCCCAGGCGACTCAGGCGCCGCCATATTCGTCGCCCATGGCCAGAGCCCGTTGTCGGGCCGCTTGCATGGCCCGCACAAAACCGGCGCTGATGTTGTCCTGCTCCATCGATGTGATGGCCGCATGGGTGGTTCCGCCGGCTGAAGTGACCCGTTGACGCAACACTTCGGCGGACTCGCTGGAGGCGCGGGCTAATTCGCCTGCGCCAATAAACGTGGCCACCGCCAATTCGTAGGCCTGCTCGGCTGGCAGGCCCATGGCCACACCGGCCTCGCGCATGGCCTGAAGAAAATAAAACACATAGGCTGGGCCGGAGCCCGACAGGGCGGTCACGGCGTCAAGCTGCGCCTCGGTATCTAGCCAGATCACCCCCCCCGTGGTGCTCATCACCTGGCTGACCCGGGAGCGTTGTTCTGGCGTGACTTCCGCCCGTGCAAACAGCGCGGTGATGCCTTTGCCAATCAAGGCAGGTGTGTTGGGCATGGCGCGTACCACCTGTTCGCTGTCCAGCCAGCGGCTGATGCTCTCAGTGCGGATGCCTGCTGCCACGCTCAGATGCAAGGCCCGCCTGGTATGGGCCCGCACTGGCAGGCTCGCGGCTTGAAACAGTTGCGGCTTGACCGCCCACACCACCAAGGCCGCAGCGCCCAGAAACTCGCCGGCCTGAGGCTGGGCCAGCACGCCCCGCTGAAGCAGCGCAGCGCGCGCCGGGGCATGGGGCTCCACCACCGTAATCGCAGCGGCTGGCGTGCCCTGGCCAAGCAGGCCGCCAATAATGGCGCTGGCCATATTGCCCCCGCCAATGAAGGCGATGCTATTTGTCATGCTGTGCTGCTCATGGCCCCAAGTCTAGCGACATCCACTGACTGGCTCTTTGTCGGTTTGGCCACACTAATCACGGACTACAAAACCGCCTGTTGCACAGCATGCTCCCAGCGCGCCATCAGTGCCTGTGCCCGTTCGGGTGCCATGGCGGGTAGAAAACGGCGTTCGGCCCGCCATAAGGCGCTGAGCTCATCGGTGTTTTGGTAAAGGCCGGTGGACAACCCGGCCAGATAAGCTGCCCCCAGGGCGGTGGTCTCGGTCACGGCCGGACGCACCACGACAATACCCAACAGGTCGGCCTGGAACTGCATCAGCAGGTCGTTGACACAGGCGCCGCCGTCAACCCGCAACTCTGCCACCGGGGCGCCGCCCCCCTGTATCGAGTCGCGACTCATGGACAGCAACAGGGCGGCGCTTTGGTAGGCAATGCTCTCCAGCGCAGCCCGGGCAATGTGGGCCAAGGTGCTGCCCCGTGTCAGACCGGTGATGGTGCCGCGGGCCGCGGGCTTCCAGTACGGTGCGCCAAGGCCGGTAAAGGCCGGCACCATCATCACGCCACCAGCGTCGGGCACGCTGTGGGCCAGCGCCTCGACCTCGCTGCTGCCAGATATCGCGTGCAGCCCATCGCGCAACCACTGCACCACAGCGCCGCCGACGAAGACGCTGCCCTCAAGAGCAAACTCGGCTTGCGGCCCAACCTGGGCAGCGCTGGTGGTGATCAAGCCATTGCCCGATGATTGAAACCGGGGCCCGGTGTGCATCAGCATGAAGCAGCCCGTGCCGTAGGTGTTTTTGACCATGCCGGCCTTGAAGCAGGCCTGTCCGAACAGGGCGCTTTGCTGGTCCCCAGCCACGCCGCCTATGGTGATGGCATGGCCCAGCAGCTCGGGCAAAAGCTCGCCGTAGTGGGCACTCGATGCATACACCTTGGGCATCAATTGAGCTGGAATGTCGAGCAGCTCGAGCAGCTCGGCGTCCCACTGATTGCGGTGCACATTAAACAGCATGGTGCGTGAGGCATTGCTCACATCGGTGGCGTGCACAGCGCCACCGGTGAGCTGCCAGATCAGCCAGCTGTCAATCGTGCCAAAGGCCAGTTCGCCAGATTCGGCTTGAGCGCGCGCCCCGGGCACGTGGTCGAGTAGCCAGCGCAGCTTGGTGCCCGAGAAGTAGGCGTCGATCAGCAAGCCCGTCTTGGCTTGCACCAGGGCCTCGTGGCCGCGCGCACGCAGATCGGCGCAGGTGGGCTCGGCCCGACGGTCTTGCCAGACGATGGCATGGTGAATCGGTTGGCCGGTGCGCCGGTTCCAGACCACGCTGGTCTCACGCTGATTGGTAATGCCCAACGCATGAACTTGGCGCGCTGTGATGCCGGCCTTGGCCAGCGCTGCCTTGGCGGTAGCCAACTGGGTTTGCCAGATCGTGATGGGGTCATGCTCGACCCAGCCGGGTTGCGGATAAATTTGTGGCAGTTCCTGCTGCGCCATACTGACTACCTGGCCGGAGGCATCAAACACAATACTGCGGGAGCTGGAGGTGCCCTGGTCTAGGGCGAGCAGGTAGGTCATGGTGACGAAACTCCGTTGAGTTGGGACTCTGCGAGCTTGGCAGTAAGGGTGGGGCCGGGTCAGGCTGGGGCGAGTTCGAGCCGTACCTGGGCCTCGAGTAGCAAACTCGGGAAGGGCTCGGGCGGCTGGGCATCGGTGAACAGCCGGTCAATTTGGGACAGCGTGGCGAGCTTCACCATTGCCGGCCGGTTGAATTTGCTGCTGTCGGCGGCCAACCAGACTTCGCGCGCATGCGCCATGATCATTTGCGACACCTTGACTTCGCGGTAATCGTAGTCCCGCAGGCTGCCATCCGCCTCAATGCCCGAGATGCCGATCAGCGCAATGTCCACCTTGAACTGACGTATGAAGTCCACCGCTGCCTCCCCCACAATGCCCTGGTCTCGCCCGCGCACCACGCCGCCGACCACAATCACTTCGCATTGTGGGTTGACGCTAAGAATGCTTGCCACATTGAGGTTGTTGGTGATCACCCGCAATCCCGCATGCTGAACCAGCGCCCGGGCGATGGCCTCGGTGGTGGTGCCGATGTTGAGAATCAGCGAGCAGTCATTGGGCACGGCGGCGGCTACCGCTTTGGCGATGCGGGCCTTGCCGGCTGCGTTCAGGCTGACCCGCTGCTGGTGCGCCATGTTCTCTACCGTTGAGCCCGGCATGCGCACGCCCCCGTGGAAGCGCTTGAGCAGGCCCTCGTCGGACAGGCGCTGGACATCGCGGCGCACGGTCTGCAGCGTGACGCCCAGAGCCTGTGCCAAGCGCTCAACGCTGACCGAACCCTCGGTCTTTGCCAGGGCCAACAGTTTGAATTGCCTAGGGTTGGGGTCCATGGCCCTATTTTTAACCCAAACCTTCCAGGCCAAGGCCTGAAAAGAACAAAAAAGAAACAATAAAGGGTAAATACTTATACAAAAAGAATTAAAACGAACAATACTCTGGGGTTTCATGGCCATCCCAGCACCACCTATTCCTACACAACGCGCCGAACTACTTAGCCGCTTAGCGCAGCCCCAACACTATGACATCGCCGTTGTGGGGGGCGGCGCCACCGGCTTGGGCGTTGCCCTTGACGCCGCCGCAAGAGGCCTGCGCGTGGTGCTACTTGAATCGCACGACTTTGCCAAGGGCAGTTCGTCGCGGGCAACCAAGCTGGTCCATGGCGGTGTGCGTTATTTGGCGCAGGGCAATATTGGGCTGGTGCGTGAGGCACTGCACGAGCGCACCATCCTGCTTGGCAACGCCCCCAACCTGGCGCAAGCCCTACCATTTGTGATACCTTTTTATCACTGGTGGGAAGCGCCTTTTTACGGCCTGGGCCTGAAGCTTTATGACGCCTTGGCCGGCGCCGCTGGGCTGGGCAAGACCGAATTCCTGAGCCGCGAACAAACACTGCGTCTGTTGCCTACTGCCCAGCGGGCTGGCCTCAAAGGCGGCGTCAAATACTGGGACGGGCAGTTTGACGATGCACGTCTGGCCCTGGCCCTGGCCCGCACTGCAGCCGGTTTAGGTGCGTTGCTGCTTAATTACTGCCGCGTCACCGACCTGGTTCACACGGCGGGCAAAGTGTCGGGCCTGCGCTGCCAAGACACGCAGACCGGGCAGGCTTTTGAAATTAGTGCGGCCTGTGTGGTCAATGCTGCAGGGGTGTGGGTGGACGATTTGCGCCAGCGCGACGGCGACCTCAACGGTGCGGCTGGCGCCACTGCCGCGCTGGTCGCAGCCAGCCAGGGCGTGCACCTGGTGGTAGAACGCTCTTTTTTGCCTGCTGACGTAGGCCTCATGGTTCCGAAAACTGCCGACGGACGGGTGCTCTTTGTCGTGCCCTGGCTGGGGCGCTTGATTCTGGGCACCACCGACACGCCGCGCAGCGATTTGGCCCGCGAACCCCTGCCATTTCGGCAGGAGATCGATTTCATTTTGAAGGAATCGGCCCGCTATTTGGCGCGCGGCCCCACCCGCGCCGATGTCAAAAGCGTCTGGGTTGGTCTGCGCCCGCTGGTCAAGCCCGCGGATGATTCCGGTACCAACACCAAAGGTCTGAGCCGCGAACACACGGTTCTGCTCAGCCGCAGCGGCCTGGTCACGGTGACGGGCGGCAAGTGGACGACTTACCGTGCCATGGCCGAGGACGTGCTTCGGGTCTGCGCCGCCGCCGAATTGATCCCACTTCGCCCGCAGGGGCTGACAGCGCAATTGCCGCTGGTCGGCGCACAAAGCGGCAGCTTGGGCGCACACCCAGTTTCGGCATTGCCTGGTATGCCGACCTATGGCGACGAACAGGCACTGCTCATGAGCCTGCCCGGCGCAGGTGCGGGCCTGGGCGGCGGCCTGACTGAAGCCATGGTCCGCTTTGCTGCGCGGTATGAGTACGCCCTGACTGTGGAAGATGTTTTGGCCCGGCGCGCGCGCCTGCTGTTTCTTGATTCAGTCCTTGCCGCCAGCTTGGCCGCCCGGGTGGCCGACATCCTGCGCCAGGAAACCGGGCAAGACCCCAAAACCGATGAATTTATCGAGCTGGCTCAGCAATACAGGTGTCCGCTCGCCTAAAAAAGCAAAAAAACTTTGAATGACCCCAAAAGTCGTGCATAATCGCTGGCTTCGCTTGGAAATCTCCGGCGAAGTTTCTGCCTAACGGAAGCAATGTGAGTGGTTCACATTGGGGACGACAGGCCCAAGACTGATCAGAGCGCCTCGTGTGCATGGCTGAAAGCCAAGCCAACAGGGCGAACTGGTGCAAGTTGGGAATATTTGAAATGATCCAAACAGAATCTCGTCTGCAAGTTGCCGACAACACTGGTGCAAAGTCCGTACTTTGCATTAAGGTGCTGGGCGGCTCTAAGCGCCGCTATGCCAGCGTCGGTGACATCATCAAAGTCAGCATTAAAGAGGCCGCACCCCGCGGACGCGTCAAAAAAGGCGAAATCTACAGCGCGGTTGTGGTTCGTACTGCCAAGGGCATCCGCCGCAGTGACGGCTCGCTAGTCAAGTTTGATGGCAACGCAGCGGTTTTGCTCAATGCCAAGCTCGAGCCGATTGGCACCCGAATTTTCGGACCAGTCACACGTGAATTACGCACCGAGAAATTCATGAAGATCGTCTCCCTGGCTCCAGAAGTTTTGTAAGGACACGTCATGAACAAGATTCGCAAAGGCGACGAAGTCATCGTGATCACCGGGCGCGACAAAGGCAAGCGCGGCAAGATTACTCTGCGCAAAGACGACGCACATGTGCTCGTTGAGGGCATCAACATGGTGAAAAAGCACACCAAGCCCAACCCGATGAAGGGTACCACCGGGGGCATCGTCGAAAAATCAATGCCGATCCACCAGTCCAACCTGGCGATCTTCAATGCCGCCACCGGCAAAGCAGACCGGGTCGGCATCAAATTGCTGGCTGACGGTAAACGCACCCGTGTTTACAAGTCCAGCGGCCTAGAAATCAAGGCGGGATAAACATGGCACGTTTGCAACAACATTACCGCGAAAAAGTCGCTCCTGAGATGATGGCGAAGTTCGGTTACAGCTCCCCGATGCAGGTGCCACGGTTGTCAAAAATCACCCTGAATATGGGCGTGAGCGAAGCCGTAGCAGACAAAAAAGTCATGGATCATGCAGTTAGCGACCTAGCCAAGATTGCGGGCCAAAAACCAGTGGTCACCAAGTCGAAGAAAGCCATTGCCGGTTTCAAGATTCGCGAAGACCAGGCGATTGGCTGCATGGTTACCCTGCGCGGCGTACAAATGTTTGAGTTCCTCGATCGCTTTGTCACGGTGGCTCTGCCTCGGATGCGCGATTTTCGCGGCATCTCCGGGCGCGCCTTTGACGGCCGGGGAAATTACAACATCGGCGTGAAAGAGCAAATTATTTTTCCTGAAATCGAGTACGACAAGGTTGATGCCTTGCGTGGCCTGAATATCAGTATCACCACAACGGCTAAAACCGACGAAGAGTGCAAGGCGCTGCTCGCGGGTTTTCGTTTCCCCTTCAAGAACTGAGGTGACCCGTGGCTAAGATGGCTTTAATCGAGCGCGAACTCAAGCGCGACAAACTGGTTGCCAAATACGCAAAAAAGCATGCGCAACTCAAGGCAACTGCTGGCGACGCCAAGTGCAGCGATGACGAGCGCGCCGCCGCCCGTCTTGCCCTGCAAAAGCTGCCGCGCAATGCCAACCCAACGCGCCAGCGAAACCGTTGTGCGATCACCGGCCGCCCACGCGGCACGTTCCAGCACTTTGGGCTGGCCCGGGCAAAGATTCGAGAAATGGCGTTTGCAGGTGAAATCCCTGGCATCGTCAAAGCCAGCTGGTAGTCGGCAGGAGACATCAATATGAGCATGAGTGATCCCATCGCCGACCTGCTGACGCGTATTCGCAATGCGCAGATGGTTGCCAAAACAACTGTCAGTGTGCCCTCGTCCAAAGTTAAGGTTGCCATAGCACAGGTGCTGAAAGACGAAGGCTACATCGACGGTTTCAAAATCAGCACAGTCTCGGGTAATCCTGAGCTTGAAATTGCCCTGAAATACCATGCCGGGCGCCCGGTCATCGAGCGCATTGAGCGGGTTAGCCGCCCGGGCCTGCGGGTCTATCGCGGTAGCGCTGCGATCGGGCAGGTGCAAAACGGCATGGGAGTGGCCATTGTCACGACGCCTAAGGGGGTCATGACTGATCGCAAGGCGCGCGCCACCGGTGTCGGTGGTGAAGTACTTTGCTACGTCGTCTAAAGCGTGACATTGAGGAGAAGCACAAATGTCCCGTGTAGGAAAAATGCCAGTCGCCATCCCAAGCGGTGTCGACGTGTCGGTCAAAGAAGACCAAATTAGCGTCAAAGGTGCGGGCGGAACCCTGCAGCTGTCGCAAAATGCCCTGGTCAAAGTGAGCACCCAGGATGGTCGCCTGAGCTTCGCACCCGCGAACGATTCACGCGAGGCCAACGCCATGAGCGGCACCATGCGCCAACTGGTTAACAACATGGTGCAGGGCGTGACAAAAGGCTTTGAGCGCAAGCTCAGCCTGGTGGGCGTCGGCTACAAGGCGCAAGTCCAGGGCACCCGTCTGAACCTGACTGTTGGTTACTCCTACCCGGTTAACAAAGACATGCCGTCCGGCATCAGCGTGGCCACCCCGACGCCCACAGATATTGTCATCAAAGGCGCAGACCGCCAACGCGTTGGCCAGGTTGCTGCCGAGATTCGTGCGATCCGCCCGCCAGAGCCCTACAAGGGAAAAGGCATTCGGTATTCGGACGAGAAGATCACGATCAAAGAAACCAAGAAGAAATAAGGAGCTGCAACATGTTGAGCAAAAAAGAGCAGCGTCTTCGCAGAGCACGGCAGACCCGGATCCGGATTTCCAGGCAGGGCGTAGCGCGCCTGACCGTCAACCGAACCAATTTGCATATTTACGCCAGTGTGATGTCCGGAGATGGCGGAAAAGTCATCGCTTCGGCCTCCAGTGCCGAACCCGAGGTTCGCAAGGAACTTGGCGCCTCGGGCAAAGGCGGAAATGTCGCCGCCGCCCAATTGATTGGCAAGCGTCTGGCTGAAAAAGCCAAGGCCGCCGGCATTGAAAAAGTAGCCTTCGACCGTGCCGGCTTTGCCTACCACGGCCGTGTCAAGGCCCTGGCAGAGGCCGCGCGTGAAGCCGGCTTGCAGTTCTAAGCAGATCGGAAAAAAAGATGGCAAAAGTTCAAGCGAAAATGCAGGGTAAGGCTGAAGGGCCGGAAGACGGCCTGCGCGAAAAAATGATCGCGATCAATCGCGTCACCAAGGTGGTCAAGGGCGGTCGAATTCTCGGCTTTGCCGCCTTGACCGTCGTGGGTGACGGAGACGGACGCATCGGCATGGGCAAGGGCAAGTCAAAAGAGGTGCCAGCCGCAGTTCAAAAGGCGATGGAAGAAGCCCGCCGCAACATGATCAAGGTGTCACTCAAAAATGGCTCCATCCATCACAAGGTGATGGGCCAGCACGGGGCGGCCTCGGTCATGATGGCGCCGGCCCCCAAGGGAACTGGCATCATCGCCGGCGGCCCGATGCGCGCTGTGTTTGAAGTCGTGGGTATCACGGATATCGTTGCCAAGAGTCATGGTTCGACCAATCCCTACAACATGGTTCGCGCCACACTTGACGCCCTAGCGCATGCTACAACGCCTTCAGCAGTGGCGGCCAAGCGCGGGAAAACCATCGAAGAAATCTTCGCCTGACCGGGGCCAGACACATGAGCACACAACAAACCGTCAAAGTCCAATTGGTGCGCAGCCCGATTGGTTGTAAAGAATCGCACCGGGCCACTGTTCGGGGTCTGGGCTTGCGCAAAATCCGCAGCATCAGCGAACTCGTCGACACCCCAGAAGTGCGCGGCATGATCAACAAGATCAGTTACCTGGTCAAAGTGCTTTAAGGGACAGACGATGGAACTCAATGACATCCAGCCGGCCGACGGCGCTAAGCATTACAAGCGCCGCGTCGGCCGTGGTATCGGTTCTGGCCTTGGTAAAACCGCCGGACGTGGGCACAAGGGACAAAAATCCCGTGCCGGCGGCTACCACAAGGTCGGCTTTGAAGGCGGACAGATGCCGATGCAGCGGCGGCTGCCAAAGCGCGGCTTTAAGTCGCAACTGCTCAAATTCAATGCAGAAGTCACACTGACAGCGCTGCAGCGCCTGGGCGCAACAGAGGTTAACCTGGTCACGCTCAAGCAAGCGGGCTTGGTTGGTGAACTCGCCAAGGTGGTCAAAATCATCAAAACTGGTGAGATCAGCATTGCCGTTACGCTCAGCGGCATTGGTGCCACAGCAGCGGCCAAACTTGCTATCGAAGCTGCCGGCGGCAGCATCGGCTGATTGGCTTCAGGAAGATCAACACGTGGTAACCAGCGCAGCGCAACTGGCCAAAACCGGGAAATACGGAGACCTGCAGCGCAGGCTTATTTTCCTGTTGTTGGCGCTGGTCGTCTATCGTATTGGCGCCCATATTCCGGTGCCCGGAATCGATCCGGCTCAGCTACAGCAATTTTTCAATGGCCAACAGGGCGGTATTTTGGGCATGTTCAACATGTTCTCAGGGGGCGCTTTGTCGCGCTTCACGGTGTTTGCGCTGGGAATAATGCCCTATATCTCGGCCTCGATCATCATGCAATTGATGACCTATGTGCTGCCCGCCTTTGAACAACTAAAAAAAGAAGGTGAAGCCGGGCGCCGCAAAATTACCCAGTACACCCGCTATGGGACCCTGGGCTTAGCGCTGTTCCAGTCGATGGGAATTGCGCTGGCCCTGGAGAGCTCCCCCGGCCTGGTGATAGCGCCGGGCTTTGGCTTTCGCATGACTGCCATCGTGACCTTGACCGCCGGTACCATGTTCCTGATGTGGCTCGGGGAGCAGATCACCGAGCGCGGCCTGGGAAACGGCATTTCCATCCTGATTTTCGGCGGTATTGCGGCCGGCCTTCCTAGTGCGATTGGTGGCCTGCTCGAACTCGTGCGCACTGGTGCGATGAGCATCATCGTGGCACTGCTCATCGTTGTTTTGGTGGCCCTGGTGACCTTTTTCGTGGTGTTCGTTGAGCGCGGGCAGCGCAAGATCTTGGTCAACTATGCGCGCCGCCAGGTCGGCAACAAGGTTTATGGTGGACAGTCCTCGCACCTGCCGCTCAAGCTCAATATGGCTGGAGTCATACCGCCGATCTTCGCCTCGTCCATTATTCTTTTGCCGGCTACAGTAGTGGGTTGGTTCAGCACCGGCGAGTCCATGCGCTGGCTCAAAGACATTGCGAGTTCGCTCACTCCGGGCCAACCCATCTACGTGATGTTTTACGCCGGAGCCATTGTTTTCTTCTGCTTTTTCTACACTGCACTGGTCTTCAACAGCCGAGAAACCGCGGACAACCTGAAGAAAAGTGGCGCATTCATTCCAGGCATTCGCCCGGGGGACCAAACCGCCAAGTACATCGACAAAATTTTGCTGCGTCTGACCTTTGCCGGGGCGATTTACATCACCACAGTTTGTCTTTTGCCCGAGTTCCTGATTCTTAAATACAACGTACCTTTTTACTTTGGTGGCACATCGCTGCTGATCATTGTTGTGGTAACCATGGACTTCATGGCGCAAGTACAGAATTACATGATGTCCCAGCAGTATGAGTCGCTTTTGAAGAAGGCAAATTTCAAGTCGTCTTGAGGTAACCAGTACACATGTCAAAAGACGATGTTATTCAGATGCAGGGCGAGGTGGTTGAGAATCTGCCGAACGCCACGTTTCGGGTCAAGTTGGAAAATGGGCATGTGGTTTTGGGGCATATATCGGGAAAAATGCGTATGCACTACATCCGTATCCTGCCCGGGGACAAGGTGACAGTTGAGTTAACGCCTTATGACCTGAGTCGGGCGAGAATTGTTTTTAGAGCCAAGTAACTGCAAGATTGTTGTGCCAGGCGCCAGTAGCGCGGCGGCTCAGCAAGAATATCTAGGAGAAAGAAATGAAAGTTTCGGCTTCGGTCAAAAAAATTTGCCGTAACTGCAAGGTGATTCGGCGCAAGGGCGTTGTCAGGGTGATCTGTACTGATCCGCGGCACAAGCAGCGCCAGGGTTGATTGAAAAAGTTTTAGAGGACCAACATGGCACGTATCGCTGGCATCAATATTCCGCCGCGGCAGCATTCGGAGATCGGCTTGACAGCTATTTTCGGAATAGGCCGCAGCCGCGCTCGTAAAATTTGCGAGGCCTGTGGCATCGCTTACTCCAAAAAAATCAAGGATCTGACAGACTCAGACCTGGAAAAAATCCGCGACCAGATTGGCCGTTACACCATCGAGGGTGACCTGCGGCGCGAAACCACTATGAACATCAAGCGAATGATGGACATTGGTTGCTACCGTGGCTTTCGGCATCGCCGCGGCCTGCCCATGCGCGGCCAGCGCACACGGACAAACGCCCGCACACGCAAAGGCCCGCGCAAGGCTGCTGCAGCACTGAAAAAATAAACGGTATTGAAAGACCACCATGGCAAAAGCTCCGGCGAGTAACGCGGCCCAACGGGTGCGCAAAAAAGTTCGTAAAAATGTTGCGGATGGCGTTGCGCATGTCCACGCCTCGTTCAACAACACCATCATCACCATCACCGACCGTCAGGGCAACGCCTTGTCCTGGGCGTCGTCTGGTGGCCAGGGATTCAAGGGTTCGCGCAAATCCACTCCTTTTGCGGCGCAAGTCGCATCTGAGGTGGCGGGACGCGCAGCCATTGAACAGGGCATCAAGAACCTTGACGTTGAAATCAAAGGCCCCGGGCCAGGCCGGGAATCTTCGGTGCGAGCGCTGGCAGCTCTTGGCATACGCATCAACATGATTGCTGATGTAACCCCGGTGCCTCACAACGGATGCAGACCGCAAAAACGTCGCCGCATCTGATTTTTAAACAAGCCCACCGCCAACCGCCCTGCGCTGTTGGCTCCCGTACAGCGTACGGCAGATGACAAAAAGGAAGTTCAAGTGGCACGCTATCTAGGCCCCAAGGCCAAATTATCTCGCCGAGAAGGCACCGACCTGTTTCTCAAGAGCGCACGGCGCGCTATCGGGGATAAGGCGAAGTTTGATTCCAAGCCAGGTCAGCACGGCCGCACCTCTGGTGCGCGTACCTCTGACTACGGTTTGCAATTGCGTGAAAAGCAAAAAGTCAAACGCATGTACGGTGTGTTGGAGAAGCAGTTCCGGCGCTACTTTGAAGAGGCTGATCGCCGCAAGGGCAACACGGGCTTCAACCTGCTGCTGCTGTTGGAGTCGCGCCTTGACAACGTTGTCTACCGTATGGGCTTTGGTTCAACTCGGGCTGAGGCCCGACAACTGGTGTCTCACAAAGCCATGACAGTCAATGGCAAGAGCGTCAACATCCCGTCTTACATGGTGAAGACTGGCGACTTGATTTCGGTCAGAGACAAGTCGAAAAAGCAAAATCGGGTGGTCGAGGCCTTGCAACTTGCTCAGCAGGTCGGCATGCCGGCTTGGGTGGATGTCAATCTTGAGAAAGCGGAGGGAACCTTTAAAACAGTTCCTGACCGAGATCAGTTTGGTGCGGACATCAACGAATCGTTAATTGTTGAGTTGTATTCTCGTTAATCGCCGAACCAAGCTGGTTCATTCGAAATCGTTCCCCAATCGCCAGGCCCGGCATTTGGGGCACTTCACCAGCCTTACCGGCGTAACGGGCCGGGGGTATTGAGAGGAAGTTTGCATGCAAAATAGTTTACTAAAGCCCAAAGCAATCAATGTAGAGCAGCTCGGTTTGAACCGTGCCAAGGTGGCACTCGAGCCATTCGAGCGTGGCTACGGTCATACGCTGGGCAACGCCTTGCGTCGGGTTTTGTTGTCATCCATGTGGGGCTATGCGGCCACCGAGGTCACCATCGCGGGGGTCCTGCACGAGTATTCGTCGATTGATGGCGTGCAAGAAGACGTGGTTAATATTTTGCTCAACCTCAAGGGCGTGGTTTTCAAGCTCCACAACCGCGACGATGTCACCCTGAGTTTGCGCAAGGAAGGCGATGGTCCGGTGTTGGCGAGCGACATACAGACGCCGCACGATGTCGAGATCATCAACCCAGACCATGTCATCGCCAACCTGTCGCACGGCGGCAAACTCGATATGCAGATCAAGGTCGAGAAAGGCCGGGGCTATGTGCCTGGCACCATGCGCCGCCATGGCGATGAGACCACCAAATCGATCGGTCGTATCGTGCTCGATGCGTCCTTTTCCCCGGTCAAGCGCGTCAGTTACACGGTCGAAGCCGCGCGGGTGGAGCAGCGTACCGATCTTGATAAATTGATCGTTGACATCGAAACCAATGGTGCGATTTCTGCCGAGGACGCGGTGCGCTCATCGGCGAAAATCTTGGTCGAACAGTTGGCCGTGTTCGCGCAACTCGAAGGCAGTGAGTTGGCGGCTTTTGATATGCCAGCACCGCGCGGCAGTTCGCAGTTTGACCCAATTTTGCTGCGCCCGGTGGACGAGTTAGAGTTGACTGTGCGCTCGGCTAATTGCCTCAAAGCTGAGAATATTTATTACATCGGCGACCTCATACAGCGCAGTGAGAACGAGCTGTTGAAGACGCCCAATCTGGGTCGAAAGTCGCTCAATGAAATCAAGGAGGTTTTGGCCTCCCGCGGGCTGACACTAGGCATGAAACTCGAAAGCTGGCCCCCCTCAGCCCTGGAAAAACGTTGATTCCCGGAGCCTGTTAAAAGGCTCCAGTGCAGGGGCAGTACCTGATACGGCTGCGCCAATTAAAAACTGAAGGAAAGCACCATGCGTCACGGACACGGATTACGTAAACTTAACCGCACCAGCGAGCACCGCTTGGCGATGCTGCGCAACATGATGAACTCGCTCATCGCGCACGAGGTGATCAAAACCACGCTGCCCAAAGCCAAGGAACTACGCCGTGTGGTTGAGCCCATGATCACCTTGGCCAAAGAAGCAAGTCTGGCAAACCGCCGACTGGCCTTTGATCGCCTGCGCGATCGTGACAGCGTGCTCAAGCTGTTTAATGATCTGGGCCCGCGCTTCAAAGCCCGTCCGGGTGGCTACACCCGGATTTTGAAAATGGGCTTTCGGGTGGGAGATAACGCACCCATGGCGCTGGTCGAATTGGTGGATCGTAAATTGGTCGAGGACAGTCCATCCACCGAGTCATCGAAGGCCGATTAGGCTACAATCGTCTCCTTACCGCGCGATGGAGCAGTCTGGTAGCTCGTTGGGCTCATAACCCAAAGGTCGAAGGTTCAAATCCTTCTCGCGCAACCAAGAGACAGTCTAAAGGCCTCTAAGTAGCGATACTAAGAGGCCTTTTTCATTGGTAAATCAGCTAGTTACAGTGCAGCGAGGTTTAAGGGCCGCTATTGACAGCTAAGGCAAATCGGGGGTACAAACGGGGGTGTAAACAGAGAGTTTCAAGAAAAAGTGGGGGTACGCCACGTTTT
>SHXM01000169.1 GCA_009693325.1 Rhodoferax sp.
TATTGAAGCGGCCTGGTGATGGTGCCATGATGCCGGCATGGCAATCCACCCGGTGTCCGGCATACCGCCTGACCGTCCCTTGGCGACGATATTGGGGGTGCACGCTTGGCTGTTGCTTGCCTGGTTCGCTGCCTCCTTCGGCGTGGTTTTCTTTGCCCGCGACTTGCACAGCAGCCTAGCCGGTTGGCCGCTGGGCTTTTGGCTGGCGGCCCAGGGCAGTGTGTTTGTGTTCATTGGCATCGTCGCCGGGTTCGCCTGGCACGCCAACCGCCGTGAGCCAGCGGCCGAGCCCCTGGACGCCAACTACCCAAACTATGTGATGGGGCTGAATCGCCGCTTTGCTGTCTATGTTGTCAGCCTGCTGCTTTTTTTGCTTGGGCTGGCGCTTGCCGAGCAATGGGGCTTGAAAAAAGTCTGGGTGGGCGCCGCCTTCCTATTGGCAACCCTGGTGCTGTATGCGGGCATTGGCATCTATAGCCGCACCTCTTCGTCTGAAGAGTATTACGTTGCCGGCCGGGCGATTCCGCCGGTGTACAACGGCATGGCCACGGCAGCCGACTGGATGAGTGCGGCCTCCTTCATCAGCATGGCCGGCGGGCTGTATTTGCAAGGTTTTTCGGGCACCGGCTTGCAACCCGGTGGGCTGGTCTATGTACTGGGCTGGACTGGCGGCTTTTGCCTGTTGGCACTGTTGGTGGCGCCCTACCTTCGGCAACTGGGGCTGTACACCGTGCCGGATTACTTCGGTCTGCGTTTTGGTGGTCGCTGGCCCCGTCTGATTGCCGCTTTTGCTGCGGTTTTGTGCTCATTCACTTATGTCGTAGCCCAAATTTATGGCGTTGGCTTGATCACTTCGCGCCTCACCGGCGTGCAATTTGAAATCGGCATTTTGCTCGGCCTGGGCGGGGTTTTGGTTTGCTCCTTTCTGGGCGGCATGCGGGCCGTCACCTGGACCCAAGTGGCCCAGTATGTGGTGTTGATTCTGGCATTCTTGATCCCGGTCTCTTGGCTGGCCTACAAGCAGCTTGGTAATCCGCTGGCGCCCTTTGTGTATGGCCAACAGTTGCAAAAAATAGCTGTGCTGGAGCAGCAACTTCTGAATTCCGAAGCCGAGCGGGAGGTCGGCCGTGTGTATGCTCGTCGGGCCGCTGAATTGGCTGCCAAGTTGCGCGATGTTGAGGCGTCCCTGGAAGCTGATCGCAGCGCACAGCGCGAGAAAATCCGTCAACTCCAGGCGCAACCAGCAGACGATTCTGCGCTGCTTTCCGCGCGGCGCGCCTTGGCGGCTTTGCCGCGCGATGCTGCAGCGGCGCGTGAAACCTGGACGCGGGCTATGCAAGACTGCCTGGAGCGGGCCCGGCCGCTGGCCGGCATGTCGCTACATGCCCAGCCTTTCGCCGGTGATCCGCAGGGTTCACCTGAGGAGCAGGCAGCTTTTGAGTTGTCGCGCCGGAATTTTTTGGCGCTGATGTTTTGTTTGATGGTGGGTACCGCCGGCCTGCCCCATTTGCTGACCCGTTTCTACACCACGCCCACGGTGGCGCAGGCCCGCAGCTCGGTGGCCTGGTCTTTGTTCTTCATTGCCATTTTGTATGTCTCGGCGCCTGCCTTGGCGGTTTTGGTGAAGTTTGAGGTCATGAGCCACTTGGTCGGGCAGCCCTTTGACGCCTTGCCGGCCTGGATCGCGCAGTGGGCGCGGGTCGACTCAACGCTGATTTCGGTGGATGATGTCAATGGCGATGGCATTTTGCAGTTTGCAGAGTTGCGCATCGGTGCTGACATCGTGATGCTCGCCACGCCGGAGCTCGGTGGTCTGCCTTACGTGGTCTCCGGCCTGGTCGCTGCCGGCGGTTTGGCAGCAGCCCTGTCAACCGCCGATGGGCTGTTGCTCACCATTGGCAATGCGCTGGCGCACGACATGTTTTACCAAGGGGGCACTGACCGCTCCGGCGCGGTGCGCCGAGTGATGCTGTCCAAGTTCGCTCTGCTGCTGGTGGCCCTGGTGGCCGCCTATGTGGCCGCGCAACGCCCCGCCGACATTCTGTATCTGGTGGCCGCCTCTTTTTCTTTGGCAGCTGCGGCCTTTGTGCCGGCCATGGTGCTGGGCATTTTTTGGCGCCGAACCAGCCACCTTGCGGCAACTGTTGGCATGCTCAGCGGCCTCGGAATGACGGTGTACTACATGGTCATCAATGCACCGCCGGTCAGGTTGGCTCTGGGCTTGCAAGGCAGCGGTCTGTGGTTTGGCATACAGCCGGTGTCTGCCGGCGTTTTTGGCGTCCTTTCAGGCTTTGCTGCGGTTATTTTGCTCAGCCTGCTGCCGCTCCCCAGGGCCGCGGCGCAGCGCTGAAGCGTCCTGAGAAGACGCCAGTGCCATGCGACCTTGGCGGATGGGCGAGGTGCAAAGGCTACTGGCCTATAATCGTGGGCTTCGCCTTACCACACCTCAATTTAGACGCTGGGGGTGGTTTACCGGCCCGTCCCGGGCTATCCACAAGGAGTATCGATGCGTCATTATGAAATCATCCTCATGATTCACCCGGATCAGAGCGAGCAAGTTCCGGCCATGCTGGAGCGTTACAAGGGCATGATTACCGCTGGCGGCGGTAAAGTGCACCGGGTCGAAGACTGGGGTCGCCGGCAATTGGTCTACATGATCAATAAACTCGCCAAGGCCCATTATCTGTGTGTGAATATCGAGGCAAACCAAGCCGTCATGGACGAACTCGAACACGCGTTCAAGTTCAATGATGCGGTGCTGCGCCACCTCACGGTACTCCGGAAAAAAGCCGATACCGGTCCATCTTCCATGATGCGCACGGTGGAGCGTGAAGACGCACGCAAAACCCAGCATGCCGAGTACCAGGCCTGAGCCACGGCACGCCAACCGAGGGTAGAAACCGATTGCCAACCAACTGCTACTGACCGCCAGCGTGGTGTCGCTTGCTGCGATGCGTTACACACCGGCCGGTTTGCCAGCGCTGAACCTGGTGCTCGAGCATGAGTCAAGCGTGACCGAAGCCGGGCAGGCCAGGGTGGTCAAAGCCACCGTCAAGGCAGTAGCGTTTGGTGTCATTGCCGAGAGGCTGGTGCGGCAGAGTATTGGTAGCAACTGGAGCTTTAGTGGTTTTCTAGCTACTCCCCTCAAAGGCCGACAGTTGGTGTTTCATTTGCAAGATTTCAGTTAGTTAATAACGTACACATTTTTTCAAGGAGTCCATCATGCCCGGACCAAAACGATTCAACAACAAAGACAAGCGCCCCAAGCGCCCAGCGCAAAACTTGCTGTTCAAGCGCAAGCGCTTTTGCCGCTTCACAGTCACAGGTGTCGAGGAAATCGATTACAAAGACATCGACACCCTGCGTGATTTCATCGCTGAAAACGGCAAGATCATTCCTGCTCGCCTGACCGGTACGCGGGCAATTTTTCAACGCCAGCTCAACACTGCAATCAAGCGCGCCCGCTTTCTTGCCATGTTGCCCTATAGCGATCAGCACAGAATCTAAGGAAGGCCATCATGCAAATCATTCTGCTCGACAAGGTCGTGAACCTTGGAAACCTTGGTGAGATCGTCCGTGTCAAAGACGGATACGCGCGTAACTTTCTGATCCCTAAAGGTCGGGCGCGCCGGGCCACTGCTGCGGCCAAGCAAGAGTTCGAGGTCCGCCGTCTGGAACTCGAAAAAGCTGCCCTGTCCCGCTTGTCTGAGGCGCAGGCCCTAGGCGCCAAGCTGTCTGGCTCAACCTGCAAGCTAACCCAAAAAGCTGGTGTTGATGGCCGGCTGTTCGGGTCGGTCACCAATGCGGATATTGCCGAGGAACTCAGCAAAACTGGTTACAAGCTGAGCAAGGCGCAAATTCGTATGCCCAACGGCCCCATCAAGGTGGTCGGCGACAGCGCGGTCAGTGTGGCCCTGCACACCGACGTCGTGGTTGAAATCAAGGTATCGGTCTACGGCGAAACCGCCTGACGAAGCGCCGACGAGAGTCCAAGCCGCCTGGGCGTTTGCCTGGGCGGTTTTTTTTCGATTATTCGCCTGCTTTCAACAGCTTTTCCACAGCTTGCCAAGCGGTTTTGCCCAGCTTTTCACTCGACGTTTGGCCTGGTCTGACATAAGATCCAAGACAAAAGGAAACACCATGTCAGCCGTACTTTCTGCCGTCGATGAAGACTATGGCCTGGATCGACAGCTAGCCCAGTTGCGGGTTCCGCCGCATTCTGCCGAGGCTGAATCGAGCGTGCTCGGGGGCTTGCTGCTCGACAACAGTTCCTGGGACCGGGTCTCTGACCTGCTCACCGAGAGTGATTTCTACCGCTTTGAGCACCGCCTGGTGTTTGGCGCCGTCGGAGCACTGGTGAATTCGGCAAAACCTGCCGATGTCATCACGGTGTTTGAGCACTTGCAAAATCAGGGCAAGGCCGAAGAGATTGGCGGGCTGGCTTATCTCAATTCTTTGGCCCAGTATGTGCCTAGCTCAGGCAATATCCGGCGTTACGCCGAGATCGTGCGTGAGCGGGGTATTTTGCGCAAGCTGGTGAGTGCCAGCGACGAGATCTCGACGAGTGCCTTCAACCCGAGGGGGAGGCCGGTCGCCACCATCCTCGACGAAGCCGAGCAGAAAATCTTCAATATCGGCGAAGAAGGTGCCCGCACCAAGCAGGGATTCCAGGCCATGGAGACGCTGGTGGTGAAACTCATGGACCGGGTCCAGGAGATGGCGGACAACCCGAACGATGTGACCGGAGTTCCCAGCGGCTTTTATGACCTCGATCGGCTGACTGCTGGCTTTCAGGCTGGCGACTTGATCGTTTTGGCTGCCCGGCCCTCGATGGGCAAGACTGCCTTGGCCATCAATATTGCCGAGCATGTGGCGCTCAATGAGGGTTTGCCGGTTGCTGTGTTTTCAATGGAGATGGGTGCGGCCCAGTTGGCTGTGCGCGTGGTTGGCTCGATTGGCCGTATTGACCAAAGTCATCTTCGCACCGGAAAACTTACCGACGACGAGTGGCCGCGCCTGACCGAGGCGATTGAAAAATTGCGCAGCATTCCTTTTCACATTGATGAATCGGCTGGCTTAAGCTCTGGCGAACTGCGTGCTAGCTCACGACGCTTGGCGCGCCAATGCGGAAAACTTGGCTTGATCGTTGTGGACTATTTGCAGCTCATGAGCGGCTCGACCAACGATGGCGAGAATCGTGCCACCGAGCTGGGCGAAATTTCCCGCGGCCTGAAGATGCTTGCCAAAGAATTGCAGTGTCCGGTGATTGCCTTGTCCCAACTCAACCGCAGCGTGGAGACGCGCCCGGACAAGCGGCCCATGATGAGTGATTTGCGGGAGTCTGGCGCTATCGAGCAGGATGCCGACATCGTCATGTTCATCTACCGCGACGAGTACTACACCAAAGAGGCCTGCAAAGAACCCGGTGTCGCTGAAATCATTATTGCCAAGCAGCGCAATGGGCCAACGGGCATGATCAAGCTCGCTTTTCTAAAGCCAATCACCAAGTTTGAGAGCTTGGCGTCGGGTGCTGGCGACTTTTAAGCGCCGGCCAGGGCTTAAAGCACTTCGCTGGCAAAGTCTGCCAGCCGTGAGCGTTCCCCGCGAGCCAGCGTGATGTGCCCGCCGTGCGCCCAGCCCTTGAACTTGTCGACAGCAAAGGTCAGGCCCGAGGAGCCTTCGGTGAGGTAGGGCGTGTCGATTTGCGCCAGGTTGCCCATGCAAATGATTTTTGTACCGGGCCCAGCGCGGGTGATCAGGGTCTTCATTTGCTTGGGCGTGAGGTTTTGGGCCTCGTCGATGATCACGTACTTGTTTAGAAAAGTGCGGCCCCGCATGAAGTTCATGCTCTTGATCTTGATTCGGTTGCGGATCAGCTCATTGGTAGCAGCGCGACCCCACTCGCCAGAACTGGTGCCGGTTTTTCCGAGCACCTCTAGGTTGTCGTCAAGAGCGCCCATCCAGGGGCCCATTTTTTCTTCTTCGGTGCCGGGTAAAAAGCCGATGTCTTCGCCCACGCTCACGTTGGCCCGGGTGACGATGATCT
>SHXM01000170.1 GCA_009693325.1 Rhodoferax sp.
GAATTTGTCGCTGTGCAGGGCGCAAATTTTGCGATTCAGGCGGGGCTGACCCTGGGTGTCATTGGTGAGTCCGGCTCGGGCAAATCAACCCTGGCGCTGGCGCTGCTGGGTTTGCTGCCGAGCTCTGGTGAGTTGCAAGTCGGGGCGAGCTCCTGGGGCGTGAACGCACAGCAAAACCAACGCATGCGGCGCATGGTGCAGGTGGTCTTTCAAGATCCGTTTTCTTCTTTGTCGCCTCGTTTGACAGTCGAAGAAATCGTCGGGGAGGGCCTGCTGGTTCATGAGCCCGGGCTGAGCGCGCAGGCACGGCGAGAGTTTGTTTTGGCGGCACTGCGCGATGTCGGCATGGCCCTGGATGGGGACGAAGCTGCACTGCTGCGACGCTACCCGCATGAATTTTCGGGTGGCCAGCGCCAGCGCCTGGCGATTGCCAGAGCCCTGATCATCAAGCCAGACGTACTGGTGCTCGATGAGCCAACCAGCGCGCTCGATGTGACCATCCAAAAACAGGTTCTTGGCTTGTTGCAGCGCCTGCAGCGAGAGCGGGGCCTGAGCTATGTTCTCATCACACATGATGTGGACGTGATCCGGGCCATGGCGCACCAGGTGCTTGTGATGAAAGACGGTGAGGTCGTCGAGTCCGGAGCCTGCGAACAATTGTTCCAATCGCCACAGCATGATTACACCCGCCAGTTGCTCGCCTCGGTTGCTTAACCGAGAGTTTCCATAAGCCGGATTTTCGAGCCTACCCAGGGTCTGGCAGGAGATTTGCGGCCATTTGGCCCCACGCCTGGTGACCGATAGCCAGGCTATCGATTCCTCACCCGAGACCAAATTGCCTCACAACTCGTTTCGCCTCAAACCGGCGCACTGACGAGCAAAGCCGCTTAAAAACGATTCAGAATCAAAGGGCTGGGCGTACGAATAGAGGTAGAATCCGTTTTTCACGGCCAAGCGGGCGGGTAATCACCGCCCGTTTTTTTTGGCCTTTTATTTTGTTTTTTACCTAACTAAACGTGCCTCTGACGGAAATTGTTGCGCAAACCGTGGCCGGGCTGGGCTATGACCTGGTGGCCACCGACCGGTCAGCCGGTGGCCTGTTGCGCATCACGATCTACCTGCCGTGGTCGCAGGTTCAGTGCGGCTCAGACAGTGAGCAACTCGTAACGATTGAGGATTGTGAAAAAGTGACCCGGCAACTGCAGTTCGCCCTTGAGGTGGATGGCATAGAGTACAAACGCTTGGAGGTTTCATCGCCTGGCATTGACCGGCCCCTGCGCCACGAGCAGGATTTTGAGCGTTTTGTGGGTCGGGTGATTGACATCACTCTCAAGGCGGCGATGGGTGCGGCGGCGCAGGGCTTGACCAGCGCGAATCGAAAAAAATTTCGCGGCAGGCTGGAGCGCGGCAAGGCTGTTGGCAGCGCAGCTTCATGGCAAATTGTTTGGGCTGATGAGCCTGTGGTCAAACCAGGGCAGAGGGTGAGCAAAAAACGCCTGGCCGCGCCGCTGCAGGTGCTGGGGTTTACCCAGGAAGAAATACGCGAAGCGCGCTTGGCGCCCATTGTCAGTTTCAAGGGTCGGGGCGCGCACAGTGGCGCGTCCGGTGCCGATGAATCTGAATTAAGTTGAGTTGAAATAGGAGAGTCTTGGCATGAATCGAGAAATGTTAATGCTGGTGGACGCCATCTCGCGTGAGAAAAACGTCGAGCGCGATGTGGTGTTCGGGGCTGTTGAGGCCGCCCTGGCCCAGGCCACGAAAAAACTTTATCCAGGTGAGGTCGACATTCGAGTCGTGGTTGACCGCGACAGCGGCAGCTACGAGACCTTTCGGCGCTGGCATGTGGTGCCGGATGAAGCCGGTTTACAGCTGCCAGACCAGGAAATTTTGCTGTTTGAGGCCAAGGAGCAAATCGAGGATATCGAGCTTGACGAGTACATCGAAGAAGCCGTGCCATCGGTGCCCATTGGCCGGATTGGTGCGATGGCGGCAAAGCAGGTGATTCTGCAAAAAATTCGTGATGCAGAGCGTGAGATGCTGCTCAATGACTTCATGTCGCGCGGTGACAAAATTTTCGTCGGTACGGTCAAGCGCATGGACAAGGGCGACATCATTGTCGAGAGCGGGCGGGTTGAGGGTCGGCTGCGCCGAGGCGAGATGATCCCCAAAGAAAACCTGCGTACCGGTGACCGGGTCCGCGCCATGATCATGGAGGTTGACCTGACCCTGCGCGGAGCCCCGATTATTTTGTCGCGCTCTTCGCCTGAATTCATGACTGAGCTGTTTCGCCAGGAAGTGCCCGAGATTGAGCAGGGCCTGCTCGAGATCAAGTCTTGTGCACGGGACGCCGGCTCGCGCGCGAAAATTGCTGTGCTTTCACATGACAAGCGGATTGACCCGATCGGTACCTGTGTCGGCGTGCGTGGCACGCGGGTCAACGGCGTCACCAACGAGCTTGCTGGCGAGCGGGTGGATATCGTGCTGTGGAGCGAAGACCCGGCCCAGTTTGTGATTGGTGCACTGGCGCCGGCCAATGTCTCGTCGATTGTGGTGGACGAGGAGCGGCATGCCATGGACGTGGTGGTTGATGAAGAAAATCTGGCCATCGCCATTGGCCGTGGTGGCCAAAACGTACGCCTGGCAGCTGAACTCACGGGCTGGAAGATCAATATTCTGGACGCTGCCGAGTCGGCAGCAAAACAGGCTGGCGAGGTTGACTCTGGGCGTCGCTTGTTCATGGACAAGCTCGATGTTGACGAAGAAATCGCTGATCTGCTGATTGCCGAGGGATTTACCAGCCTGGAGCAGGTGGCCTATGTGCCCCTTGAGGAAATGCTGGAGATCGAAAGCTTTGACGAAGACACGGTCAATGAATTGCGCGCACGGGCCAAAGACGCCTTGTTGACCATGGAAATAGCGCGTGAAGAAAGCGGCGCAGAGGTATCACAAGACCTGCGCGACTTCACCGGGCTCACCCCCGAGCTGATCGTCAAGCTCGCCGACGGCGGTGTGCACACCCTGGATGATCTCGCCGATTTGGCGGTTGATGAACTCACCGACCTCACTGGGCACACCGAGGAGCAGGCCCGGGCCATCATCATGAGAGCGCGGGAGCATTGGTTTGCCAATGAAGTCGCCTCTGACGCATGAAGTTATTGTCATGAAAAAATATATTTAGTGATGGCCGCCCTAAGCCCGACCGGGCTTTCGCGGCCGAACCCAAAGGTTAGATAAGAAATGTCCAGTACGACCGTCGCCGAGTTTGCAACAGAGCTCAAAAAATCAAGTGAGACCCTGCTCGACCAGCTCAAATCTGCCGGGGTTGCCAAAACCGCTGTCTCAGACAAGCTCACCGAGTCTGACAAGCAGCGCCTGTTGGCCTATCTTCAGGCCAGCCATGGGACTGCGAGCACTGAGCGCAAGAAAATCACACTGGTCAAGAAGTCGACCAGCGAGATCAAGCAGGCTGATGCGAGCGGCAAGGCCCGGACAATTCAAGTCGAGGTGCGCAAGAAGCGCACCTTTGTGCGGCGCGAGGACGGTGCTGAGTCGGCACATGAAGACGCTGGCAACACGCGCGAGCAAGAAAGCCCAGCAGTTCCCTTGTTGGACACCGCTGAGCTCGTCCGCCGAGAGGAAGAAGCGCGCCGGCAAGCCGAGTTGATACGGCGTCAGGAGGAAGAGCTCGCAGAGCGACGGCGGCAGCGTGAATCATTGGAGGCCAGGGCACAGGAAGCGGCCGAGCAAATGGCCAGCCGCAAAGCCGCCGAACTGATTGCGGCCGAGGCTGCTGCCAATCAGCCCAAGCCCACTGACGGCCAGGCTGGAGCGCCAGAGTCCAGTAGCAGCGCCGCCGCCCGAACCCGAGCTGCAGCCAGCAAGGCAGAGGCCCTGGCCAAAACGCTGGTTGAAGAGCGCGCCAGCGCTGCAGTGGCTGCCAAGGTCAGGGCGGACGAGGACGCCGCCCGCGCCGCCGATCTTGGCGAGCGGCGACGCAAGGTTGAAGCCGAAGCCGCGGCCATCCGGGTCATGATGTCGGCACCGGGGAACAAAGCGCCCCCCCCGAAGAAGCCAGAAGAAGTCAAACCGGCAGTCAAGCCTGGCGCTGTTGATGCTGCCAAGACCGGCCTCAAAGGAACCCTGCACAAGCCTGCTGCGGGTACTGTGGCAAGCAAACCCGCCCGTGGTGGTGCGCCGGGTGCTGCCGCAGCAACAACGCCAGCCGGTGCTGGCAAAGAAGTCAAATCAGCCAAGCTGTCGAGTAGCTGGGCTGGCGACCCAGCCAAAAAGAGGGGGATTCCCACCCGCGGCGACACTGGCGCTGGCGCTGGCCGGGCCAGCAACTGGCGCGGTGGTCCGCGCGGGCGGCGCACTGGCACAGATCGTGACCGTGATGACCATGCAAGCCAGGCGGCACCGACAGAGGTGCGGGTCATCGAGGTCCATGTGCCAGAGACCATCACGGTGGCAGAGCTTGCGCACAAGATGGCGGTCAAGGCCTCTGAGGTCATCAAGCACCTCATGAAGCTGGGGCAGATGGTCACCATCAACCAGCCGCTGGATCAGGACACGGCCATGATCGTAGTTGAAGAAATGGGCCACAAGGCGATTGTTGCCGCCCTGGATGATCCGGAGGCCTTCACCGACGACGAGGTGCAGCAGCAGCAGTCGGAGTCCCTCCAAAGAGCGCCGGTGGTGACTGTCATGGGCCACGTTGACCACGGTAAAACCTCGCTGCTGGATTACATTCGCCGCGCCAAGGTGGCCTCGGGTGAGGCCGGCGGCATCACCCAGCATATTGGCGCCTACCATGTGGAGACGGCTCGCGGCATGATCTCTTTCCTAGACACCCCGGGTCACGAGGCCTTCACCGCCATGCGGGCGCGCGGTGCCAAGGCCACCGACATCGTCATCTTGGTGGTGGCAGCCGATGACGGCGTGATGGCGCAAACCCGTGAGGCGATCAAACATGCCAAGGCGGCCGGGGTGCCGATCGTGGTGGCGATCAACAAGATTGACAAGCCAGATGCCAACAGCGAGCGTGTCAAAAACGAGTTGGTGGTGGAGGAGGTGGTACCGGAAGAATTTGGTGGCGATTCGCCCTTTGTTTCCGTCTCTGCCAAAACCGGACAGGGCATTGATGCCCTGCTCGAGCAGGTTTTGCTGCAGGCCGAGGTGCTTGAGTTGCGCGCCCCGGTGGACGCGATGGCCAAGGGCCTGGTGATCGAGGCCCAGCTTGACAAGGGTCGCGGCCCGGTGGCTACCGTGTTGGTTCAGTCTGGCACCCTCAAGGCCGGTGACATCGTGCTTGCTGGCTCCACCTACGGCCGGGTGCGCGCCATGCTGGATGAAAATGGACGGACGATCAAAACTGCGGGGCCGTCGATTCCGGTCGAGATCCAAGGCTTGACCGAAGTCCCGCAGGCGGGAGACGAGTTCATGGTGATGTCTGACGAACGGCGTGCCCGTGAAATCGCCACCTACCGGGCAGGCAAGTTCCGCAATACCAAACTGGCCAAGCAGCAGGCTGCCAAACTCGAAAACATGTTTGCCGACATGGCCGCGAGCGAAATCAAAATGGTGCCAATCATCGTCAAGGCCGATGTACAGGGCTCGCAAGAAGCGCTGGCGCAGTCGCTGGTCAAACTGTCCACCGACGAGGTCAAGGTGCAGATGGTCTACACGGCTGTGGGTGGCATCAGCGAATCCGACGTCAATCTGGCGATTGCCTCAAAGGCGGTCATCATTGGTTTCAACACCCGGGCCGACGCTGGCGCGCGCAAACTTGCTGAAAACAATGGTGTCGACATTCGTTACTACAACATCATTTACGACGCCGTCGATGAGTTGAAAGCCGCCATGTCGGGCATGTTGACGCCCGAGAAGAAAGAAGAAGTCATTGGTACAGCCGAAATCCGGCAGGTGTTCAAGGTCTCCAAGATCGGCTCGATTGCTGGTTGCATGGTCACGGCCGGCGTGGTGCGGCGCTCTGCGCGCTTGCGCTTGCTGCGTAACAACATGGAGGTTTTCAC